>DATNIU010000047.1:0-86966 GCA_035604275.1 Streptosporangiaceae bacterium | reverse complement strand
CCGTGCAACGTGCATCTTCGGGGCGTGGCGGATGCGGTCAAGCGCGGTGTCTGGCAGGCCGGCGGGTTCCCGCTGGAGTTTCCGACCATGTCGCTCGGCGAGACGCTGATGCGGCCGACCGCCATGCTGTTCCGCAACCTGATGGCCATGGAGGTCGAGGAGCTGCTGCGGGCCAACCCGCTCGACGGCGTCGTGCTGCTGTCAGGCTGCGACAAGACGACCCCGGCGATGCTCATGGCCGCCGCGAGCGTCGACCTTCCGGCGATCATGGTGACCGGCGGCCCGATGCTCAACGGCAAGTACCGGGGCGCTGACGTCGGGTCGGGCACTCACGTGTGGAAGTTCGAGCAGGAGCTTGCCGCTGGGCGGATGACCGAGCAGGAGTGCGTCACGGCCGAGAGCGGCATGGCCCGGTCCTGCGGCCACTGCATGACGATGGGCACGGCCTCGACGATGGCGTGCATCGCCGAGACGCTCGGCATGGCTCTTCCCGGTTCGGCGACGTGGCCGGCGGCTGACTCGCGCCGCCTCCTCACCGCCCAGCTCGCAGGTCAGCGCATTGTCGCGCTGGCACGGTCGGACCTGCGTCCTTCGCAGATCATGACCAGGCAGGCGTTCGAGAACGCCATTGTCATCAACGCGGCAATCGGCGGGTCGACGAACGCCGTCATCCACCTGCTCGCCATCGCCGGGCGGGTCGGCGTGCCGCTGCGCCTCGACGATTTCGACGAGCTGGCCCGGCCGGTGCCGACGCTGGTCAACCTGATGCCATCCGGGCGCTACCTGATGGAGGACTTCTGTTACGCCGGCGGGATCCCGGCGGTCATGGCCGAACTGGGCGACCTGCTGCACGCCGGCCACGTCGGCGTGACCGGCCGCAGGCTGGCCGAGAACATCGCCGACGCGCAGTGCTGGAACCGGGACGTCATCCGCAGCGCGGACGACCCGCTGCAGCCGCCCGGGAGCGGAACCGCCGTGCTGCACGGCAACCTGTGCCCCGGCGGAGCGGTGATCAAGCAGTCGGCCGCGTCGCCGCACCTGATGAAGCACCGCGGCCAGGCCCTGGTGTTCGACTCCATCGAGGAGTACCACCTGGCGGCCGGGGACGCACAGCTCCGGGCAGACGAATCCACCGTGCTTGTCGTGCGGGGCGCTGGCCCGAAGGGCTACCCCGGCATGCCGGAGGTCGGCAATTTCGTCCTACCGCGCAAGCTTCTTGAGCGCGGCGTGACGGACATGGTCCGGATATCTGACGCGAGGATGAGCGGCACCGGATTCGGCACCGTCGTCCTGCACGTCGCGCCGGAGGCAGTGGTGGGCGGCCCGCTCGCGCTGGTCCGCACGGACGACTGGATCGAGCTCGACGTGCCCGCTCGCACGCTGAACCTCCAGCTGAGCGACGACGAGCTCGCCCGGCGACGGGACCGGTGGGCGCCGCCGGAGAACCCGCATCGCAGGGGCTACGCCCGGCTGTACGTGGAGCATGTGCTCCAGGCCGATCAGGGTGCCGACCTGGACTTTCTCGTCGGCGCGAGCGGTGCCGACGTGCCCAGGCACAATCACTAGCCGCGCACGGCTAACTCGGGTAGCACACACCGGCGCAGGAAGGGACGCGATGTCGCTGATCGGCAGGACCGCGCTGGTGACCGGTGCGGCGGGCGGACTGGGCTCGGTGACCGCCGCCGCGCTTGCGGGTCAGGGCGCCAGGGTGCTGGCGCTGGATCTGCCGGTGAGCTCCGGGGACCGGGTCGTGGCCGAGATCGAGGCGGAGGCGGGCCCAGGATCTGCCCGGTTCATTCCTGCCGACCTCGCCGAGCTGGACGCGATCCGAGCCCTCGTCACCGGCCTTGCCGCCGAGTACGGCCAGATTGACATCCTGGTCAACAATGCGGCGGTCTACCCCAGCAAGCCGTTCGAGGAGTACACGACGCAGGAATGGCAGCGGGTCCAGCGGATCAATGCCGACGCGGCGTTCGCATGTGCCCAGGCGGTGGTCCCCGGCATGCGGGAAGCCGGCTTCGGCCGCATTGTCAATATCACGAGCATCACCTTCTTCGGCGGCTGGGAATTGCTCGCGCCATACGTCACATCGAAGGGCGCTCTGGTCGGGCTCACCCGGGCACTCGCGCGAGAGCTCGGCCCGCACGGCATAACCGTCAACGCCCTGGCGCTCGGCGCGTTCCCTACCGCAGCCGAGGAGATCCATCCTGATCGCGCGGCATACGAGCGGTTCGTCCTCGATCATCAGGCCGTCAAGCGCCGCGGCCGGCCCGACGATGTCGCGAATGCCGTGCTGTTCTTCGCGACCGAGGAAAGCGGGTTCATCACCGGGCAGCTAATCGCCGTCGATGGCGGCTGGGTGATGCACTGAAGCCCGCCGACCTTACGGCCCGGCCGGCGCGTGACCCGGTGCAGGTCGTCCCCGGCTGGTTCAGCGAGCGTTCGCTCCGATCAGGGTTCGAGGCCGAGCGCACGATGCACGACGGCATCGGCCAGGCTGGCGGCCACCAGGTCCGCTGTCAGGACGACACCGGGAATCGACGGAATCCCGATCACCCGCAGGCCGGCGGCGCGGGCCGCGGCGACGCCGGGCGGTGAGTCCTCAAGCGCGATCGTCGCGGCCGGCGCCACCTTCAGCGCCCGGCACGCCTCCAGGTACAGGTCGGGGGCCGGCTTCGGGTTGCGGACGTCATCGACGCCAAGAACGACGTCGAACGCATCATCCATGCCGACCCTGCGCAGGCCTGCCAGCAGGTGCCGGCGTGGCGCATTCGAGGCGACGGCGGCGGGCAGGCCGGCCGACCGGAGTTTCGCGACCAGGTCCACCGCGCCTGGCCGGGGTACCGCCCCCTGGCCGATCTCGACCAGCGCCAGGGCGTACATCTCGTCGCTGAGCTGCCGGCCAGCGTGCGGCTGGGCCAGCAGCCGCTCGAGAATGGGCGCCGCCGTTCGCGGGGAGGTGCCAACCAGCGCGCGCTTGGCCGCCAGGTCGAATACCTGGCCGTGCGACCGGAACAGCGCCTCCTGCGCCGAGGTCCAGCATGGCTCGGTGTCCAGCAGCAGGCCGTCGTTGTCGAAGACGACCGCTGATGGCTTCATCAACTCGGCATCCGATCGATCCTGCTCCATCCGCCGGCCGGCCGCCGGCTACCAGCGGTCGTGGACCTGGCTCCGGATGCGACGGTCGTAGATCTCCTCGATGCTGCTGAGCTCTTCCCCGGTGAACGGCGGCAGCTCCGCGGCAGCAGCATTCTGCCGTGCCTGCTCCGGGCTCCGCGCACCTGGGATCACGGTGGTGACACCGGGCTGCTGGATGACCCACCGGAGGGCGGCCTGCGCCGGGGCCGCCCCGGCCGGCGCCAGCGCGGCGAATTCCCGCGCCGCGTCAACGCCGGTGTCGAAATCGACGCCCGAGAAGGTCTCACCAACGTCGAACGCCTCGCCGCGGCGGTTATATGAGCGATGGTCGTCTGCCGGGAAGGAGGTGCCGTGGGAGTACCTGCCTGACAGCAGCCCGGACGCGAGCGGGACGCGGGCGATGATCCCCACCCCCGCCGACCGCGCGGCTGGCAGCACCCTCTCCAGCGGCTTGCGGCGGAACGCGTTGAGGATGATCTGCACGGTCGCGATACCCGGCCGGGCGATCGCGGTCAGTGCCTCGTCGCAGGTCTCGACGCTGACACCGTACGCGGCGATGCGCTGCTCGGCGACCAGCGTGGCGAGGGAGTCGTAGACCGCATCGAGCGAATAGACCGCTGTCGGCGGGCAGTGCAGCTGGACCAGGTCGAGCCTGTCCAGCCGCAGGTTGGCACGGGACCGGTCGGTCCAGGCGCGGAAATTGCCGACCGTGTAGAGCGCGGGGTCCTGGACCACCCGGCGGCCCATCTTGGTGGCCACCGTAACCTGCAATCCCGGGTTGCCAGCCAGGAACCGGCCGATCAGCCGCTCGCTGCGGCCGTCGCCGTAGACGTCGGCGGTGTCCAGGAAGGTGATCCCCGATTCCGCGGCCGCGTCAAGCACGGCGAGCGCATCGGACTCGGCGACCTCACCCCAGTCGGCGCCCAGCTGCCAGGTGCCCAGACCGATGACCGAGACCGCCCTGCCTGTCCTGCCCAGAATGCGTGCTTCCATACCGGGCAACCGTAGTGCCTCACCGAGGCAGGCACTCGGAGCGGCCTCAGCGCGCTCGGGTAATGTTGCGGCTCGATTCGGTCTTCATGGCAGCGAGCCCGCACCGGGCCCGCGTGAGCGGCAGGGACTCTGCGTTCGATGCCCGTCATCCTCATCACCGGAGCGGCCGGGCGGATCGGCGCCATGCTGCGCCCCAGGCTGGCCGGCCCGGGCCGGACGCTGCGGCTCCTGGACGTGGCGCCGCTGACGGCCAGGTCAGGCGAGGAGATCATCCGGGCATCGGTCACGGACCTGGCGGCGCTGACCCGGGCCTGCACCGGGGCGGATGCCGTGATCCACCTGGGCGGGCTGTCCGGCGAGGCACCGTGGGACCGCATCGCCGAGGTCAACATCGGCGGCACCTACGTCGTCTTCGAGGCAGCACGCCGGGCCGGCGTCGGCCGGGTGGTGTTCGCATCGTCGAGCCATGCCGTCGGCTTCACGCCCGCCTCGGAGTTCCCGGTGCCGGACTACGCCTTCCCGGCGCCGGATACCTACTACGGCGTGTCCAAGGCGGCCGGCGAGGCGCTCGCCGCCCTGTACCACCACCGGTACGCCATGGACGTGATCTGCCTGCGGATCCTCACCTGCGCCGACCGCCCGCGGACCGTCCGGGGGCTGTCCACGTGGCTGTCTCCCGATGACGCGGGACGGCTGTTCGAGGCGTGCCTGGCGGCCAGCCGGCCGGGGTTCCGCGTGGTCTACGGGGTATCCCGCAACACCAGGGGCGGCTGGGTCAGCCTGGCCGAGGCTCGCGCGCTGGGCTACGAGCCCCGCGACGACGCCGAGCGCTACGCTGCCGCGGTGATCGCGGAGCGCGGCGAGCCCGCCCATGATGACCCCGTGCTCGGCTATCTGGGCGGCGAGTTCTGCGGGCCGGCCTACGACGCCGACGGACTGTCATGAGCGCGCATGTCACGGCGGTGAGCAGCAGGACCTACCGGCTGCCGATGCCCCGGCCGTGGGGCCCGGTGGCGACCTGCCAGTACCTGATCGCCGCCACGGTCGAAAGCAGCGACGGCCGCACCGGGCAGGGCTTCAGCTGGGCGGTCCGGGCCGGGGCGCAGGCGGTCGCCGCTATGGTCGAGGCGGACTGCCGGCCGGTCGCCGAGGGCGGCCCGGTGGCGCCGGCCGCGGCCTGGGACCGGCTCTGGCTGCACCTGCGCGAGGCTGGCGGCGGGATCGCCACGCTGTCGATGGCGGCGATCGACATCGGCCTGTGGGACCTGGCGGCCAAGGCCGCCGGGCTTCCCCTGGCCGACCTGATCGGCCGGCACCGCGACCTGGTGCCGGTATACGCCAGCGGCGTCAACCGGCACCTGACGCTGGACGAGCTCGAGGAGCAGGTGAGCCGCTGGATCGCGGCTGGCCATACCAGGGTCAAGATCAAGGTCGGCCAGCCCAGCCTGGATGAAGACCTGCACCGGGTGGCCGCGGTCCGCCGGATCATCGGGCCCGGCCGGCAGCTCATGGTCGACGCGAACCAGCTGTGGGACGTCCCGGCCGCCCGCCGGGCCGCCAGGGCACTATCGGCGTTCGACATCTTCTGGCTGGAGGAGCCGCTGCCGGCCGAGGACTTCGGCGCCTACGCGCGGCTGCGGGACGCTATCGACATCCCCATCGCCGCCGGCGAGAGCCTGTATACCGAAGCGCAGTTCAGGGACATGCTCCTGGCCGGCGGCTGCGACTACCTCCAGCCGAACATCTGCCGGGTCGGCGGCATCACCCCGTTCCTGCGCATCGCCCGGCTGGCCCGGCTGTTCGACATCCCGGTCATGCCGCACCTGCTGCCCGACATCTCCGGGCAGCTGGCCATGTGCCTGCCGCTGCCACCCATGATCGAGGACATCGACGAAGGCTCCTTCGCCGCCCTCGGCGCGCTGGCCCGGCCGAGCGGGGTAGTCATCACGGGCGACAGCCTGCGGGCCAGGACCCCGCCGGGGCACGGGCTGGTCTTCGACACCGGCGCCATGGAAGAGGTCACCCGGTGACCGGCAGGCGGGGCGGCCGGGCCTACCTGACGCCGTAGAGGTGCTCAAGGGCGAGCTGGTCGAGGCGCTCGAACGCCATCCCTCGCTCGCCGAGCGCGGCTACGTCTGGAGTGAATCCCTGGATGTCGCGCCAGGTCTCGCCGTCGGACAGGGTCGGCAGCGAGAGATCGGGGACCCGCGCGGCGGCCAGCGCACCGGCGACGTCGGGGTCGGCGCGGAACGCGCGGACCTTCTCCCGGAGGATCAGGTAGTTGCGCATGCACGCTGCGGCCGACTCCCAGACACCATGGTCGTCCTCGGTACGCGGCGGCTTGAAGTCGAAGTGCACCGGCCCGCCGTATCCGCCAGACTCCAGGGCATCGACGACCCAGAACGCCCCCCGTGCGTTACCGGCGCCGAACCGCAGGTCCTGGTCGTAGCGCGGGCCATGCTGGCCGTTCAGGTCGATGTGGAACAGCTTGCCGTGCCACAGCGCCTGGGTGATGGCGTGCGCGTAATTCAGCCCGGACATCTCCTCGTGCCCGACCTCGGGGTTGAGGCCCACGATCTCGGGATGCTCGAGCTCGTTGATGAAGGCCAGCGCGTGACCGGCGGTGGGCAGCAGGATGTCGCCGCGGGGCTCGTTCGGCTTCGGCTCGATCGCGAACCTCAGGTCGTACCCGTGGTCAAGCACGTACCCGCAGAGGACGTCGAAGGCCTCCTTGCACCGGTCGAGGGCAGCGCGGATGTCCTTGGCGGCGCCGGACTCCGCGCCGTCGCGCCCGCCCCAGCACACGTACACCCGGGCGCCGAGCTCGGCGGCCAGGTCGAGATTCCGCATCACCTTGGCGAGCGCGAACCTGCGCACGTCCCGGTCGTTGGCGGTAAACCCGCCCTCCTTGAAGATCGGGTGCGAGAACAGGTTCGTGGTCGCGGTGGTCACCACCAGCCCGGTCTCATCGAGCGCCGCCCGGAACGCGGCGATCCGCCGCTCCCGCTCCGCCTCGGTAGCGCCGAAATCGAACACGTCGTTGTCGTGGAAATTCACCCCGTACGCACCGATCTCGGCGAGCTTGCGCACCGCACGGTCCGCGGGCATCGGCGGGCGGATCGCGGATCCGAATACGTCGACGCCCTGCCAGCCGACGGTCCAGATGCCGAACGAGAACCGATCGGCTGGTGCGGGTGCGTAACGTCCTGTGCTCACCGGCGAGTCCCTTCCATCCAGGTTGCGGTGTCGTCCCGGAGCGCCGCGTGCCTGGCGCGGATATCCGGCTGAGGCGGGCTGGCGTACTCGATGGCCGGCCGGCCCGGTGGCCAGTCTGGTGGTCCCGGCGTCCCGGCCAGCGCCCAGGCGGCCTGGCGCGCGGCGCCGCGCGCCACGTACTCCCCGGGCTCTGGCACGAGCACCGGCGTGCCGAAAATGCCCGGCGCCAGCGTGCGCACCGCCTCCGAACGCGAGCCACCTCCGATCAGCAGCACCCGCCGGCGCGGCACGCCCTGCCCGGCTAGCAGGTCAGCGGCGTCGGCAAGCGAGGCAAGCACCGCCTCGACCGCAGCCCTGGCCAGATTCTCCCTGGATGCGTTCCGGGTCGTCAGCCCCCTGAGCACCCCGGTCGCGCCGGGCCGGTCCGGCGTGCGCTCGCCGTCCAGGTAAGGCAGCAGGGTCAGCCCGCCCGCGCCTGCCTGCGCGCCGAGCGCCAAGGCGGACAGGCCATCGACGTCAGTACCCGCCAGGGCGGCCGCCGCTGACAGCACCAGTCCCGCGTTGACCGTGCACACCAGCGGGAGAAACCGCCCGGTCGCATCCGCGAACCCGGCGACGGCGCCGGACGGGTCCGCGGCAGGCACCGTGCTTACCGCGAACGCGGTGCCCGAGGTCCCGATCGAGATCGCGACGTCCCCGGGCTCAAGTCCCAGGCCGAGCGCGGCGCCCATGTTGTCGCCGGTTCCCGCGGACACCGCCGCCCCCCAGGCCGTCTCGCCCACGACGTCGGCCGGCCTGGCTACTCGCGGCAGCCGGACCGGATGGCCGAGCGCCGCGGCCGCCACGTCAGGCAGCCAGATCCCGGCCGCCGGCGAGAAGTAGCCCGTGCCCGATGCGTCGCCACGGTCGGTAGCCGGGTCGGCCGGCGGCCGGGCGCCGCCGGCGCCGCCGCCGGAGGCGGAGCACAGCCGCATGGTCAGCCAGTCGTGCGGCAGCAGCACCGAAGCGGCGCGGGCGGCATTGGCCGGCTCGCGGGTCGCCAGCCAGCGCAGCTTGGTTACCGTGAACGAGGCGGTCGGCACGCTCCCGGTCCGGGCGGCCCACCATTGCGGGCCGCCGCGCTCGCGGACCAGTTCGGACGCGGCGTCCGCGGAGCGCAGGTCGTTCCACAGCACCGCCGGCCTGATCACCTCGCCGGGCTCGTCAAGAACGATCATCCCGTGCTGCTGCCCTGCCACGCCGACCGCGTCCGCGCGGTCGAGCAGCCCGTCCCCGGCCTGCCGCAGCGCTGCCCACCACGCCGCCGGGTCGCACTCGGTTCCGGCCGGATGCGGCGCGCTGGCGCTGCCCACGACCGCGCCATTGTCCGCCCGGCATAGCATGACCTTGGTGGACTGCGTTGACGAGTCCACTCCGGCGACCAGCATCGCGGCCCCTTCTGCGGGCTGATCCAGACCTCACCTGTAGGTTCTCATGGCGTGTTCGGGAGACAATGTTCCGGCCGGGCAACATCTGGCCTGAGGGATGTGAGCGATAACAGCTGGGCCACTGTACCGCACGGGATCGCGGCAAGGCCGACACCGAGGAGCTTAGTGGCGACGAGGAGCTTGGTGGCACTGACGGGGAGCGGCCGGGCCAGTCGGCCGACCATGGAGGATGTCGCGCGGCTGGCTGGCGTGTCGCACCAGACTGTCTCCCGGGTGCTCAACGAGCATCCCAATGTCAGGCCGCAGACCCGGGAGAACGTGCTCGCCTCGATCCGCGCGCTCGGCTACCGGCCTAACGCGGCGGCGCGCTCACTGGTCACCAAGCGCACCAACGTGCTGGGCGTGATCAGCTTCGACACCACGTTCTACGGCCCGGCCTCGATGCTCTACGGGATCGAGCAGGCGGCATGCCCCGACTACTTCGTCTCCGTTGCCAGCCCGCAGGCGGTCGACCGCCGCTCGGTGCTCGACACCGTTGATCGTTTCCTCGGGCAGGCCGTCGAGGGGATCATCGTCATCGCGCCGCAGGTTCCGGCCGTTGCCGTGCTCAGCGAGGTGCCAGCGGACGTGCCCCTGGTCGCGGTCGGCTGCGGCACCCGCACGCCGCTGGCCTCAGTCGCCATCGACAACGCGGCCGGGGCGCTCGCCGCGACGCGGTACCTCCTCGATCTTGGCCACGAGACCGTCCATCACGTGGCCGGCCCGGCCTCCTGGCTGGATGCGCAGGAGCGCCTGGATGGCTGGAGTCAGGCGCTGCGGGCAGCGGGCGCGCCGCAGCTCGAGCCGCTGCACGGGGACTGGTCCGCCCGCTCCGGCTACGAGCTGGGCAGCCAGCTCTCCCAGCTGCCCGGAGTGACGGCGGTCTTCTGCGCGAACGACCAGATGGCTCTCGGCCTGCTGCGCGCGCTGTCCGAACGGGGTATCCGCGTGCCGGAGGATGTCAGCCTGGTCGGATTCGACGACATCCCGGAGTCGGCGTTCTTCCTGCCGCCGCTCACCACCGTGCGCCAGGACTTCGGCGAGCTCGGCAGGCGGGCGCTCCGCCTGCTGGTCGACCGGATCACCAGCCACCAGGAACCCCGGCCCGGCATCCCGGTAGCGCCGGAGCTGATTGTCCGCGCCAGCGCGACCCGGCGCGGACGTTAACCGGACCGGACCTTAGCGGGGGGCAGTCCAGGAGGTAACATGACAAGGGCCATGCCTGTTAGCGCTAACAACTCAGCCGCCTGCGTCGTCGGCATAGATTTCGGCACGCTGTCCGGGCGCGCCCTGGTCGCTCGGGTGCGTGATGGGGCAGAGCTTGGCACGGCCGTCCATGAGTACCGGCACGGCGTGATGGACGACTCGCTGGCGGCGACCGGCGCCGCGCTCCCGCCGGACTGGGCGCTGCAGGATCCGCAGGACTACCGCGACGTGCTGCGGCTCGCGGTGCCCGCGGCTGTCGCCAGCGCCGGGATCGATCCGGCGACGGTGATCGGCATCGGCACGGACTTCACCGCCTGCACGGTCATGCCGGTGCGCGCCGACGGGACCCCGCTGTGCCAGCTGCCCGGGCTGGACGGCCGGCCGCACGCATATCCGAAGCTGTGGAAGCATCATGCCGCGCAGCCGCAGGCCGACCGGGTCAACGCGCTGGCGCACGAGCGCGGCGAGCCGTGGATCGCCCGGTACGGCGGGAAGATCTCCGCCGAGTGGGAATTCGCCAAGGCGCTCCAGCTGCTCGACGAGGACCCGGAGGTCTACCAGCGGACCGAGCGGTGGATCGAGGCGGCCGACTGGATCATCTGGCAGCTCACCGGGGTTGAGACGAGGAACGCCTGCACCGCGGGCTACAAGGGCATTCGGCAGGACGGCCGGTACCCGTCCCGCGAGTTCCTCGGCGCGCTTGATCCGCGGTTCGCCGGCTTCGCGGCCGAGAAGCTAGAGCACCCGGTCCTGCCGCTCGGCGCGCGGGCCGGATCGCTGACCGGTCAGGCAGCCAGGTGGACCGGCCTGCCTGAGGGCACTGCGGTCGCGGTCGGCAATGTCGACGCGCACGTTACCCCGCCCGCTGCCGCGGCGATCGCGCCCGGGCAGATGGTCGCCATCATGGGCACGTCGACCTGCCATGTCATGAACGGGACCGACCTCGCCGAGGTACCGGGCATGTGCGGCGTGGTGGACGGCGGCATCACCCGCGGGCTGTGGGGCTACGAGGCGGGGCAGAGCGGCGTCGGGGACATCTTCGCCTGGTTCGCCGACCACGCGGTCCCCCCTGCCTACCGGGCTGAGGCGGAGCGCCGCGGCGAATCAGTGCACGACCTGCTGTCGGCGCAGGCCTCCGGCCAGCCCGCTGGCGAGCACGGGCTGATCGCCCTGGACTGGCTGAGCGGCAACCGGTCGGTGCTCGTCGATCATCACCTGTCCGGGGCGCTCGTCGGCCTGACGCTCGCTACCAGAGCCCCGGACATCTACCGGGCGCTGGTGGAATCGACCGCATTCGGGACCCGGGTCATCATCGACGCCTTCGGCGCCGCCGGCGTGCCGGTTGCCGAGCTGGTGATCGCGGGCGGGCTGATAAAGAACAAGTTCGTCATGCAGGTGTACGCGGACGTGACTCGCCGTCCGCTCAGCCTGATCGCTTCCGAGCAGGGCCCGGCGCTAGGCTCCGCCATCCACGCCGCGGTCGCCGCTGGCGCCTACCCCGATGTCCCGGCCGCCGCGGCGGCGATGGGCAGCAAGCACCAGGCGGTCTACGTCCCCGACCCGGCCAGCGCGGACGTCTACGACGAGCTGTATGCCGAGTACGCGGCACTGCACGACTACTTCGGTCGCGGGACCAACCAGGTCATGCACCGGCTCCGCGCGATCAGGGACCGGGTCATCGCTCGCCGGGAACCCGCCAGCCAGGAAGGGGGCTCGCGATGAGCACCGGGCCGACGGCGGATCCGGCCATCGGCGCGGCCATCGCGCGCGCCAGGGAAGAGGTCTGCGAGCTGCATGCGGCGCTGGTTCGCGGCAACCTGGTCGCCTGGACGTCAGGGAACGTCTCGGCGCGCGTCCCCGGCACCGGACTGATGGTCATCAAGCCGAGCGGGATAGCCTACGCCGACCTCACGCCGCAGGCCATGGTCCTGTGCGACCTTGACGGCACACCGGTCGAGGCCGGATACCTCCCGTCCAGCGACACCGCGACGCACGCGCATGTGTACCGGCAGATGCCCGAAGTCGGCGGCATCGTGCATACCCACTCGACGTATGCGACCGCGTGGGCGGCACGGGGCAAGGCGATCCCGTGCGTGATCACCGCCATGGCCGACGAGTTCGGCGGCGAGATCCCGGTCGGGCCGTTCGCGCTGATCGGCGGGGACGAGATCGGCCGGGTCATCGTGTCGGTCCTGACCGGCCACCGCTCCCCCGCCGTGCTGCTGCGCAGCCATGGCGTGTTCACCATCGGGCCCACCGCCCGTGACGCCGTCAAGGCCGCCGTGATGTGCGAGGACGCGGCGAGGACGGTCCACATCGCCTCCGCTCGCGGGGACCTGGAGCCCCTGCCGCAAGATCAGGTGGACGCCCTGCACAAGCGCTACAAGGAGCAGTACGGCCAGCGCTGAGGCGCGGGACCAGAGGAGGAAACGCATGGCTGACCGCAAGCCGCGGATCGGGATCCTCGGCATCATGCAGGACCTGTACGACGAGATGATCCCGGGGATAGCGCAGCGGCAGGAGGGCTACGCGGCCGAGATCGCCGCGCATCTGGCCGGCGCGGGCGAGTTCATCCCGAGCAAGCCAGTCAAGTACCGCCAGGACGCGGAGCGCGAGATGCGCGCGTTCGAGAACGCCGGCCTGGACGGCGTCATGGTGGTGATGCTCACCTACGGCCCCGCCATGCGAGTCGCGAGGCTGCTCGCCGAATCCCGGCTGCCCATCCTGATGGCGAACATCCAGCCCGAGCCCAGCGTCACCCCGGCCTGGGACATGGCCGACATGACCTATAACCAGGGAGTCCACGGCGCGCAGGACACCGCCAACGCGATGGTCCGGGCTGGACGGCGGTTCTGCGTGCTCACCGACGACTGGAGGAGCGACTCGTTCGGCGTGAACGTCGGCAGGTGGGCACGGGCCGCCGCCGCGGTCACCGCCTGGAAGTCGCTCAAGGTCGCGCTGTTCGGCTACGCCATGAACGACATGGGCGACATCCGGGTGGACGAGAGCGCTCTGATCAGGAGTCTCGGCCCGGAGATCCTCGCGGTCGCGCCCGGTGACATGTACCGGGGCATGCTCGCGGTGACCGACGCCGAGATCAGCGAGGTGATCGCGTTCGAGGACGCGAGGTTCGAGATCGACCCGAGGCTCAGCGCGGGCGAGCGGGAGGACCACGCCCGAATGCAGGTCGCGATCGAGCACATCCTGACCAGCCGCGGTTTCGGCGCCTACACCGCGCACTTCGACGCGATCGGCGAGGACGGCCGGTTCTCCCGGCTGCCGCTCGCGGCCGCCTCCAGCCTGATGGCCAAGGGCTACGGCTACGCCGCCGAGGGGGACGTGCTGAGCGCCTGCCTCGTCTCCGCCGGGCACACCCTGATCGGCGACGCCCACTTCACCGAGATGTACGCGATGGACTTCCCGTCAGACTCGGTGCTGATGAGCCACATGGGCGAGGGCAACTGGAAGATCGCCCGGAGCGACCGGCCGGTGAAGCTGATCAAGCGGCCGCTCGGCATCGGCAGGCTGGACGACCCGCCCACCTTCCTGTTCCAGTACCAGCCAGGGCCTGCCACCCTGGCCACGCTGGTGTCCCTGGAAGGCGAGCGGTTCCGGCTCGTGGTCGCCGAAGGCGAGAATCTGGACAGCCAGGAACTGCCCGCCCTTGAGATGCCATACGGCCAGTTCCGCCCGGCCTCCGGGCTGCGCGACTGCCTCGACGGCTGGCTGGCCGCCGGCGGCCCGCACCACGAGGTGATGAACCTCGGCCACCACGCGGCCGGCTGGAAGGTCTTCTGCCAGCTCGCGGGCATCGAGTACGTGCAGGTCTGAGCCGCCCGCCGAGAGCGGCGGTCACCGGCCAGAACGCCAGGCCGGCCGATCTGCCTAGCCGACCGCGCGCTGGCGCTCCTCAAGGGCCCTGCGGTACTCGGCGATCACGATGTCGTTCAGCTCCTGTACCGACGTGTCCCTGCTTGGCTTGTCCAGCGTGATCCCGCCGTGCTGGAGCAGGTTCACCCGGTCGCAGATCTCGAGCACCTGCCCGTAGTTGTGCGCGATCACGATCACGGACACGTCCCCGCGGCTCTTGAGATCCCGGATCAGGTCAAGGATCAGCGCCGCCTCCTTGGCGCCCATGGCTGCCAGCGGCTCGTCCAGCAGCAGGATCTTCGCCTCGGAATACACCGCACGCGCCACCGCGATCGCCTGCCGCTGCCCGCCGGACAGCCTGGCGACCGGGAGATCCACCGACTGCAGGCCGATGCCCATGTCGTCCAGGCGTTCCCTGGCGAGCTTGCGCATGGTCCGGTTGCTCAGCAGCGGCCAGCGCACCCGCTCCCGGTTGAGAAATATGTTGTGGTAGACGCTGAGCTGATCGATCAGGGCGAGGTCCTGGTATACCGCGTCGATGCCGAGCGAGCGGGCATGGTCGACGGACTTGAGCGTGACCTCCTCGCCGTGAAGCACGATCCGGCCTGAGTCAGGCTGCTGGAATCCGCAGAGGATCTTCAGCAATGTGGACTTGCCAGCGCCGTTGTCGCCGATCAGGCCGAGTACCTCGCCGTGCGCCAGGCGCATGTTCACGTCAACGAGCGCGGTCACCGCGCCGAACCGCTTCGCGACGTGCTCGACGGTCAGCACGTCACCGTTCTGGCCGGCCGACCCGGACGGGCCCTCGGATGCCTGGGCGGTCATCGGGCTCTCCCTGCCCCTCGTAGCCGTGTGAGCTGGACATTAGCGACCATAGCGACCAGGATCGTCCCGCCCAGGATGATGTTGTACGGGTTCGCGCTGACCCCGAGTACATCGAAGCCGTCGGTGAGCACGGCGAGCATCGCCGCGCCGAGAAACGCGCCGATCATGGTGCCCGACCCGCCGAGCATCGCGGTGCCGCCGATGACCGCGGCGGCCACCGAGTAGAACATCGGCAGGTACTGGCCGGCCGACGGGTCGATGATCGATGTCTGGAACGCGATCTGGAGCCCGACGAACGCACCCATCACGCCAGTGATCATGAAGTTCCCGTACTTGATCCTGGCGACGTTGACGCCCGCCTCCCTGGCCCCGAGCTGGTTGCCGCCGACCGCGATCGTGTGCAGCCCCCACCTGGTCCTGGTGAGCACCACGTGGAAGATGACCACGAGCACGACCGCCCAGATGATCTCGGACCACGCGTCGCTGCCGAGATACCGGCCGATCGTCACCGTCGAGCCCGGGATGTTGGCCTGTTCGTCGTGGCAGGTGGTGAGCGTGAGGCCCCACAGGATGAAGCCGGTGCCCAGGGTGGTGATGAACGACGGCAGTCCCACGTTGACGGTCAGGAAGGCGTTGATCCAGCCCACGGCCGCCCCGAAGACCAGCGACAGCACGATCGCGAGGATGGCGGGCACGTGATAGAAGTCGATCAGGTAGTGCATCAGGAACGGGGCGAACAGGTAGACGAAGCCCGGCGACAAGTCGATCTCGCCGCAGATCAGCAGCAGCACCTCGCCGATCGCGATGATGATGATCGGCGCCGCGATCTGGGTCAGGTTGACCAGGTCCACCCTCGTGAAGAAGGTGGACCGCCCGGCCGTGGAGATGAACCCGAAGTAGACGATCAGCAGCAGGACGACCACGAACACGGTCGCCTCCCGCTGGCGCACGAGGCGGGCGCCAGCCTCCCTCAGTCGTCCCAGCATGTCGTTCCTTGCGACCGGTCCGCCAGATGGCTCTCCCGCGGCCGCTGGGGCGCGCTGGGCGGTCTCGCTCACCTCAGCCTCTCCTTCTTCCGTGCGCTCGCGGAGCGCGCCGGCGCCGGTGCCGGCCTGCGATCACAGGCTCAGCAGCCGGCGCCGGCGCGCCTAGCCCAGGGTCCGGGTCTGCGCCCGGCGCTCCGTCACGTGCTCGTCGTGGCGATGGGGTTCTGGATCGCGCCGGTCCGCGAGACGAGGGTGGGCTTGGTGACCCCGGACGATCCTTCGTAGGTGGTCTTGGACTTCAGGTAAGGCCCGACGTTGGACTTGGTCACGAAGGTCAGGCCGGTGTCGGTGTCCGGCGGCAGCGACAGCCCGCCGGTCAGGTTGAACAGGTAGAGGTACATCACCGGCAGGAAGCCCTGCAGGTAGGGCTCCTGGTCGATGGTGAAGTCAATCTGGCCGGACTGGATCGCGCTGAGCGTGCCTGGCGTGAGGTCGAACCCGCCGGCCGGGATCTTGCCGACCAGCCCGGTCGCGGCCAGTGACGGGCCGAGCAGCTCGGTCGAGCCCGCGTCCACCGCGAACGCGCCCTTGAGCTTGGCCTTGTTGCCGAGCAGGTAGGCCTTCTCCGCCGCCTCCTCAGCGGACGTGGACACGCCGGTCGCGATCTCGTGCACGGTGTAGCCAGCGGGGGTGAGGATCGATGCCGCCCCGTCGTAGCGCGGCTGGATGTTCCCGGTGCCCGGGGTAGCGATGAAGATAGCGATATCCCCTGGGGTGGTGACGAGCGACTTGATCCGCTGGCCCATCTGCTGACCCGACAGGTAGAGCGCCTGGCCGACGTAGCAGAGCCGGTTAGTGCCGATGCTGGCGACGCCGCCCTTAAGGACGACCCCGTCCGCGTTGTAGCTCACGACCGGGATGCCGGCGTTCATGGCGTCCATCACGGGAGTGGTGAACGTGGTGGCGTTGATCACCGTGGTCGCGATGCCCGCGGCCTTGGCGGTGGTCGCGCTCGTGATGGCAACCGCCATTTGCGCGGCGTTCGAGGTCTGCGACCCGGTCCACTTGGGCTTGGGCAGGCCGAGCAGCGCGGCCGCGTCGGCCATGCCGAACTGAGTAGGGGCGAAGAAGAGGTTGGTGGTGACGTGGTTGACGAACCAGAACTGCCACGGCGGGGTCTTCGGGAAGTTGCCGATCGTGCTCTTCGTCGCGGCGGCGCTTGACGAGGAGCTGCTGCACGCCGCGAGCAGCGCTGAAGCCGCGCCGGTCGCGCTGACCAGCCCGGTGCCGGCCAGCAGCCGCCGACGTGTCGGCCCGTCCTTCATGTTGAGTGTCTGGATCGCCTCGTCAACCTTGGGGTGGACTGAGTCCATGAGAGGTCTCCATTCCCTTGCGATCGGGCCGGATCACTGCGCGGCCGACTGATTCTTCCTGACTTATGCAGCCCGGCCGTGGGTCCGCTGGCGCTGGGCGTCGATCGGGTCTCTCTGGTTGCCAGGTCGCGCGCGGCCACGCAGCTACCACGGCGACGCTGCCGTAGCCTGAGGGCTCCCAGCATACGAATACTGCACGGACGGGACAGCGAGCCCGCCCTCGCAGTACACGCTGTTGGTGTGAGCGCTCACAGTCTTGGTGCCAAAAGACCTTTATGAGGCTACAAGCTAGAACAAGCCGGCATCCGCGTCAATGAACAAACTGCTAACGCGGCCGATCAGATATCAACATGTGACGCTGGGCCGGAGCGGCCCTACTGCCGCAAAACGATCATGGACATCCGGGCGACGCAGAAAGTGCGCTCCTGATGCGCGGGCAGCCCGATCCGGGCATCCCGGCGCGAGGCCAGCCCGGTGTGGGGTCGGGTCGGTGCGCGGCCGGCCAGATCAGCGCCAGCCGGTGCGAAAGCGGCACGCCGATGCCGCCGCGAGGTGACGGCCCGCTGCGGTGCGCCGGGCCCGAAGAGCCAGGCGTCGCGCGAGTAGCCTGGGCGGCCGACCGGGACTCCTGGCGGGCAGGCGCCATGCCGCCGGTGCGCGATCTGCCTGCGCCCGGAAGGAGATGTTCTGCCTGCGGCCTGGCCGCGAGCGGCCGGCCGACGTGCCGACGCCGAGCACCCGCCCAGTCGTCACTCCAGCCAATCCCGAGAAAGATGGATATTCTCCCACGTGAGCACTAGCGCCTCGTCGTGTTAGCGTTAACAATCGAGGTGAAGGGCGGCCAGGTGCCGACCTCAGGACACTCCGACGGAGGGAGACTCATGCGTTCGATATCGCCTCGAGGAGTCACGTTTGCGGCTGTGCGGATCGGCGCCGCCATCGGCCTCGCGCTGGCCGCGGCCGGCTCGCTGGGCATGCGGTACGCGCCGGCAGCTGGCTCCGACCCCTGCCACCCGACGATCTCCAGCAGGTTCCTCGGGAACTTCTCCGACGCCCCTTACCCGGGGATGAAGCCGGTGTTCCAGTACACGCTCACCAGCTGCGCTGGCATGCAGGTCAGGCTTCTTACCTATGGCGCCATCCAGCAGTCGATCACGGTGCCTGACCGTCACGGCAACCAGGCCGACGTCATCCTCGGTTTCCGTACGCTCCAGGACTACATCAGCAAGGCCAGCGCTCCGCCCCCGGTGGGCGGCCCCTACTTCGGCGAGACCGTCGGCCGCTACGCCAACCGGATCGACGAGGGCACGTTCGTGCTGAAGCAGCACGGCGTCCCGCACACCTACACGCTGCCCATCAACAACGGAGTGAACAGCCTGCACGGCGGTTTCGTCGGGTTCGGCAACCATATCTGGACCGCTCGGGTGCTGCCATCGACTCCCGGCTCGGTCGGCGTGGCCATGACCATAGTCAGCCCGAACGGTGACGAGGGCTCGGCCTTCGAGCCCAGCTGCCACTGCACCGGCTATCCCGGCACGCTCACTCTTACCGTCGTCTTCACCCTGAACAACCGCAACCAGCTGGGCATGCATTACCACGCCACAGTCGCTGGCGCGAACACGGTGATCAACGTCACCAACCACGACTACTTCAACCTGGCGGGCGAGGCCTCGGGCACCGTCTACAACCAGCTGGTGCAGATCAACGCCGACAAGTACTCACCCACCGACACCACCCAGATCCCCCTGCCGAACGCGGCCCCGGTCGCCGGCACGCCGTTCGACTTCCGCACGCCGCACACGATCGGCTCCCGCATCAACGTGGACAACCCGCAGCTGCTCATCGCCCAGGGCTACGACCACAACTGGGTGCTGAACCAGACCGGCCCGACGATGGACGGCCTCCGCCTCGCCGCCCAGGCGTGGGACCTGCGCACCGGCCGCGAGCTGACCGTCTGGACCGATCAGCCAGGCGTTCAGTTCTACAGCGGCAACTTCCTCAACGGCACGCTGGTAGGCATCAGCGGCCACATCTACCGGCAGAGCGACGGCTACACGTTCGAGACGCAGCACTTCCCTGACTCGCCGAACGAGCCGACCTTCCCGTCCACCGAGCTGAGGCCCGGTCAGGAGTTCGACTCCACGACCATCTACCAGTTCTCCACTTTCTGACCGGCGCGGCAGCCGGCGGTGACCGGCTCGGCAGCTGCCGGTGACCGGCTCAGCAGCTAGTGGTGACCGGCTCAGCAGCTAGGCAGCTAGCAGCGACCGGCTCAGCAGGGGCCGGGCGGGCGCTCGCCGCGGCGGGGGCGCGCCCGCCCGGCCGCAGGTCCTGGCGTCGCCCGAACCGCCTGGCACGGTCCGCTGGCCCGGCGCCGATGAGCTCCGCCGGCCTCATGCCGTGGCCGCCGAACGTCTCGTCGAAGGCCACCACCCCTGCCGACCCGGCCAGCTCCCGCGGCCGATCCGGGCGAGGCCGGGCATCACCGGGCCTCCCGCAGCCGGAGCGCCGCCGCCTCCGGCGTCACGTCGCCGATCCAGACTCCCATCCCCGACTCGGTGCCGGCCTGGTACTTCAGCTTGCCCGGCGCCCTCCGGACGGCCATCACCTGCAAGTGCAGCCCGAACTCGGTGCGGGCGAAAGCGTCGCCGACCGGCGCCTGATGCCATGCCGCGATGTACGGCATCCGGATCCCGAACAGCCCGTCGAGACGGCGGAGCACATCCAGATACAGGTCGCAGAAGGCAGCCCGCGGCGCGGCGCCCAGCGCGGGAATGTCGGCGACCCGCACTGCGGGGAAGAGCATCACCTCGAACGGCCAGCGCGCCGCGGCGGGCACGAACGCGATCCAGTGCTCGTTGCGCGCCACCACCCTGGTTCCCGCTGCCAGCTCCCTGGCCAGGAAGTCATCGAACAGGTTGCGCCGGCCGCCGCGCCGGTAGCGTCGTGCCTGCTCCAGCATCCGCGCCGTGCGCGGAGTCACGAACGGGAACGCGTACACCTGCCCGTGCGGGTGATGCAGCGTCACGCCGATCTCCTCGCCGCGATTCTCGAAGCAGTACACCTGCGCGACGCCCGCCATCGCCCCGAGCTCGGCGGTCCGGTCCGCCCACGCCTCGACCACCGTGCGCGCGCGCCGCGGTGTCAGGCTGGCGAACGACGCATCGTGGTCGGAGGTGAAGCAGACCACCTCGCAGCGGCCGAACGCGGGACGCTGCGCGCCGAGCCCGGCCACGGCGGCGCCGTCTGGCGCCGCTCCCGCGACACCGGCGCCGCGCAGCGACGGGAAGCGGTTCTCGAACACCACGACGTCGTAGTCGGCAGCGGGTATCTCGGTGGGCCGGCCAGGCCCCGACGGGCACAGCGGGCACAGGTCGGCCGGCGGCAGGAAGGTCCGATCCTGGCGCTGTGCGGCCAGCACCACCCACTCCCCGATCAGCGGGTCCCAGCGGAGCCCGGACTCGCCGGTGACCGCGACGGCCCCGCCTGGCGCTCTGGGGGGCAGATCCCTGCTGTCCCTGACGTCGCCGCGGAAGAGCCCGGGCGACTCGTCGAAATAGATGATCTCGCGCCCGTCGGCCAGGACGCCCGTGCTCTTGCTGACCAGTTGCGTCCCCACGGAACCCATACGCTATAGCCTGCGCTGGCGGGTCTGCTCTGGCGGGCCACTAGGGCCGCGTGATCACCGGAGCGCCGCCCGGGGCCCAGGCGCCGGGCCGCCGGTCGCGAGGTTCCCGGCTAGCTGCCGGAACCGCGCAGGCCGCGCAGCACGAGAGCGGTCTCCAGGGCCGCCACCACGGCCTCCCAGCCCTTGTCCTGCGTGCTGCCCTTACCCCCGCACCTCTCCCGGGCCTGCGTCACATCGTCGCAGGTCAGAACGCCGTTGCCGATCGGCGTGCCGGTGTCGAGCGCCACCCTGGCGAGCCCGTAGGTGACCGCCTCGCAGACGTAGTCGAAATGCGGCGTCCCGCCCCGGATCACGGCACCCAGGCAGGCGACCGCGTCGTGCCGCCTGGCCAGCTCGGCCGCGACCACGGGCAGCTCGACAGCCCCCGGCACCCGCACCACGAGCGGCGCCTCGATGCCGCACCGCCGCGCCGCCGCCACGGCCCGGTCCACCAGGGCGTCGGTGATCTCCGGGTTCCACCGGGCGGCGGCGATCGCCAGCCGCAGGCCCCGTGCCTCCACGACCGCGGCAGCCGGCCGCCCCACTCCGCTCACCGGCCGTCCGTATCTCTCGCGCCGATCGCCGCCTCGCCGGTCCCGGCGGCGTCGACCGCCCGGCCCAGCCCGTTCTCCGGCGCTGACAGCTCGATCAGGTGGCCGAGCCGGTCCCGCTTCGCGATCAGGTACCGCAGGTTGTCCGCGGTCGGCGTGACCGGGAGCGACACCGTGCCGGTCACCTTGAGCCCGAAGTCCGCCAGGCCCTTCACCTTTGCCGGATTGTTGGTCAGCAGCCGCAGCGAGCCGACCCCGAGGTCGGCGAGCATCTGCGCGCCGGTGGAGTACTCACGGGCGTCGACCGGCAGGCCGAGCTCGGTGTTCGCGTCCACGGTGTCCGCGCCCGCGTCCTGCAGCTGGTACGCGCGCAGCTTGCTGAGCAGGCCGATCCCGCGGCCCTCATGACCCCGCAGGTAGAGCACGATCCCCCGGCCCTCTGCCTCGATCGCGGCCATGGCCGCGTTCAGCTGCGCCCCGCAGTCGCACCGCCGCGAGCCGAACACGTCTCCGGTCAGGCACTCCGAGTGCATCCGGACGAGCACGTCCTGGGCAGGCCGGCTGCCGCTGAGCTGATCAAGATCGCCGAGAACCAGCGCCAGGTGCTCGGTGCCGTCCAGGGAGTTCAGGTAGCCGATCGCCTGCCACTCGCCGTAGGAATTCGGCACCCTGGTCTGCACCACCCGGCTGACCATCCGCTCGCAATGCCGCCGGTGCTCGATCAGCTGCGCGATCGAGATCAGCGCGAGCCCGTGCGCATCGGCGAACGCGCGCAGCGCCGGCAGCCGTGCCATCGTGCCGTCGTCGTTCACGACCTCGGCAAGCACCCCGGCCGGCGGCAGGCCGGCCAGCCTGGCCAGGTCAACGGCCGCCTCGGTGTGCCCTGGCCTGCGCAGCACCCCGCCCTCGGTGTACCTGAGCGGGAACACGTGCCCCGGCCTGACCAGCTCGTAAGGCTCGGTCGCCGAGTCGACCAGGGCACGGACGGTCCTGGCCCGGTCGGCTGCCGAGATTCCCGTGGTGACGCCGTCCCGAGCGTCGACGCTGACGGTGAAGGCGGTCCGCATCCGCTCGTTGTTGTGCGCGGTCATCAGCGGCAGCTGGAGGCGGTCAAGCTCCTCGCCGGGCAGCGGAACGCAGATCACGCCGCTGGTGTGCCTGATCGTGAAGGCGAGCAGGGCGGGCGTCGCCTTGCTCGCGGCGAAGATGATGTCGCCCTCGTTCTCCCGGTCCGCGTCGTCCACCACCACGACGGCGCGGCCGGCGGCGATATCCCCGATCGCGCGCTGCACGCCGTCCAGGAGGATCTCGTTCACGGCCCGCGGCGGCTGGTCAGCTGTCGCGGCAGTCATGCCCGCGCACTCCCAGCCAGCAGCCGCTCGACGTACTTGGCGATGACGTCGACCTCCAGATTCACCACGTCGCCCGGCTGGCAGGTGCCCAGGGTCGTGCGCGCCAGGGTCTCAGGGATCAGGCTCACCTCGATCCAGCCGCCCGCATCGCCGTCCTGGCCTGGCGGATCCTGGCTCAGGCCGGATACCGTCAGGCTGACTCCGTCGACCGCCACCGAGCCTTTTTTCGCGATATAACGCAATAGCTCACCGGAGATCGAGATCCGCAGCACGGTCCAGCGCTCGGCCGGCCCGGCGCCGAAAACACGGCGCTCCGCCACCTGGCCGGTGCCGTCCACGTGGCCTTGCACGATGTGGCCGTCCAGGCGGCCGTCCGCCCGGACCGGCCGCTCCAGGTTGACCGGGGCGCCGGGCGCCAGCGCGCCGAGGCTGGACCTGGCGAGCGTCTCCCCCATCACGTCCGCGGTGAACATCTGGCCGGAGACATCCGCGGCCGTCAGGCAGACGCCGTTGACGGCGATCGAGTCGCCGCGAGCGGCCGCCGCTGTCACCACCGGTCCGCGTATCGTCAGCCTGGCCGAATCTGACTGCCGGTCGAGCGCGACGACCTCACCGCGCTCCTCAATGATTCCGGTGAACACCTGCGCCCTCCTGACGGAACTCGGACACCGGGCTCCGGGGGACGCGAAAGACGCGCGCGCACGACCGCGACGGCCCCTGCGGGGCCGCGCCGTCTGCGTGCTGCCTCCCATCCGGACTTTCACCGTCGGTACCGGAATTCCACCGGATCAGCCAGCCGATGGCCTCGGCCGGGTCGCGGACTGTCACCGCCGGTTCGGAGTTACACCGACCCCGGAGCACGCGTTGCTGCTGCGACCAGTATGCCATAGCCGGTCATCCCGCCGCCCGGGCCGCCGCGGCGGCCCGGGGTCCTGAGCGCTCGCGGAAACTCCGGCGGCGCCGGGCAGGTACGGCGCGAAACCGCACCTGCCCGACGCACAAGGACCTCTGAGGTCAGTAACTCCACTGCCGCCAGTAGCCCTGCGTGTTGACCTCCACGGAGCAGCGCGAACTCGGTCGGAGTCAGGTGCACCGCCTCGCCCCGCCTGAGCACCTGCTGGCCCGCCAGGTCGATCTGCAGCTCACCGATGACGATGAGCTGGGCAGGCAGGGTGTCGGCCGGCGCTGCGGGGCGGGTACGGCGCAGCGTGGCCCCTATCCGGGCAAGCAGTTCCTCGATGCTGAACGGCTTGGTCATGTAGTCGTCGGCGCCCATATTCAGCGCGGTGACCTTGTCGCGCTCCCCGCCGCGCGCGGAGACCACGATGATCGCGACGCTGGACCGCTCCCTGATCTGCCGGCACAGCTCGAAGCCGTCGACCTCGGGCAGCATCAGGTCGAGCAGTACGATATCGGGCGCCTCGGTATCCAGCAGCTGGAGCGCCCGCACGCCGTCGGCGGACACGACGGTGTCGAAGCCCCTGACAGCGAGATTGGACCTGATCAGGTCGACGATGTTCGGGTCGTCCTCGACCACAAGCGCACAGGTGCTGGCGGCTCGCTCAAGCACGGAAAGCAGCCCCTCTCCGCAGCCGCTGCCGCGCGGCCGCGCCCTGCGGTGGTCCGGGCTCAGGCGTCGCGGGCTGCCGGTACCCGCTGGCGCCGCTGTCCACGACCGGCAGGCCGGCCCCGTCCTCGATCGGCAGCCGCACGATGAAGGTGGTGCCGGTGGCCGGCTGGCTCAGCTCGATCTGGCCGCCATGCGCGAGCACGATCCCCCTGGCGATCGACAGCCCGAGCCCGCCCCGGCCGTCTTGGTCCGCCGCACCCGCCTGTGTTCGAACGGGGCGGCCGCGACCTCGGCCGGCATGCCGCGACCGTCGTCGGCCACCGTGATGGTCACCAGGCCAGGACCGCCTGCCGCCGCGGTGATGGCGACTCGCGTGCCTGGCGGATTGTGGCCGACGGCATTCCCGAGCAGATTGACGAAGACCTGCTCGAGGCCGGTCGTGGTCGGCCCAGATGACCGGCAGGCTGTCAGCGCACGAGATCTCGACCTTGCCGGCCGCCGCTGACGGCAGGCAGGCGACGGCGGCCTCGAGCACCAGTCCGATATCGCACCAGTCCTGATGCAGCCGCATGATCCCGAGCTCGATCGCGGAGAAGTCGAGCAGGTCGTCGACGAGCCGGCCGAGCCGCGCGGACTCGGCGGCTATCCGGGCCAGGAACCGCTGCTGCGACTCGGAGTCCCAGGTCACGTCGGGCTGCAGCAGGCTGGACGCGTAGCCGCGGATCGCGGTCAGCGGTGTCCTGAGCTCGTGACTGAGCCTGGACAGGAAGTCACGCTGAAGCTCCTGGGAACGGCGCAGCGCGGCCGCCTCCTGATGGGCCAGTCCAGCCTGCTCGCGCTCCAGGGCGAGCCGCAGCGAGCGCGCGGCGTCCTCGAGCACGGTCAGGATCTCCGGCGCGGGCGGCCCGTCCGCGAAGCTGGTCAGCAGCACACCTGGCCCGGTTGGCGTGCTGAAGGTGACCGCGAGGTGCCAGTGGCCGACCCGGCCGGGAATGGTCCGGGCGGTGCCATCAGGCGGCGGGCTGGCCAGCGCCCGCTCTGCCAGGGTGAGAACCGCCGACGGCGGCGCCGTCGGAGACCGCGCGGCGGCCGGCTCCGGGCCGCTCGATGCGTATCCGCGGCATTGCGAGATCCCGTCCTCTGACCTGGTCACCAGGGACACATCGGCGGCCTGGAGGCCGCCGCAGAGGGACTGCAGAGCCAGCCCAAGGCTCTGGCTGAGCGGGATCGGCCCGGCCAGTGTCTCGAGCACCGCTCTGATCGTCTCGAGAACGCGGTTGCGCGCCGTGACCTCGTCGAGCAGGCGGTCCCGCTCGATCGCGCTCGCCGCGTACCCGGCATAGACGGTGACCAGCTCAAGCTGGTCACGCTCGGGCTGGCCGACGACATCGCCGAGCACCGTGATCACGCCGGCCAGGCCGCCGGGCGCCAGCACGGGAACCGACCACGAGCTGGCTATCCCCTTTGCCCTGGCCAGCTCGGCGCTTGGCATCCAGGCCGGGTCGGTCGCGACGTTCTCGACGATGACCGGCCTGCCGGTGACGGCGGCTATCCCGGCCGGACCTCCCAGCCGACCGCGCGGCAGCCGGGACCAGGCCTCAAGCAGCGCCTCCGGCAGCCCGAGCGCCACCGCGCAGGCCAGTTCGGTGTCCGCGGCCAGGTGAATGCAGAGCCGCTCGCTGCCGAGGGCGGCTCCGAGAGCCGAAAGGATCAGCGAGAGGCTCGATGACGGATCGGCGGAGACCAGCCGGCCGGTCAGGCCGTGCAGCCTGACCAGCTGGCGGCGCGGCGAGGAGTCAAGCTCCTGGCCGGAGAGCAGCGCCACGATCTCGTCGGGATGCACGGTGCGCGGGTCAACGACGGCGGACACCCTGCCGTGCCGCAGTATCACGATCCGGTCGGCGAGCCTGGACATCATGTCGACGTCGTGGCAGGCGATCACGACCGCCGTGCCCTGCGCCCGAAGCGCAGCGATCAGTTCCTCGATCTGGGCCGCCTGCCGGACGCCAAGCGACGCGGTCGGCTCGTCGAGCAGCAGCAGAACCGGCCGGTCGGCCATCGCCCTGGCGATAGCGACCAGCTGCCGCTGACCGCCGGACAGCCTGCGGACGCCGCGGGTCGTGTCGAGCTGCGGGAAGTCAAGGTGCCTCAGCAGCGCGGCCGCGTCGGCATGCAGCCGGATGTCCGACATAAGCTGGTGCCGCCGCTCCCGGCCGAGCAGCAGATTCGACGCGATGTCCAGGTTGTCGCAGAGGGAGAGATCCTGCCAGACCACGCCGACGCCACGGCGGGCGACCGCCAGCGGGCCAGACGGGAGCGGGCGCCCGGCAAGCAGGATCTCACCGCTGTCCGGAGTGATGTCACCGGCGATGCATCGCACCAGGGTGGTCTTGCCAGCCCCGTTCTCGCCGGCCAGCGCCACGATCTCGGCCGGCCCGATCGCCAGATCGACGCCGGCCAGAGCGCGCACCGGCCCGAAGGTCACGGCCAGCCCGGAGACCGACACGACGGGAGCGGACTGCACGGCAGGACTACCGGCACCCGGAGCGGCATGGACCGCGGCAGCGCTCATCCCATATTGTGCCCGCAACACCGAGATAACCTGCGCGAACGGGCCGGTTCGGCCGCCGCGGCCCGGCTACGGGAGCTTCCAGTCGACTTCCCCGGCGCCCTGGCGCTCAAGCAGGGCGTTGGCGCGGCTGAACGGCCGCGAGCCGAAGAAGCCGTGGTCCGCGGACATGGGACTCGGATGGGCCGACTCGATCAGCGGCACGCCGTCAAGCAGCGGCGCCAGATTGCGGGCGTCACGGCCCCACAAGATCGCCACGAGCGGTAGCCCGCGCGCCGCGAGGGCCCTGATCGCCTGCTCGGTGACCGCTTCCCAGCCCTTGCCCCGGTGCGATCCTGGCTTTCCTGGCTGGACCGTCAGCACTCTGTTGAGCAGCAGCACGCCGCGCTCGGTCCACGGCGTCAGGTCCCCCGTCGCCGGGGTCGGATATCCGAGATCGGCGCCGTACTCGCGGAAGATGTTGGCCAGGCTGCGCGGGACCGGCCGGACCGAGGGCGCCACCGAGAAGCTGAGCCCGACCGGATGGCCCGGCGTGGGATACGGGTCCTGGCCCACGATCAGCACCCGCACCTCGTCGAACGGCTGCTTGAATGCCCGCAGCACCTGGTCGCCTGCTGGCAGGTAGGATCGGCCGGCGGCCACCTCGCTGCGCAGGAAGTCGCCGGCCTGCCCGATCTGCCCGGCGACTGGCGCGAGCACCGCCGCCCAGCCCGGATCGACAATCTGCTCGAGTGGCCGTCGTGTCACGGCACATCACTGTAGCGGGACGCACCGGGCGGAATGGCCCGCCCGGCAAAACGCGTAATCCCGAGCTGCCCGTGACCCGGCGGTGCCATATTCGCCCCGCCCGGCCGGCCCACAAAAAAGCGTAAAACCGGGCAAATACCGAGCGCTGCCGGAACGCCTTGCCACCTGGCACGGATTTCAGTCATGTTAACACCCGTTTTATAAGGGTATGTGGCCACGAAATCGGTGCCATGTCATGTTGATCATGGTGCTCGCGCGGTGCGGGGTGGCTGCTAGGCCGACATCTCGGCGATCCTGCGGGCGATGAAGGCCCGCTCAGCGGCATTCGCGGTCAGCTCGAGCGCGGCCTGGTAGGCGCGCTCCGCGTCGGCGTTGCGGCCGAGGCGGCGGAGCAGATCCGCCTTCGTGGCCGGCAGATAGCGGTAGGCGCCGAGCCGCCCGTCCTGTTCCAGCCTGGCGATCTCGTCGAGCGCCGCCGCCGGGCCGCTGACCATGGCCACCACCACCGCCCGGTTCAGCGCCACCACCGGCGACGGCCAGGCTCGCAGCAGGGCATCGTAGAGCTGCAGGAGCTGTGGCCAGTCGGTCCGGGCGTAGCTCGGCGCCTCCGCGTGCACGGCCGCGATCGCCGCCTGCAGCGCGAACCGGCCAGGCCGGCCGCCGCGCAAGGCGTCGAGCACAAGCGCGGCGCCTTCAGCGATCGCACGGGAGTCCCACAGCGATCTGTCCTGGTCTTCGAGCAGCAGCATGTTCCCGCGCGAGTCGGTCCTGGTCGCCCGCCGCGCGTTCGTGATCAGCAGCAGCGCGAGCAGGCCGCGCACCTCAGGCTCGTCCGGCATCAGCTCGCGCAGCATCCGGGCCAGGTCGATCGCGCGCTCGACCAGATCGGCGCGGACCAGATCCGGCCCATCGGGGGCGGTATGCCCGGTCGTGTAGAGCAGATGAACCACGGTGAGCACCGCGTCGAGCCGGTCAGGCAGCTCGGCGGCCTCCGGTACCCGGTAGGCGATCCTGGCGGCAGAGATCTTCTTCTTCGCCCTGGTGACTCTCGCGGCCATCGTCGTCTCTGAGACGACGAACGCCCGCGCGATCTCGGCCGTGCTCAGCCCGCAGACCAGTCGCAGGGTCAGCGCCACCTGCGCCTCCCTGGCCAGCGCCGGATGGCAGCAGGTGAAGATCAGCCGCAGCCGGTCATCGCCGATCATCTCGGCGCCGTCCTCGGCCTGGGCCGCGACGTCAGCGGCGGGCGCGTGGGCCGGCTCCGGCACGATCAGCAACGGGAGCTTCGAGCGCAGGGTGCGGTCCCTGCGGAGCAGGTCGAGCGCCCGCCTGCGGGCCGCCGTGGTCAGCCAGGCACCAGGATTGCGCGGCACGCCCTGCCGGGCCCAGGCATCGAGCGCGGCGACATATGCGTCCTGCACGCACTCCTCGGCGGCGTCGAGGTCACGGGTGACCCGCGCGGTGGCCGCCAGCACGAACGTCCACTCCCGCCGGTGCGCGTCCGCCACCGCCCCGGCTACCGTGCCAGCGGCATCCGCCAGACCCGCTCCCCGGTGAATCGCCAGCCCGTCGTCGGCCATGCCCTCATCGCCCGGGCCCGCGACCGCCCCGCCGTCTCCGGCCACGCCAGCGCCGGTCACGCCAGCGCCAGCCGTGCCTTCATCGCCCGGGCCCGCGACCGCCCCGCCGTCTCCGGTCACGCCAGCGCCCGCCGTGCCCTCATCGCCCGGGCCCGCGACCGCCCCGCCGTCTCCGGCCAGACCACCGCCGGCCAGGCCACCGCCGGTCACGCCAGCGCCGGTCGCGCCAGCGCCAGCCGTGCCCTCGTCGCCTGGCCCGGCGGCCGTTCCGCCGCTGCCGCGCCCCGAGCCGTTGCCGCACGCCGCCGCCGGCCCGGGCCGGTGCTGCCCAGCCGTCGGCTGGTCAGGCTCGCCCGGCCCGGGTGCGGGAGCGGCGTGCGCGGTCACGGGGCCGAAATCACATGTTCGATGTGTCCATCACCGGGCGTACCTCGACGCCGCCGAACTGCGCGGGACAGAGCTTGGCGATCTCGATGGCGTGGTCCAGGTCGCGCGCCTCGATCAGGTAGAAGCCGCCGAGCGCCTCCTTGGTCTCGGTGAACGGCCCGTCGGTCACCACGTCGCTGCGGATCGACGTCGCGGTGGCGGTCGGCTCGAGCGCATCACCGCCGACGATCGTGCCGCCCTTCTCGCCGACCTGCTGCGCGAACCGCCCGTGCGCCTCGCCGACCGCCTGCCAGGCGTCAGCTCCGCCATCGGCGTAGCTCTTCTCAGACTCGTAGATCAGGATCGCGTACTTAGCCATGCCATCTCCTTGTGGTTGTCATTGGTTTCCCCCAACCCCTACGACGAACGAGCCAGGTCAGGTTCGACACCGGCAGCCGCCATCGCGCCATCTCTTTTCGACCGCGATCTCTTTCTGGACCGCGATCTCTTTCTGGACCGCGATCCGGTTTCTGGACCGCGATCTCCTTCTGGACCGCGATCCGGCATCGCCCGGCAGCCGGGCGCCCGCCGCTAACCGTGCTCGGCCGCACGCCGCCGAGCCGCGTCCGCGGCGGACCGCAGGACCCGCACAGCCGCGGCGGGCTCGGTTGCCCCGAAGACCGCCGTTCCCGCCACGAACACGTCCGCTCCGGCCTCCGCGCAGCGGCCGATGGTCTCCTCCGTGACTCCGCCGTCCACCTGCAGCCAGACCTCCCCGCCGTGCCGGGCGATCAGCTGGCGGGTCCGGCGGACCTTGTCGAGCACGAGATCGAGGAACGGCTGGCCGCCGAAGCCCGGCTCAACGGTCATCACCAGCACCATGTCAACCTCGGGCAGCAGATCGGCATAGGGCTCGATCGCAGTGCCCGGGTTGATGCCGAGACCCGCACGCGATCCAGCCGACCTGATCATCCGAAGGGTGCGTACCGGCGCCCCGGCGGCCTCGGCATGGATCGTCACGTTGCGCGCCCCGGCCTCAGCGTAGGCCGGCGCCCAGCGATCGGGGTCCGCGATCATCAGATGGCAGTCGAGGGGCAGCCGGGTGTGCTTGAGCAACGCGTTGACGACCGGCAGTCCGATCGTGAGATTCGGCACGAAATGACCGTCCATGACATCGATATGCAGCCAGTCGGCCACGTCGGCGACAGCCGCCGCCTCCTCGGCCAGCCTGGCGAAGTCGGCTGCGAGCACACTTGGCGAGATCTGCACAGTCATAACACGCGCAGTCTAGGGCCAGGACGCTGAGCCAGATCGGCCGACTGCGCCCCCAGCCGTGCCCGGGTGCGCCAGGCTGCTCTGGTGAGCGTGTCGCGGCCAACTGACGGCATATTGTCATACCCCTCCGCTAGCTTCGATCAGGTATTCGACCCCGATTTCAAGGAGGCCACTTGCTGATGACCGAAGCGCCGGACCGGCTGCTTGACCGCGTCCGCAAGCTCCTGGTGAAGGCCGAGGACGACGGCGTCACGCCGGCCGAGGCCCAGGCGCTGACCGCCAAGGCCGCCGAGCTGATGGCCAAGTACGGCATCGACCGCGCGCTGCTTGCGGCCGACCGGCCAGAGACCGATCAGCCCGCTGACCGAGTCCTCGATATCGACCACCCGTGGGCAAGGGAGAAGGCGCACCTGCTCTGCGGGCTCGCCTCCGCGCTGCGGTGCCAGTGCATCCTGATCGCGGGCAGCCGCCCCGGCAGCCGGGTGCACATCTTCGGATATGCGTCCGACATCGACCGCACCGATGTGCTCTACACCTCGGTGCTCATCCAGATGTGGCACGGCCTCGTCGGCGCGCAGGTCCCTTCCTGGAGCAGCAGCCCGCGGGCCTGGCGCCGGAGCTGGCTCCTCGGGTACGCGACGGCCGTGATCGCCCGCGTCCGCACGGCCGAGCACGGGGCCGTCACGGCGGCCACCGAGCCCGGCACGCAGGCCGCCGAGCGGACCGCGCTGGTTCTCGCTGACCGCTCGCTCGTCATCCGCAGGCAGGTCGAGCAGGCCTACCCCGTCACCCGCAAGGCCAGGGTTACTTACAGCGGCAGCGGCTACCGGGACGGTTACTCACAGGGCCAGCGGGCCGACATCGGCACGAGTCGCCTGCCGGCTGCCCGTGGCCGGGCCCTGAGCAGCGCCGCGAGCTGACGCCGGGCGGCACCGCGGCGAGCAGCGGTCCCGGTCGGCTACCCCGCCCGCCCGGTCTGGCGATCAGCGCCACCGTTCCGGCGCAGTAGCGCCACGAAGATCGCATCGGTCCCGTGCCGGTGCGGCCAGAACTGGGCGTAGCTGCCATACGGCTCAGGGCACCTCAGGTCGGCCACCTCGGGCAGCACGCCGGGAGCATCGAGAACCTCCAGGTCATCGCGCCGCTGCAGGGCGTCCCCGATCACCTGACGGGTCTCGGCGACATGCGGCGAGCAGGTTACGTAGGCCACGGTCCCGCCGGGCCTGACCGAGTCGATCGCGCCGAGCAGCAGCCTCAGCTGCAGGTCGGTCATGGCACTGACATCGTCGGCGGTGCGGCGCCACCGTACCTCGGGCCGACGCCGCAGGCTGCCGAGCCCGCTGCACGGGACATCGGCCAGGACCCGGTCGAACGCGGCCTCCCGCCAGGCCGGAGCCGTACCGTCGGCCGCTACCGCTGCGGCGTGCCCGATTCCGCTGATGGACCGGCCGGCCAGCCGTGCGCGGTGCTCGCGCACGTCGGCGGCGACCAGGAACGCGCGCTGGCCCGCTGCCAGCCCGGCGAGCAGCCGCGCCTTGCCGCCGGGCCCGGCGCACATGTCCAGCCACCTGCCGTCCCCGCCGCTGGCCGGCACCCGGCTCAGGGCAAGCGCCGCGAGCTGGCTTGCCTCATCCTGGACCGCTGCCCGGCGTTCGGATACCGCGGTGATCATGCCGGGATCGCCGCTGGCCAGGTAACCGCCGAACGGGGACCACCGGGCAGGTTCGGCGCCCGCGGCGATCAGCTCATCGGTGCTGGCCAGCCCGGGAACCGCGCAGAGCGTGACCGCTGGAGGCTCAAGGTCAGCGGCGAGCGCGGCCTCCGTCTCAGCTAGCCCGGCCGCGGGATCATCGCCGAGCGCGTCGGCCAGCGCGGCCACGATCCAGCGCGGGTGGCTGTACCTGACCGACAGGTGGCCGATCAGGTCGGCTGCGCGGTCGGGCGCCGCGATGGCGATCCATGACTCCAGGTCCTGCATGGCGACCCGGCGGAGCACCGCGTTGACGAAGCCTGAAGGCCGGCGGCCGGCCACCGCGACGGCCAGGTCGACCGAGGTCGCCACGGCCGCGTGCGGCTTGACCCGCATCCCGAGCAACTGGTGCGCGCCGAGCCTGAGCACCTCGCGGACGGGCGGGTCGATCCGCTCCAGGTCGCGATCGGCGGCCAGGGCGATGACCGCGTCGTAGCTGCCGCGGGCCCGCAGCGTCCCGTATACCAGCTCGGTCGCCAGCGCGGCATCCTGACCCCGCAGGCCACGCTCGGAGAGCATCGCGGTGAGCAGCAGGTTGGCATAGGCGCCCCGGCCGGTCACGGCGCTCAGCACGTCATATGCCACCCGCCGGGCTGGGTCGGCCGGCGGGCCGGCGCCGCGCCGGGCGGCGACCGGCCGCCGCGATGGCGTCCTCCGCCTGCCGCCCGGCCGGTCGGCCGGACCCGTGCGGCCGCCGGTCGCGCTCGGCGCGCCCATCAGCCAAGCACCAGCTGGGTCCCGGCGGTCCTGAGTCCGCGCGCCCAGTCCGCCGCCGGCATCCGGCGCTTGCCTTCTGGCTGGACCTCACCGAGCCGGACGGGAACCGTGCCGGTCCCCACCAGCACCCGCGAGCTCGCGATGCTCAACTCACCCGGGCCAAGGTCCGGCCCGGAGCCTGGCTCGCCCGTCACGATCACGGGCCCGATCTTGAGGCCGGCGCCGTTCAGCTGGGTCCAGGCGCCCGGTGCCGGAGTGCAGGCCCTGACCAGCCGGTCGATCGCCGGCGCGGCGAGCTTCCAGTCGACCCTGGCGTCAGCACGGCTGAGCTTGGGGGCAAGGCTGATCCCGTCCAGGGGCTGATCACGCGCCGCGAGCTCGCCGGACTCGATCCCGTCCAGCGTCGCGACCAGCAGCCCGGCGCCGGCGACGCTCAGCCTGCTCAGCAGGTCACCGGCCGTGTCGGAGGCCCGCACCGGCTCGGTCAGCACGCCGAACACCGGTCCCGCGTCGAGCTTGGCCACCAGCCGGAACGTCGTAGCGCCCGTGATCTCGTCGCCGTGCAGGATCGCGTGCTGCACGGGAGCAGCCCCGCGCCAGGCGGGCAGCAGCGAGAAATGCAGGTTGACCCAGCCGTGCGGCGGGATGCTCAGCGCCGCGGCAGGGACCAGCGCGCCGTAGGCGGTAACCGGGCAGCAGTCGGGACCGATCCCGGCCAGCCTGGCCAGGAAGTCGGGGTCGGCCGGCCGCTCCGGCGCAAGCACCTCGATGCCGGCCGCGCGCGCGCGCTGCGCCACCGGGCTGGCGGCCATCCGCAGGCCGCGGCCGACGGGCGCGTCTGGCCTCGTCACGACCGCGGCGACCGAATGCCTGGACGCGAGCAGCGCGTCGAGGGACGGCACCGCGGTCTGCGGAGTTCCCGCGAAAACCAGGCGCATCTGGCTACAGCGCCTTGCCGTGCATCAGATGCGGGGAGACCTTGACGGCAGGCACCGGGTCGCCCCACCATTCGGCCGCCCGGATCTCCATCATCGCCAGCTTCCGCTGCTCGGGATCGAGCCGGTCGATGAACAGGACCCCGTCGAGATGGTCGGTTTCATGCTGAATGCACCTCGCGAGCAGCCCGCTTCCCTCGATCGTCACCGGCTCGCCGTGCATGTTGAATCCCTTCGCCACCACGCCGTAGGACCGCCTGGTCGGGTAGGCGAGGCCGGGAAAGGAAAGGCAGCCCTCGTCGTCGGTCTCCTCGTCCTCCGAGAGGTTCAGATCCGGGTTGATCAGGTGGCCAAGTTCGTCGTCCACGAAGTAGGTGAACACGCGCAGGCCCACGCCGATCTGAGGCGCGGCCAGGCCGAGGCCAGGAGCGTTCTGCATTGTCTCGGTCAGATCCGCCACCAGCCTGCGCAGCTCAGCGTCGAAAACGGTGACCGGCTCGGCCGCAGTGCGCAGCACGGGGTCACCGAACAGGCGGATCGGCTTGATGCTCACCGGCGTTCCTCCAGGCAGGTGTTCTACGACGCGTCCGGGAGTCCCGCGGCGGAGTCGATTCGGATGACGGCACCACCGGTCGCAGCTGACCTAGTCTACGAACCCGGACGGTTAAGGAACCGGCCGATTGGCCGCCGCGGGCGACCGAGCCTTGAACGCCGCCTTGCGCGCTGCCCTCGCCACGCCCGGATCGGGATGATGATCGCTGAGCGCGGTAAGCAGGCTGGTCACTCCCGGGTGGCTGACCTGCCACAGGCCGGCCACGATCGCGGCCTGGTCTTCCGCCGGCAGATCGGGCAGCAGCTCGGCCACGACGTCCTGGGGACTGGCTTCCTCGAGCAGGCCAGCGCCGAGGTCGACGAGGAGCCAGGCTCGGTCCTCTGGCGCCAGCGGCACATCCTCGCCATGCTCAAGCAGCCAGACTGCCGCGTGAGCGCGCAGCACCGGGCGGTGCAGCACCGAACGCACCACATCCGCCGCCGCCGCTCCGATCCGGTCAAGGACGGCGAACGCTGCCCCCCGCTGGCCGGGCGAGCCGGTTGCCGCGGCGTCGATCAGCTCCGCCGCTGCCGCGGCCGGATCCCGCGCCGCCAGCCAGAGGCCGATCTCGGCTTCGCCGTCCTCGGCGTCGCAGCTCGCCAGCGCGGCCAGCAGGCCGGCCGCGCCTTCCCTGCTGGCGGCGCCGAGCACCGGCACATGCCAGCCCTGGGCACGAAGCCTGCGATGCACGCCCCAGGTCCCGAGCGGTGACAAGGCAACGGTCAGGCTCCCGTCGGCGTCCTCAGTGCCAAGCTCCACCACTCCCAGGTCGGCCAGGGTCTCGAGCGCCTGCGAGAGCGCGGCGCCCTGATCGCGGATCGCCGCGGCCCGGACAGCTCCGTTCGCGGCATCCTCCGGTCCGCCCTCTCGGCGTGTTCCCGCCGCCGAGGCGTACGCGTCGAAGAGCCCGTCCATCCCGACCGGGCCGCCGACGGTGTAGAGCGCAGTGGCGATGCCGTCAAGCTCCTCCGAGTCCAGCACGGCCGCCAGCGCCGTGTCCCACACCGTCAGCACCGCCTCGGTCTTGCCGGCCGCCAGCACCGCGGTCAGGCCCAGAGTCCCGTCGTCCGAGCCCGAGACGGCGAGCTCCCGGGTCGCGACGACCACCGGCCACGCGGCGGTCACCTCACGCGGCTGCAAGTCGAGCGCGGACGCCGCGGCCATGGCCCGCTCCGGATCCAGCTCACGATCCGATGCCGCCCCGGCTAGCCCGTTCGCCCAGCGATCCAGATCGCGTGCGGCTCGCAGCAGCGGCGCGACCCTGGCCGACTCGGCCAGCTCGTCCCTCGGCGCCAGCCGCACTGGGGGCAGCCGCCTGGCCTGCGCAGCGGCGCTCTCGCTGCCGCCGCCGGCGGCCGAGCCTGCTCCCGCGGCAGCCGCAGCGCGCCTGCGCCGCCGCATGGCGCCGGTCGGCGCACCTGGGTTCTGCCGTGAACCTGCCACCCAAGCACCTTATGGCCTCGAGAGGCGTGACGTCAGATCAGCTCGGCCGGGTCGAGCTGAAGTCGGACCGGTCCCGCGTCCTTGCGGGCGCTGCGTTCGGCCAGCCCGGCGCGGAGCGCCACCGCTAGCGCGGTCCCCGCTGACCAGGGCACTGCGACCAGGAAGCGCAGATTGTCCGCCGGCCGCGCCTGCCCGGCGGAGACCCCGTCAGGCTCGGCGGGGACGGGCCCGAGAATGTCGGCGCCGTCGGGCAGGACGACCGCGCCGAGTAGCTCGCTGACGGCGGCGGCCGGTCCGGTCACTGCCGCCATCCGCCGGGCCGGCGGGAAGCCGAGCTCCTCGCGCTCGGCAAGCTCGCGATCGGCGTGCGCGGCCGCATCCCAGCGGATCAGGGCCTGCACCGGGGCCAGCGCCTGGTCAGCCATCACGACGACCTTCCCGCCCGACGGCCAGGGCCTGACCAGAGCCGCTGCGTTCATCCACCGCCTGAGTGCTTCCTCGGCGGCCCGCAGGCTGACCCGGCCGAGCAGCGCCCAGCCGTCAAGCAGAACCGCGGCGGCGTAGCCGCCTGGCACCCGCGGCTCAGCGCCCGGGGTGGCGATGACGATCGCCGGCGAGGCTGGTACCTCGGCGCGGACGCTGGTCCCGCTTGACGTCAGCACGGGCGTGGCGGGAAAGGCGCGGCCAAGCTCCTCAGCCGTCCGCCCGGCGCCGGTGATCAGCGCGCGCAGGCCCTCGCTCCCGCAGTTGCCGCACCGGCGGCCGGCCGCCGATCCGCACCAGCCGCAGCGCGGCGGCTGACCAGGCCCGGTCAGCCCCACCGGGCCGCCGCAGGCGGCGCATCGCACCCGCGAATGACAGCGCCGGCAGGCCACCGCGGCCAGGTAGCCGCGCCTGGGCACCTGAACCAGCACCGGCCCGGTGGCCAGCGCCTCCCGCGCGGTACGCAGCACCAGGCCCGGCATTCGCGCGGTCCTGGCCGCCTGATCGCGGGCGAGCTCGGCGTCCTCGCCCGCCGTCAGCACCAGGGGCGCGTGCTGCCGCACAGTGCGGTGGTCAGCAGCCAGCTCCCTGGCCCAGCCGACCGCCACCAGCTGCGCCGCCTCCGCCGTTCTCGCGTAGCCGCCGAGCAGTGCGGCGGCGCCGGACCGGTGCGCCCTGAGCAGCAGCACATCCCTGGCATGCGGGTACGGTGCCCGTGGCTCGGCGTGCAGGTCATCGCCGTCATCCCAGATCACCACCAGGCCCAGGCCGCTGACCGGGGCGAACATCGCCGAGCGGGTGCCTGCCACGATGCGCACCTGACCGCGCGCCACGGCCAGCCAGCGGCGGTACCGTTCGGCCGGCCCGAGCTGAGCCGACAACATGACGTGCCTGCCAGGGCCGAGCTGCTCCGTCAGCGCCGCGTCGACCACGGCCAGGTCGCGCGCGTCGGGCACGACCACCAGCGCGCCGCGCCCGGCTACGGCGGCAGCCGACACGGCCAGCGCGATCTCTCCGGGCCAGCAGGAACCTGGCAGGGCCGACCAAACGGCCCGCGGGATGCGACCGTCGGCCAGCGCCGCGAGAAATGACGGGCCGGTCCCGTATCGCGCCCACGAGCCGGGTCCAGGCACCCGGCCCGCCGTCCGTCCCGCCGCCGGGTTCGCGTCAGCCGCCAGACCGGCGGCCGAGGCCACGGTCGCGTCCTGACCACCCGAGGCCATGCCACCCGAGGCCATGCCACCCGAACCCGGGCCACCCGAACCCGGGCCGTTCGCACCCCGACCACCCGAGCCCGTGCCACCCGAACCCGGGCCGTCCGAGCCCATGCCACCCAAGCCCGTGCCACCCGAACCCGGGCCGTCCGAGCCCGATCCGGCCGCACCCGGCCAGGCCGCCGCTTCCGCCGCGGCGTGCCTGGGCGGGATCGCCAGCCGCAGCACGTCGGCAAGCGTCCCGCCATACCGGTCGGCGACCGCGCGGGCAAGCTCGGCGAGGTCACCGCTCAGCACGGGCTCGGGCGACACCACCCGGTCGAGGAAGGCGAGGCGGCCGGAATGCTGGGACGTGCTCGTCCGGCCAAGGAGATATCCCCCGGTCAGCCGACCGGAGAACCTGACCCTGACCCGGCATCCGGGCACGGCCGACTCGGCCATCGACTCAGGCACCAGATAGTCGAACGGCCGATCCAGATGCGGCAGCGGGACATCGACGGCGACCCGTGCGACCGGCTGGTCGGCGGCGGCCGCCTGCGCGGCCCTGCCGCCCCTGCGACCTGCCCGGCCAACCCGCGCAGGCACCTCCTGACCGGGCCGTATGGTCACAGCCCGACGGCCGCCCGCAGCGCATCGGTCCGGTTGGCGCGCTCCCACGAGAAGTCCGGCTCCTGGCGGCCGAAGTGCCCGTAGCTGGCGGTCTGAGCGTAGATCGGCCTCAGCAGGTCCAGGTCCCTGATGATCGCCGCCGGACGCAGGTCGAACACCTCGAGCACGGCATCCTGAATCCGCTCGACTGGCAGCTGCTCGGTGCCGAAGCACTCGACGAACAGGCCCACCGGCTTCGCCTTTCCGATGGCATAGGCGACCTGCGTCTCGCACCGGTCCGCAAGGCCGGCCGCCACGACGTTCTTGGCTACCCAGCGCATCGCGTAGGCGGCGCTCCGATCCACCTTCGAAGGGTCCTTGCCAGAGAACGCGCCGCCGCCGTGGCGGGCCATGCCGCCGTAGGTATCTATAATGATCTTGCGACCGGTCAGGCCGGCGTCGCCCATCGGCCCGCCGACTTCGAATCGCCCGGTCGGATTGACGAGCAGCCGGTAGTTGACGCTGTCAAGCTCAAGGCCCGCTAGCACAGGCTCGACGACTCGCTCCCGGACGTCTGGTTGCAGCAGCGCCTTCAGGTCGATCGCCGGGGCGTGCTGGGTGGACACCACGATGGTGTCGAGCCGCACCGGCTCGTTGCCGACGTACTCGATCGTCACCTGAGTCTTTCCGTCTGGCCGGATGTACGGGATCTCGCCGCTCCGGCGGACCTCGGCCAGCCGGCGGGCCAGCCGGTGGGCCAGCATGATCGGGAGCGGCATCAGCTCAGGGGTCTCCCGGCAGGCATAGCCGAACATCAGGCCCTGGTCGCCGGCTCCCTGGCGGTCGAGTTCCTCGGAACCCTCGCCCTCCCGGTGCTCATAGGCGTGGTCCACACCTTGCGCGATGTCAGCGGACTGAGTCCCGATCGAGACAGACACACCGCAGGATTGCCCGTCGTAGCCTTTGGCCGACGAATCGTAGCCAATGTCGAGGATCTTGTCCCTGATCAGCCCGGGGATGTCAACGTAGGTGTCGGTGGTCACCTCCCCGGCTACATGAACCTGACCCGTCGTGATCAGCGTCTCGACAGCCACCCGGCTTTGCGGGTCGCCCTTGAGCATCGCGTCAAGGATCGCGTCGCTGATCTGATCAGCCATCTTGTCGGGATGGCCCTCAGTAACAGACTCGGAGGTGAATAGGCGACGAGCCACTTGGCACCCTTTTCTTCCGCGCTTAGACCTCGCCAGAGTCTAGCCGGGCCCGATCCCGGGCCAGCCCGGCCGCGCCAGATCTCAGATCAGCCGCTCGGCCACCAGGTCCCAGATCACGTCAGCGAGCGCGTCCTTCGGCCCGCGCGGCACCGGCGTCTGCTGCCCGTCAGCGGTGAGGATCACGGCCTCGTTGTCCTCGGTGCCGAAGGCCAGCCCGTTCCCGACCTGATTCACTACCAGCAGGTCGCACCCCTTGGCAGCCAGCTTGGCCAGCCCGTTGGAGATCAGGTCACCGGTCTCGGCACCGAAGCCGGCGATGATCTGGCCACGACGCCGCCGGAGCCCGGACAGCTCACGCAGAATATCTGGATTCTCGGTCAGCATGATCGGCTCGGGTGCGGTGCCCGTCTTCTTGAGCTTCGCGTCGCTCCTGACCACCGGGCGGTAGTCGGCGACCGCGGCCGCCATCACGACCGCGTCCGCGTCCACGGCGGCCGAGATCACTGCGTCACGCAGCTGGATGGCTGAGGTCACCTGAACCACCCGGACCCCCGCCGGGTCAGCGAGGCCGGTATTGGCGGCGATCAGGGACACCTCGGCGCCGCGTGCCGCCGCCGACCTGGCGAGCGCGTAACCCTGCAAGCCTGACGACCAGTTGCCGATGAACCTGACCGGGTCAAGTTCCTCCCTGGTGCCGCCCGCCGAGACGACGACCCGGCGGCCGACCAGGTCGGGGGTGAGGCCGGCGGCGCCCCGTGCGAGCACGCGCAGCGCCGCCCGGCAGAGCTCGGCCGGCTCCGGCAAGCGACCGGGCCCGCTGTCGGCTCCGGTCAGCCGCCCGGACGCCGGCTCTAGGACCACGGCGCCGCGACCGCGCAGCGTCGTCACGTTAGCCCTGGTGGCCGGGTGGAGCCACATCTCGGTGTGCATCGCCGGCGCGTAGACGACCGGGCAGCGAGCCGTCAGCAGGACATTGCACAGCAGGTCGGGCGCCAGGCCGCTGGCAGCGCGGGCGAGCAGGTCGGCGGTAGCGGGGGCGACGAAGACCAGATCGGCGTCCTGCCCTAGCCGCACATGCGGCACCTCGTGCACGTCTTCCCACGGGCTCGTCGCCACTGGCAGGCCAGACAGCGCGGCCCACGTCGCCCCCCCCACGAAGTGCAGGGAGTCAGGCGTGGGCACCACGCGTACCTGATGGCCAGTCTCGGTCAGCAGCCGGAGCAGCTCACACGCCTTATAGGCAGCGATACCGGCGCCCACGCCGAGAACTATTCGCATCGGCGATCGCCGACGAGGCGTCAGACTGCCGGGGTTTCCGCTGGCTCGGCGTGCAGCAGGCCCTCGCTGATCTCCCTGAGCGCGATCGACAGCGGCTTCTCCTGCACCCGGGTCTCAACCAGCGGGCCGACGTACTCCAGCAGGCCCTCGCCCAGCTGCGCATAGTAGGCGTTGATCTGCCTCGCCCGCTTCGACGCCATGATCACGAGGCCGTACTTGCTGTCCACCACATCGAGCAGCTCGTCGATGGGCGGATTGATGATTCCCTCTAGCGCCGGAGTCCCTGCCACCACATGCCTTCCAGATCGGATCAGCGCGCTGATCTCATTCGGGGTCTTATTTGGCTGACGAGACCGGCGTGGCCGGCTGAGCCGTCATCAAGGCTACCAGCTGGCTGCATACCTCATCGACGGACGTGTTGACAAGGGTGATATCAAACTCGGTCCCGGCCCGCAGCTCGGCCTCCGCCGCCTCAAGCCGCCGCCTGATCACCTCGGCGGGCTCGGTCTCGCGTGCAGTCAGCCTGCGCACCAGTTCGTCCCACGACGGCGGCGCCAGGAACACAAGCAGCGCTCCCGGTATCGACTGGCGGATCTGGCGGGCGCCGGCCACATCGATCTCGAGCAGCGTCGGCAGGCCAGCCCGCAGCTTCTCGGCCACCGGGGCGCTCGGCGTGCCGTAGTAATTACCGGCGAACCGGGCCCATTCGAGCAACTGGCCGGCGCCGGCCATTTCGCTGAACTGCCGCTCGGTGACAAAGAAGTATTCCCGGCCGTGCACCTCGCCCGGTCTCGGCCGGCGCGTGGTGATCGAGACCGAGAGCCAGACTTCGGGGCAGTGCCGCCTGATTGCCTGAACGACGGTGCTCTTCCCGACTCCCGAGGGGCCGGACAAGACCGTCAGGCGCGCGGGGACAGGGATGCCGGCCGCCGGATCCGCACGGACAGTCGGATCAGTCACGGCCCTGTTTCCCCGTCCCCGCACGCTGCGCCTGGCGCGTCGGCTAGCTGCCGCCGAACTCGTGCTCTAGTGCTGTCCGCTGGTTGGCGCCGAGGCCGCGAACACGGCGCGATTCGGCGATGCCGAGCCGCTCCATGATCTGCCTGGCCCGCACCTTGCCTACCCCGGGCATTGACTCAAGCAGCGCCGAGACCTTCATCTTGCCAACAACATCATCGGTCTGGCCCTCCTTGAGGACCTGGGGCAGGGTCGTCGAACCGTGCTTGAGCCGGTTCTTGACTTCCGCGCGCTCCTTGCGCGCTTTAGCGGCCTTCTCGAGAGCAGCGGCCCGCTGGTCGGGGGTCAGTGGAGGAAGAGCCACGCGTGGTCACCTCGTGTTTCGTATCGAAAAACTCGCTTCGCGAGGGGAAACTAGCGAGTTCGGCCCGCCGGGACAACACAAACCTCCGTTTGTCGGGCCACAATTTATCCAATATCACTAAGCGAACATGTCCAGGTACTTGATGTAAGCATGCCTGGCCTCCCAGGTCACCGCAACGTCCTGAGCGGCCACGTATCGCTAACCCGGCCAGCACCCACGCTAACCCCGTTTCGCGCCGCGCTAACCCGGCTGGCGCCCGCCAAGACCGGGCAGGCACCCGCGCTAATCCGGCCGACACGCGCCCAGACCGGCCAGGCACCCGCGCTAAACCGGCTAGCGCCCGCCCAGACGGGCCAGGCACCCGCGCTAACCCGGCCGACAGCACACGCCCGCTGCCCCGGCGCGACCGCCCGCCCTCGGCCGTCCGGTGGCACGGCCGCCACGCGATCCTCGGCCTCCGGCCCGCGACCCCGGTCGCCCGGCCTCACCCTGGGTCCGGCTGGCTGCCCGAACGCGGACACCGAGACGGCCGCGCCGAGCCCGGCCACGTCCGCGTGCTCACGAAGCCTGCCGCTATCCCGCCAGACGGGCAAAGCGGCGAAGGTCGGCGCCGAGCGCTGCGGCGGCCGCGCCGGGATCGGCGGCGCCGGTGATCGGCCGGCCCACCACGAGCAGATCCGCGCCCGCGCTCAACGCCTCCTGCGGAGTGGCGACCCTGGCCTGATCATCGCTCGGCTGGCCGGCCAGGCGCACGCCGGGAGTGATCAGGGTGATGTCAGGCCCCACCTCGGCCCGCACGGCCGCGACCTCCCGAGGTGAGCAGACCAGTCCCCGGGCTCCGGCCCGCACGGCGAGCGTCGCCAGCCGCAGCACCGCGTCCCTGACCGGACCAGCCAGCCCGATCTCGGCGAGGTCGGCGTTGCGAAGCGAGGTGAGCACGGTGACGGCGACGACCTTGGTGTCCGGCAGCGCCCGCACCGCTGCCTCGATGGCCGCGGCGCCAGCCGAGGCGTGCACGGTCAGCAGATCGGGCCTGACCTTGGCGACCGCCCGGGCGGCGCCGCCGACGGTGGCGGGGATGTCATGCAGCTTCAGGTCGAGGAACACGTCGACGCCGCGAGCGCCGCGCACCGAGGCAACCGCCTCAGGGCCGTACCGCAGGTACAGCTCAAGCCCGACCTTGAGGGTGCTGACGTGCGGCGTCACCAGGTCGGCCCAGTGCGCCGCGGTATCGAGGTCGGGCGCGTCAAGCGCGACGGCCAGCGGAGCTCGGCTCGTCATGATCTCCTCCTGATCTCCAGGCTTCCGGCAAGTCTGCCCCGCGCGGCCGCCCGCATCTCATGCGCCAGCCCGACAAGCTCGGTCAGCCGGCCCACGCCGCGCCGGGCAAGCTCCTCGTCCAGTTCGCGCATGATCCGCACGCACGCCGACGGGTCGTGGAAGATAGCGGTCCCGACGCTGACCATCGAGGCGCCGGCCAGGATCAGCTCAAGCGCGTCCCGGCCGGTCATCACGCCGCCCATGCCGATGATCGGGACATCAGGCAGCGCCTCGCGCACCTGCCAGATGCAGCGGACCGCCACCGGCCTGATGGCCGGGCCGGACAGGCCGCCGGTCAGGCCTGCGAGGACGGGGCGCATCGTGTCGATATCGATCGCCATTCCAAGCAGCGTGTTGATCAGCGAGAGCCCGTCCGCACCGGCCGACACGCAGGCCCGGGCGATCGCCACGATGTCTGTGACGTCCGGCGAGAGCTTAGCGAAGACCGGGATGTCATGCCTGGTTCGAGCGCGCACAGCCTCGATCACCGCGCTCGCGGCTACCGGGTCGCAGGCGAACACCTGGCCGCGGTGCTCGACGTTCGGACAGGAGATGTTGACCTCGATCGCGGTCACGCCCGCCGCGTCTGACAGCCGCGTCGCGAGCTCGGCGTACTCGTCCACGGTGCTGCCCGCGATGGACACGACCGCGCGGGCCCCGCGGGACAGCAGCCACGGCAGATCCCGCTGCAGGAACGCGTCGATGCCGGGTCCTTGCAGGCCGATCGAATTGAGCATGCCGCTGCTCGTCTCGGCCATCCGCGGCGTAGGCCGGCCGGCCCTGGGCGCCAGCATGATCGACTTGGTGACGATGGCCCCGATCTTGGAAACGTCGATGAACTGGGACAGCTCACGTCCCGAGCTCGCGCATCCTGACGCGGTCAGGATCGGGTTGGGCAGCTCGACAAGGCCGAGCCTGGTGCGCAGGTCAGGCGCCATGTCCGTGCCTCCGAGCCGGATCGGGACGGGCCTGCCCGCCGTCGGCCGCTCGGCCGGGGCTGGCCTGGCCTTCCCGCCCGCCCCGCCGCGGCCTCCCGTTGTCCCCCGCCGACCCCGCGCCGCGTCGGCCGCGATCAACTGCACGTGCGGCAGGCTCACGGGCATCGAGGCCGGCGCCGAGCGCACGGCCCTCGGCCTGGGCGCCAGGAACGTGAGTTCCGGGCGCTGCTCCGGCCGCCGGCGCCTCATCGGGCTCGTCGGCCGCGCCCCGGCCCGCCCGGCGCGTCCTCGGTTCCCAGCCCGGCGCGCCGAACGCGTCGAACGGGATCGTGCCGATGTCGTCCCACCGCACCTGCTCTCCGCGGAAGACCGGTCCGTCGACACACGAGCGGACCATCCGGGTGATCCCGTCGGTGCCGACCACTGGCAGCACGCAGGTCATGCAGACGCCGACGCCGCAGGCCATCGCCTCCTCGACGGCCACCTGCACCGGAATGTCGTACCTGCGGGCGAGCGCGGTCACCTGGCGCAGCATCGGCATCGGGCCGCAGGCGTAGATGACGTCAGTCCGGGCCTCGTGGATCACCTGCCCGAGCATGTCGGTCACGATCCCGCGCACGCCGAGCGAGCCGTCTTGCGTGGTGATCGTCGCAGAGCGACCGGTCCGCCGGGCGGTCAGCGCGCCGAACACCCGGTCGCCGCTGGCGGCACCGAGGAGAAAATCCACCGTGCAGCGGCGCTCGCGCAGCCGGTCGGCCAGCGCGAACAGCGGTGCGCTGCCATACCCGCCGCCGACCAGCAGGCAGCTGACCGGATCGCGAGGCACCGGGAACGGCCTGCCGAGCGGCCCGGCCAGGTCAAGGGTGTCCCTGGCACGGCACTCGGCTAGCCAGCGGGTGCCCCGGCCGTTCGCCGCGAACACGAACTCGACCGTTCCGCCGTGATCCGGCCGGACGTCGTGAATCGAGAAGGCGCGCCTGAGCAGCATCGACGTGTCGGGGCCGCCGACCGCGACAGCGACGAACTGGCCTGGCCTGAACCGCGCCGCGATGCCAGGCGCCACGATCGTGATCGCGTGATAGGCGTCGACCCGGCGCACGGTCAGCACCGTCCCGCGCACTTGCACCGGACCGGACTCGGAATCCGTCTCGTTAGAACTCATGACCGCTCGCCTGCCTCGCTGAAGGTCCCGGTCGCGTCAGCCCCGGCCCGGCGCGCGGTGCCCGTCCCGCGCAGGTGCGCCGCGTGCTCCTGCAATGACCGCACGCCCACCTCGTCTCTGATGATCGCCTCGATCCCCTGCACGACGGCGGCCAGGCCGGCCATGGTCGTGACGCACGGGATGCCGCGCCGCACGGCCGCGGTGCGGATCTCGTAACCGTCCCGGCGCGGCCCCGGCTGGCCGGGGCCGCCGAAGGGCGTGTTGATGACGAGATCGACCTGACCGGCCAGCATCCGCTCCACGATCGTCGGCTCGCCGTCCGGGCTCCTCCCGTCGCTGTGCTTACGCACGATCGTGGCATGTACTCCGTTACGGCGCAGAACCTCCCCGGTTCCGCTCGTCGCCCAGATCTCGAAGCCCAGGTCGGCCAGTCGCTTCACCGGGAAAATCATGGCCCGCTTGTCCTTGCTCGCGACCGAGACGAATGCCCGGCCCTTGACCGGCAGCGAGCCATAGGCGGCCGCCTGCGACTTGGCGTAGGCCGTGCCGAACGCCTCGTCGATCCCCATCACCTCGCCGGTCGAGCGCATCTCGGGGCCGAGCACCGTGTCCACGCCTTCACCGCGCGAGTCGGCGAACCTGTTGAACGGCAGCACGGCCTCCTTGACCGCGATCGGCGCGTCCATCGGCAGTGCGCCGCCGTCGCCGGACGCTGGCAGCAGGCCCTCGGCCCGCAGTCCGGCGATGGTCGAGCCGAGCATGATCCGGGTCGCGGCCTTCGCCAGTGGCACCGCGGTGGCCTTGGAGACGAACGGCACCGTCCGTGACGCCCGCGGGTTGGCCTCGAGCACGTACAGGACGCCCGCCGCGAGCGCGTACTGCACGTTCAGCAGCCCGCGCACGCCGACGCCCCGCGCGATCGCCTCGGTCGACTCTCGTACCGCGGCGATGTACTCCCGGCCGAGCGTGATCGGCGGCAGCGCGCAGGCGGAGTCGCCCGAGTGGATCCCCGCCTCCTCGATGTGCTCCATCACGCCGCCCAGATACAGTTCCTCGCCGTCGAACAGGGCGTCGACGTCGATCTCGATCGCATCGTCGAGGAACCGGTCGATCAGCACCGGGTGCTCGGGGCTAGCCTGCGTGGCACGCCGCATGTAGGCCTCGAGTGCGGTCGCGTCGTACACGATCTCCATGCCGCGCCCGCCCAGCACGTACGAGGGCCGCACCAGGACCGGATAGCCGATCTCGGCCGCGATAACGGTCGCCTCGGTCACCGAAAGCGCCGTGCCGTGCCTGGGCGCCGGCAGGCCCGCCGCGGCGAGCAAGGCGCTGAACTCGGCCCTGTCCTCGGCCTGATGGATGGCCTCCGGTGAGGTCCCGAGCAGCGGGACGCCCTCGGCGGCCAGCGCGCGCGCCAGTCCGAGCGGCGTCTGCCCGCCGAGCTGGACGATCACGCCATCCACCGGCCCGCTGGCCTGCTCCGCCGCCACCACAGCGAGCACGTCCTCAAGGGTCAGCGGCTCGAAGTACAGGCGATCCGAGGTGTCGTAGTCGGTCGACACGGTCTCCGGATTGCAGTTGACCATTACCGTCTCGAATCCGGCCTGCGACGCGGCGAAGCAGGCGTGCACGCAGGCATAGTCGAACTCGATCCCCTGGCCGATCCGGTTCGGCCCGCTGCCGAGGATGATCACCTTCCTGCGATTCGACGGCGGCACCTCGCTCTGCTCGTCGTAGCTGGAGTACAGGTACGGCGTCGCTGCCGCGAACTCCCCGGCGCAGGTGTCCACCATGTGGTAAACGGGCACCAGTCCGATCTCGGCGCGCGCCGCCCGGACCTCCGCCTCGGCGAACGGCGTGAGCTGGGCGATCTGCGCGTCAGAGAACCCGGCCGCCTTCGCCTCGCGCAGCGAGCCGGCGAACCGGCGCCACGACGGCGAGCCGGGAATCGCCTGGCCGGCGGGCAGCGGGCCCGCCACAGCCGACACGGCGCCATCCGAGGCGGTGGCATCCGAGGCAATGGCATCCGACACGGTGCCATCCGGCCCGGACCCGACCGGCGAGCCCGATCCCGCACCAGCAATCCCAGCCCGCCCCGCACCACCCAGCCCGGACCCTACCGGCGTTTCGTCGGGTGATTGGGGGGAGATCTTACGTTTCGCCGTTATGTCTTTTATAACTTGGATGTCTTGCTCAGCCAGCCCGTGGGCCGCATTCGCCAGCCGGCCTGCGGTTTCCTCGATCCCGGCGATCTGGTCGATGAACCACGGGTCGATGCCGGTGGCCAGGGCGAGCTCGGCGACCCCGGCGCCGGCCCGGAGCGCCTGGTGCAGCACGGAGATCCGGCCTTCGCGCGGAACGGCGCTGCGGGCGATCAGGTCGGCCCGGTCGCCCGGCGGCTCTCGCCAGCTCAGCGGCGCGGTGGGCTGCTCCAGCGAGCGCAGCGCCTTCTGCAGCGCCTCGGCGAAACATCGGCCGATCGCCATCGCCTCGCCGACCGACTTCATGTGGGTGGTCAGCACCGGGTCCGCGGCCGGGAACTTCTCGAACGCGAACCTCGGCACCTTGACCACGACATAGTCGAGCGCTGGCTCGAAGCTGGCCGGGGTCAGCCCGGTGATGTCGTTGCGGATCTCATCAAGGGTGTATCCGATTGCCAGCCTGGCGGCGATCTTGGCGATCGGGAACCCGGTGGCCTTCGACGCGAGCGCGCTGGACCGCGACACCCGCGGGTTCAGTTCGATCACGACCATCCGGCCGGTGCCGGGGTTCACGGCGAACTGGATGTTGCAGCCTCCGGTGTCGACGCCGACCTCGCGAAGCACCGCGATGGCCAGGTCGCGCATCCGCTGGTACTCGCGGTCGGTCAGGGTCATCGCGGGAGCGACCGTGATCGAGTCGCCGGTGTGCACGCCCATCGGGTCGACGTTCTCGATCGAGCAGACCACGACGACGTTGTCGTTGCGGTCCCGCATCAGCTCGAGCTCGTACTCCTTCCATCCCAGGATCGACTCCTCAAGCAGCACCTCGGTGACCGGGCTGGCATCCAGCCCGGCGCCCGCCATCCGGCGCAGGTCGGCCGTGTCACGAGCGATACCGGATCCGGACCCGCCCATGGTGAACGAGGGCCGGACCACCACCGGGTAGCCAAGCTCGGCGGCTGCCTCCTCGCACTCCGCCAGGGTGTGGCAGATCCTGCTGAGCGGCACCTCGCCGCCCAGGCCGGTGACGATCTCCTTGAACAGCTTCCTGTCCTCGCCGGACCTGATCGCCTCGATGTCGGCGCCGATCAGCTCCACCCCGTATCTGGCCAGGGTGCCAGCGTCATGCAGGGCCACGGCCGCGTTCAGCGCCGTCTGGCCGCCCAGCGTCGGCAGCAGCGCGTCGGGCCGCTCGGCCGCGATCACCTTCTCCAGGACGTCCGGGGTGATCGGCTCGATGTAGGTGGCATCGGCGAACTCCGGGTCCGTCATGATCGTGGCAGGGTTGGAGTTGACCAGGCTGACCCTGATCCCCTCGTCCCGCAGCACGCGGCACGCCTGGGTGCCGGAGTAGTCGAACTCGCAGGCCTGCCCGATCACGATCGGCCCCGACCCGATCACGAGCACCGAACGAAGATCGGCGCGCTTAGGCATCGCGCCTCCCCTGAGCGCGGTGAGCCCGGCTCGGCGGCGGCGTCAGATCAGTCACATGCCACCCGGAAATCACTCGTGTCACGCCCGGTTGGCGGCGAACAGCCTGCTCGCCGTGATCGTGGTCGATTCTCAGTCGTATGGACTGACAATCGACCGCGATCGCGAATGACGATCCGGCCGGCCTCATCGGGCTGCCTCCATCAGGGCGCAGAACTCGCCGAACAGCCCGGCCGCGTCATGCGGCCCTGGCGCCGCCTCCGGGTGGTACTGCACGGCGAAGGCAGGCGCGTCAAGCAGTCTCAGCCCCTCAACCACGCCGTCGTTCAGGTTGACGTGGGTGACCTCGGCCGCTCCGAACGCGGATTCGAAGCGCTTCCCGGCCTGCCGGCCACTGCCGCCCGCATCCACGGCGCTGGCCGCCTCCACGGCGCTGGCCGCATCCATGGCGCCAGCGTCGAACCCGGCCTGGCCCGGCATCTGCACCGCGAAGCCGTGATTGTGGCTGGTGATCTGGACCCGGCCGGTACGCAGGTCCTTGACCGGCTGGTTCACGCCCCGGTGCCCGAACCTGAGCTTGTACGTGGCCAGTCCGAGCGCCCTGCCGAGTATCTGGCTGCCCAGGCAGATGCCGAACAGCGGCACCCTCGCCGCGAGGATGCCGCTCATCGCGTCGATCGCATAGCCGACCGCCGCCGGATCACCTGGCCCGTTGGAGAAGAAGACCCCGTCCGGGCTGGCGGCCAGGATCTCGGCCGCCGTGCTGGTGACCGGCAGCACCCGCACCTCGCAGCCCAGCCGGGCCATGGCCAGCGGGGTGGCCGTCTTGATGCCGAGGTCGACCGCCGCCACCCGGTACCTGACCGGGGTTCCGGACGGTGGCTGCACGACGTACGGCCGCGGCGTGGTCACCTCACCGGCCAGGTCGGCGCCGGTCATCGGCGGGCTGGCGAGCACTCGTTCGAGCAGGCTGGCCGGATCGCTCTCGGTACTGCTGATCGCCGCCCGCATCGCCCCCCGCTCGCGCAGGTGCAGGGTCAGCGCCCTGGTGCCGCTGATCGCGATGGCGACGACGCCGCGGGCCGCGAGCTCATCCTCCAGGCTGCGGGCCGACCGCCAGCTGGACGCGAACAGGGCCGGCTCGCGGATCACGAAGCCGCTGACCCAGATCCGGCCGGACTCGCCGTCCTCGTCGTTGATCCCGGTATTGCCGATATGCGGCGCCGTCATCGCGACGATCTGACGGCAGTACGACGGATCGGTCAGCGTCTCCTGGTACCCGGTCATCCCGGTGTTGAACACGGCCTCGCCGACGGTCTCGCCTTCCGCGCCGAAGGTGACGCCGCGGAACGTGGTGCCGTCCTCGAGCACCAGCAGCGCGGGCGCCCGCCTCCCGGTCACCGGGTCAGTCTCCCGTCGAGCACGGTCGGGCTGCCGCGCAGGAAGGTCGCGACCACCTGGCCGGGCAGCTTCATCCCGGCGAACGGCGTGTTCCGGCTGCGCGAGGCGTGAGCGGCCGGGTCCACGGGACCGCCGGCCGCCGGGTCGTAAAGAACCAGGTTCGCCGGTGACCCGGCGGACAGCGGGCAGCCATGGCGTGCGTCATCGGGCTGCCTTCCTCCCGGCAGCCCGCCCGCGGGCACGGCGCCGTCCAGCCGGCCGATCGCGGCCGGCCGGAAGGACATCCGGTCCGCCACCCCCGCCCAGTCGAGCAGCCCGGTCTCCACCATCGCCGCGTGCACCACCCGCAGCGCGGTCTCCAGGCCCGTCATGCCGAACGCGGCCGCGGCCCACTCGGTCTCCTTGGCCTCGACCGGATGCGGCGCATGGTCGGTGGCGACGCAGTCGATGGTGCCGTCGGCCAGGCCCGCCCGGAGCGCGGCCACGTCGGCGGACGTGCGCAGCGGCGGGTTCACCTTGTAGACCGGGTCGTAACCGGCCACCAGGTCCTCGGTGAGCATCAGATGATGCGGCGTCACCTCGGCGGTCACCCGCCAGCCCTTCGACTTGGCCCACCGGATGATCTCCACCGACCCGGCTGTCGAGACATGGCAGACATGCAGCGCCGACCCGACATGGGCGGCCAGCAGGCAGTCGCGCGCGATGATCGCCTCCTCGGCGACCGCCGGCCAGCCGGCCAGCCCGAGCCTGGCCGAGATCTCGCCCTCGTTGACCTGGGCGCCTTCGGTCAGTCGCGGTTCCTGCGCGTGCTGCGCGATGACTCCGTCGAACGCCTTCACGTACTCGAGTGCCCGCCGCATTATCGTCGAGTCACTGACGCACCGCCCGTCGTCGGAGAACACCCGGACTCCGGCAGCCGACTCGGCCATCGCGCCTAGCTCGGCCAGCTGCCTGCCCGCCAGGCCAGCGGTCACCGCGCCGACCGGCCGCACGTCGCAGTGGCCCGCCTGGCGGCCGAGCCGCCAGACCTGCTCGACTACCCCTGCGGTGTCGGCCACCGGCTCGGTATTGGCCATCGCGTGCACCGCGGTGTACCCGCCGAGCGCCGCGGCGGCGGTGCCGCTCGCGACGGTCTCCGCGTCCTCCCGGCCAGGCTCGCGCAGGTGAGCGTGCAGGTCCACCAGCCCGGGCAGGGCGATGAGCCCGCTGGCGTCGAGCACGACGAGGTCGTCGGCACTGGCCGCGGCCGCGCCGCCTGCCGTTCTCGCACCGCGCCCGCCGACCGGGCCGGGCCGGGCGGGGCTAACCACATCGATGATCATCCCGTCCGCGATCAGGATGTCGGCCGGATCACCGCCAAGCGGGCTTGCGCCCTTGATCAGCCAGCCGCCGGGCGGCCGGGCAGCGCTGCCCTGGCCGCTCACCGCTCCTCCCCTGATCCGCCGAGCAGCAGGTAGAGCACGGCCATCCGGACCGCCACCCCGTTCGCGACCTGCTCGACGATCGTGGACCGGACTGAGTCAGCGACACCGGCCGCGATCTCCACCCCCCGGTTCATCGGGCCCGGGTGCATCACGATGGCGTGCTCGGGCAGCAGCGCCATCCGGTCACCGTCGAGCCCGTACCTGCGGCTGTACTCGCGAACGCTGGGGAAGTAGGCGTCGCTCATCCGCTCATGCTGAACCCGGAGCATCATCACCACGTCGCTGCCGGGCAGCACGGCGGGAAAGTCGTAGCTGACCGAGCAGGGCCAGCTGCCGACGGCGACCGGCAGCAACGTGGGCGGCCCGACCAGGGTCACGTCCGCGCCCAGAGTCCGCAGCAGCCAGACGTTCGAGCGGGCGACCCGGCTGTGCAGGATGTCGCCCACGATCGCCACCCGCAGGCCATCGATGCGGCCCAGCCTGCGCCGCATCGTGAAGGCGTCAAGCAGCGCCTGCGTCGGGTGCTCGTGGGTGCCGTCGCCGGCGTTCACCACGCTGCCCTGCACCCAGGCGGCCAGCCGGTGCGCCGCTCCCGACGCGCTGTGCCTGATCACGACGGCGTCGGCGCCCATCGCCTGCAGCGTCAGCGCGGTGTCCTTGAGGCTCTCGCCCTTGGTGACGCTCGAGCCCTTGGCCGAGAAGTTGATCACGTCGGCCGAGAGCCGCTTCGCCGCGGCCTCGAACGAGATCCTGGTCCTGGTGGAGTCCTCGTAGAAGAGGTTGACGACGGTCCTGCCGCGCAGTGTCGGCAGCTTGCGAATCGGCCGCTCGGTCACCTGCGCCAGCTCCTCGGCCGTGTCGAGGATCGCCACCGCGTCGTCCAGGCTCAGGTCGGCGGCCGAGATGAGATGCCGGTTCACCTAGCTCACCTCGCCCGGCCGCGGACGATCGCCCGCAGAGAAACCGGCGGACCGCGGACGATCCTCGGCCGAGGCGTCGTCAGTCCGCCTGCGGCCGGCGCTGGCCTCGGGGCCGCCGAGCAGCGTGACCGAGTCCTCGCCGTCGATCTCCGTTAGCAGCACCCGGACGACCTCGCGCCTGGCTGTCGGCAGGTTCTTGCCTACGTAGTCCGGCCGGATCGGCAGCTCCCGGTGGCCGCGGTCGATGAGGACGGCGAGCTGCACGGCACGCGGCCTGCCGATATCGCCGAGCGCGTCAAGCGCGGCCCGCACCGTCCGCCCGGAGTACAGCACATCGTCGACAAGCACCACCACCTTGCCGTCGATGCCCGATGCCGGGACCTCGGTGTGCCCGAGCGCCCTGGCCGGCCGCAGCCGCAGGTCATCCCGGTACATCGTGATGTCAAGCGAGCCGACGGGAACGCGGGTTCCCTCGGTCTGCGCGAGCCGCGCGGCCAGCCGGCCAGCAAGCGGGACGCCCCTCGTCGGTATGCCGAGCAGCACGACATCGCGGGCGCCGTCGGTGCGCTCAAGAATCTCGTGCCCGATCCTGGTCAGCGCCCGGCGGATCTCCTCGGGCCCGAGAACCGTCTTGCCGGCCTGCGTCGATGTCGGCGGGATACATCCCAGCCACAACAGGACCTCCTTCCCCGCCTCACCGGACGGGCCTTAAAGGACGTCGAACGGCCCCCAACCTACCAGCAAGGGAGGTTCTCCCCGCCAGACCACGCCGAGCCGAGCCGCGCCAGACTGAGTGAGACCGGCGCCGCACTCGCCGGCCGCCAGGACCAGGTGTGATGAGCGGGCTCCATGAGATGATTTTAGTCACATTTCATGGCATACATACCGGTTGTTAGCCCGTGCTGAGACCGGCTGAATACCGGGCAGCCCACTCCGGAACTCGGCTAGACAGGATGTCGCGAACGCGGGCGACCACCTTGACCGGGTGCCTCCGGGTTACGGCGCGGCGCGTAAGTTGGACCACTTTTTGCCGTTCGGCTTGACCTTGTCGTGCTCTCGGCCTACCGTCACTGTCCGTAACCATCACTAACGACCGACAACTGAGGCCAGGGGGCCGAAACCATGCCATCTGACTACGCGAAGACCCTCGGCGCGCGGCTGCGCGCCATTCGCACCCAGCAGGGCCTGTCGCTGCACGGCGTTGAGGAGAAATCCCGCGGCCGGTGGAAGGCCGTCGTTGTCGGCTCGTATGAGCGCGGCGACCGTTCTGTCACCGTGCAGAAGCTCGCCGAGCTAGCCGAGTTCTACGGCGTCCCGGTCTCCGAGCTGCTGCCCGGCGACTCGGCTCCCGGCGTCCTGACACCGGCTCCCAAGCTCGTCATCGACCTGGAGCGGATGGCCCAGCTGCCCAAGGATCAGGCCGGACCGCTTGCCCGCTATGTCGCGACGATCCAGAGCCAGCGGGGCGACTACAACGGCCGCGTCCTGTCCATCCGCCAGGAAGACCTGCGGTCGCTCGCCGTCATCTACGACAGAACGCCGACCGATCTCACAGAGGAACTGATCACCTGGGGAATCCTGGACTCAGCCGCCCGCGGAGCCATCGACTCCATCTGACCATCCACTCAGATCGCGGTCGGCAGAGGCAGCAGCGGCTGAGCAGGCACGCCGAGGGCGCTCTCGGCCAGGGAGACGAACGTCGCCGCGTCGTGCAGCAGCTCGTCGGCCTCCCGGCCGGAGACCGCGCGCGGCAGGCCCGCCTCAGCGGCCGCGCGCTTCCCAGCCCCGGCGGCGAAGAAGGCGGCCCACTCGCTCAGCGCCGGCTCCACCCGCGGAAGCAGCTCCCACACGCTCTGCGGGCGCTTCCTGCGCGGCGACGCAGGCTCCGCTCGCGCCGCCACGATCGCCGCGGCGGCCCGCAGCGCCGCCAGGTGAGCACCGACGTACCTCCCGCCAGCCGAGGTCTCATCCTCCGCGGATGCGAGTCCCTGCCTGGCCGACTCAAGGAGCGCGAGCACCGAGGGCGCTACCCGGCAGCGAACCCGGTCCTGGCGAGCTTGCGCGATCGTGTTCATGACAACGTCCTCCACATCCGCTGGGCTGTGGCCGGGCGGGGCGCTTCCCCACGCCGCGCCCGGCCGGTGCCCGGCGGCCTGGGGGCCAGGCCGCCGAGCGATCCCACTAGGCAATTCGAACATAAATTCGGGTCACTGTCCAATCAACTGCTGCTGAGTTCGAAGTTACCGAAGGGGTCTGACAATTTCCGGCCGCCCGACACGCGCCACCCGGCCACTGCCCCACCCTGCCGACATGCGCCACCCGGCCGACAAACCCCGCCTGGCTGGCATGCCCCCGCAGCCGACCCGCCCGGCCACTATGCCCGGTCGCCGCCCGTGCACCACTCGGCCGCCACTCGGCTGTCAGCCGCTGCGGGTCGCGTACGCTGGGCCAGATGCCGACGCCACCTGCTCTCCGTGCGCTCGGCCCAGCGGAGTTCCTCGGCGAGCTCGACTCGCTGTTGGCTATCTACGCCGATGCGATGAGTGCGGCTCACGAGCTGCTGCCCGGACGGCGCGAACTGATGCGGCGGCATGCCGGGCACCCGGCGTTCCGTGCGCTCGCGGCGTCGGCGGAACCCGCCGGGCCGCTGATCGGATTCACCTACGGGTTTCACGGCGCGGCCGGGCAGTGGTGGTATGACGCGGTCCAGGCCGCCCTGACGGCCGCCGCCGGACCGGCTGCCGCGTCACCCTGGCTCGCCGATTGCCTCGAGATCGCCGAGCTGCACGTGCAGCGCAGGCACCAGCGCAGGGGCCTTGGCAGGCGCATGCTGCTCGCGGTGACCAGCGGCCGCCCGGAGCGTACCGCCCTGCTGTCCACTCCCGACCGGGAATCCCCGGCCCGGCGGCTGTACCGGAGCGCCGGCTTCGCCGATCTGCTGACGGGTTACAGCTTCCCGGGCGGCAGCCCGCCCTATGCGGTCATGGGCGCTGTGCTGCCGCTGGGCGACCCGGCGCCGGCTACCGGCAGGCCGGCTTCCGCGAGCCCCAGCATCTGGTAGATCTCGCCGGTCGCCCGCGACCCGTTCAAGGTGTAGAAATGCAGCCCGGGCACGCCCTCGTCGAGCAGCCGCCGGCACATTCCGGCCGCGTACTCAACGCCGATCTGCCTGACGGCGGCGCGGTCCGCTTCGCAGGCGTGCAGCCGGTCGGCCAGGTCGGGAGGGAAACGAGCGCCGGACAGCAGCAGCGCCCTGTCGATCATGGGCACGCTGGTGATCGGCATGATCCCGGCGATGATCGGCACGGCGCACCCGCGCGCGGCCACGTCGTCCCTGAACCGCAGGTAGTCGTCCGGGTAGAAGAACATCTGAGTGATCGCGAAGTCTGCCCCGGCAGCGCACTTGTCGACAAAGAACCGCAGGTCGGACTCCATGCTCGCAGCCCTGCTGTGCCCCTCGGGGAACGCCGCCACGCCGACGCAGAAGTCACCTGACTGCCTGACCAGGCGGACCAGCTCGGCCGCGTAGCTCAATCCGGCCGGATGCGGCAGCCACTCGGCGGCGGGGTCGCCCGGCGGGTCACCACGCAGCGCGAGCATGTTGCGCACCCCGACCGCCGCGTAGGAGCCGATGACGTGACGCAGTTCGGCGACCGAGTGGCTGACCGCCGTCAGGTGGCCGACCGGCGTGAGGGTCGTCTCCTGCACTATCCGGCCGGTAATCCGCACGGTCCGGTCCCTGGTGCTGCCTCCAGCGCCGTAGGTGACCGAGACGAACGTCGGCCGCAGCGGCTCAAGCTGGCGGATGGCATGCCAGAGCCGCTGCTCATCGTCGTCGGTCTTGGGCGGCATGAACTCAAAGGAGAACGACTGGCCTCCGGAGGCGAGCAGATCCCTGATCAGCGGAGCCGACTGGAGCGTTCGCGGTGCCACAGGCTCAAGGCTATCGACACCGGGCGCCGGGGTTGCCGATTCCCGGGTTGGCGCGATCCGGCGCGACCAGCCTGACGCCGCCCGGCTAAGGTCACGGGCATGGCTGGCACTGATGCGGACCTCACCAGGATCCGAGCCGAGGTCGGGGCGGCACTCGACGACTTCATCGGAAGGCAGTGCGGCAGCCTCGCCAGCATCAGCGGGGACCTGGTGCCCTGCGCGGATGCGATCACCGAGCTGATGGTGGGCGGCAAGCGACTGCGGCCCGCGTTCTGCTACTGGGGCTGGCGCGCTCTCGGCGGCGCCGACGGCCCGCCGATCTTCGCGGCCGCCGCCGCGCTCGAGCTGCTGCATGCCAGCGCACTTGTGCACGACGACGTCATGGACGCGAGCGACACCCGGCGCGGTCAGCCCGCCGTGCACCGGCGATTCGCCGCCCAGCACGCCGCTGCTGGCTGGCGGGGTTCTGCCGATAGCTTCGGTTCCGGCGCCGCGATCCTGGTCGGCGATCTGCTGCTGGCCTGGACCGACGAGATGCTCAGGGCAAGCGGCCTGCCGCCCGCGGCGGTCAGGCGAGGGCTGGCGGTGCTTGACTCGATGCGAACCGAGGTATTCGCCGGGCAGTTCCTCGATCTCGTCGCGCAGGCCTCCAGCGCATCGGCGGTCGACGCCGCGATGGTTGTGGTCACGTACAAGTCAGCCAAGTACACCGTCGAACGGCCGCTGCATCTCGGCGCCGCCCTGGCCAGCGCGCCCGGCCAGGTCGGCAGCGAGCGGGGACGTCATCCTGATCGCGGCGGCTCGCGGGGCAAAGGACATCCGGGCCCCGGCAGCAGGCGGAACGGCGGCATGGCCGTGAATCACGCCTTCTCCGGCTACGGCATACCGGTCGGGATCGCCTTTCAACTGCGCGACGACATCCTGGGGGTGTTCGGCGATCCGGCCCGGACCGGCAAGCCGGTCAGTGACGACCTGCGGGAAGGCAAGCGCACGGTCTTGCTCGCGATCGCCAGGGAGCGCTCCGGCCACCGGCAGTCGCGGGTCCTCGACCGCTCCGTCGGCGATCCTGGCCTCAGCGAGGACACGGCCGACGAGGTCAGAGCCGTGATCACGGGCACCGGCGCGCTCGCCGAATGCGAGCAGCTAATCGACGGGTACGTCAAAGAAGGGCTGTCGGCGCTCGACGCCGCACCGATCACCGCCGAGGCCAAGGACGCCCTGGCCGATCTGGCCATCGCCGCCACGGCACGCAAAGACTAAGCGCCGCCGGCCAAACCGCGCCCCGCCAACAACTGCCCGCCAAACCGGACTCCTTTGGGCGATAACGGAACGGCTCAGCCACCGTCGCGCAGCCGCGCGGCCAGCCTGGCCGCGGCCGTTCCTGGATCGTCGGCCTCAGTGATCGCCCGGACCACGACTATCCGGCGGGCGCCCGCCTCAAGCACGTCTGCCAGCGTGGACTCGCCGATACCGCCGATCGCGAACCAGGGTCGCGTGGTGGCCAGGCCTGCCGCGAAGCTGAGCAGTCCAGGACCCGGCGCAGGCCGCCCCGGCTTGGTCGGAGTCGGCCAGACCGGTCCCGCGCAGAAGTAGTCGGCTGCCGGATCGGCGGCCGCCGCGGCGGCTTGCGACTGCGAATGAGTGGACAGGCCGATCAGCGGCTCAGGGCCGAGTATCTGCCTGGCGACAGCGGCCGGCAGGTCATCCTGCCCCAGATGCAGCACGTCCGCGCCGCACGCGAACGCGATATCGGCCCGGTCATTCACCGCGAGCAGCGCCCCATGCCGGTCGCACGCGGCCCGGAACGTCTCAAGCAGCCGCAGCTCGGGCCCCGCTTCAAGGTCCTTCTGCCTGAGCTGGACGATGTCTACGCCGCTGCCGAGCACGGCGTCGAGGAACGCCGGCAGGTCGCCCTGACGCTCACGGCCGTCGGTGCACAGGTACAGGCGCGCGGCGTCCAGCCGCAAGCGCAATGAGTCGTCCGCGTCGCCCACGAGGACATCCTGTCACTGGCTAGGCCGACGCCGGCCCGGCGGCGCCACCGCGGGTTCTCGGCTGCCCTGGTCGCAGGCCGCGGCAGCACGCCGGCCGTGGCTGTGCCACGCCGAGCGGGATCCACCAGGTCAGTAGGCGAGCGCCTGGGCCCGGCGGTTGACCTCGGTGCACCGGTGCGCGGCGATCGCCTCGATCGGGCTGCCCGGCAGCGTGTCGTCGGAGGTGAACAGCCAGCGCAGCGCCTCGACGTCGGTGAACCCGCAGTCGAACAGCAGCGTGAGCGTGCCGTGCAGGCCGCGGACGACCTGGTCCTCGTCCAAGAACGCCGCGGGCACGCCGAAGGAGCCGGCCGGGCGCTGAACGCCGAGGAGCTTGCGATCGCGAAGCAGCTGCTTGACCCGGCTCACGGGAATGTGAAGTCGCTCAGCAACCTCAGGAATGGTCAGCCAGTGGCCGACAGTCGCGTCGGCCGGGGGGTCGATCTGTGCCACGTCCAGATCCTTTCCCCTGCTGAGAGAGCCGTCAAACATGTCCGAGCCATTTCGTGATCACGTCAGCGCTGCCTCGCGGAGCTGGATGGCGGGATCGGCGATCCTGTCCGCGTCCACCTCGCTGCCCGACTCGATCAGCCGTCTGCCCTGCTGCAGATCGCGGGGCAGGCCAACGGTGAGTACCGCGGCCAGCCTGTCGCCGGTCAGCCAGCACGCCGCCCAGCGGTCGCCGCCGGCCGGGCCGCGCCACACCAGCCGGTCGGCGTCCCGGTGGTCGCCGACGTACTGGAGCATCCGCCCGAACTGCTCCGACCAGAAGTAAGGCACGGGGTCGTAGGGCTTCGCGCCGCCGATCAGGTTGGCCGCCAGCGCGGCAGGGGCGCGCAGCGCGACATCCCAGTGCTCAGGGCGCATCCGGCGCCGGAACCTGAGCGACCAGAAGGCCGCGCAGTCGCCGACCGCGTAGACCCCGGCCACGGACGACTCGAGCATCTCGTTCACGGCCACGCCATTCTCGAGCGCGACGCCCGACCCGCTCAGCCAGCCAACCTCTGGCCGGACGCCCACCGCCGTCACGATCTCATCGGCCGCCAGCCAGCCGCCGCCAGCCAGGGCGAGCCCGCCATCCTGGACTGACTCAACGGCCTGGCCGAGCAGCAGCTCGACCCCGGCACTGGCGTACCAGTCGGTGGTGAGCGCTCCGATCTCGGCGCCCACCGCGGCGGCGAGCGGCGCCTGACCCGCCTCGACAACGCTCACCTGGCAGCCGCGGCCGGCCGCGGCCGTGGCAAGCTCCGCGCCGATCCAGCCGGCGCCGACTATTGCCAGCCTGGCTCCGGCCACGAGCCGCTCGCGCAGCGCCAGCGCGTCATCGATGGTGCGCAGGAACCGCTGCCTGCCCGGGCCCGGCAGCGCGACCGGCTGTGCGCCGGTGGCGATCACCAGCCGGTCGAACGGATAATCGCCGCGATCGGTGCTCAGCACTCCCGCGCTGAGCCGCGTGGCCCGCTCGCCGAGCCGCACCACCGCGCCCAGCGAGCCGAGCTCGTCGCGGAGCGACGTGTCGTCCGCCGCACCGGCCATGAGCTGCTTGGACAGCGGCGGCCGGTCATAGGGCGGCCTGATCTCAGCACCGATCAGCGTCACAGCGCCCGCGTGCCCCTGAGTCCGCAGCTCCTCGACGGTGCGCAGGCCGGCCAGCCCGCCGCCGACCACCACGATCCGCTCCGGTCTGGTCATGCCGACATCACCAGCCGCACCCGCACCGCCGACCGCGCTAGCGCTTCTGACCTGCTGGCCGTACCCGCGCTAGCGTGGCCAGCCAGGCTGACCGCGCCCACCTTGTTCTCCTCGTTCGCAACCGGCCGGGACGGTCGTCCAGGCGCCGGGCACCGCTGTGCCCAGATGACGCCAGCCGTGCGGAGAATGCTACCTCGTGGCCGTTCCGTGATCAGGTGGGAAGGCAGCGGCCGGAACGCTAATCGTCCGCGCTAGTGAACCGGCGGCGGGCCGGCCCGCTAGGCTAGGCACCACGCGCGGGAGTCCGGTGCGGACCGGACTGAGAGGGCGGCTAAGGAGCCGCCGACCGCAGAACCTGATCCGGGTCATGCCGGCGAAGGGAGCGCGGCGATGGTAAGCCAGCCACACCCGATCTCGGACACGTCACCGGACAGCGCGGGGTCAGACGTGCTGGTCATCGGCGGCGGGGTGATCGGCCTCGCGATCGCCTGGCGGGCCGCGCAGCGGGGAATGCGGGTCGCGCTTGCCGACCCCGAGCCTGGCCGGGGGGCGTCGCATGCCGCTGCGGGGATGCTCACGCCGGTCGCCGAGGCCGCGTACGCCGAGCGGGAGCTTTTCGAGCTCGGCAGCCTCTCGCTGCGGCGCTACCCGGAATTCGCGGCCGAGCTGGCCGACATGACCGGCAGGCAGGTCGGTTACCGCCAGACCGGCACGCTTCAGGTCGCCTACGACGCCGATGACATGGCTCTGCTCGACGAGCACGCGCTCCTGCGCGAGTCGTTCGGGGTGCCGACGCACCGGCTCACCGGCCGGGAGTGCCGCAAGGCCGAGCCGCTGCTCGGCCCGGCGATCCGAGGTGGCCTGCTGGTCGACGACGACGCCTCGGTCGATCCCCGGCTGCTGACCGCCGCGCTGCTCGCGGCCGCGCGCTCGGCGGGAGTCACGCACCTGCCGTACCGGGTGAACAGGCTGATCACCCGCGGCGACCGGGCGTGCGGCGCCGACCTCGCCGACGGAACGGCGGTCAGCGCCCGGCAGGTCGTCCTGGCCGCCGGCTGGGCATCCGGCGCCATGGCCGGGCTGCCAGACGGCGCGGTTCCCCCGCTCCGGCCGGTGAAGGGCCAGACCGTCCGGCTCCGGCCGACGGCGGCGACCAGGCAGGCTGGCCCGACGCCATCGCTGCTCACCAGGACGGTCCGCGGGCTGGTCCAGGGATCTTCTGTCTACCTCGTCCCCAGGGATGACGGTGAGCTGGTGATCGGCGCCACCCAGGAGGAGATCGGCGCGGATCTGACGGTCACCGCGGGCGGGGTCTGGCAGCTGCTGCGGGACTCCAGGGCGCTCGTGCCCGGGATCACCGAGCTTGAGCTGGCCGAATCGGTGGCCGGCCTGCGGCCAGGAACGCCGGACAACGCCCCGGTCATCGGCCCGTCGGCGCTGCCGGGCCTGGTGCTGGCGACCGGCCACTTCAGGGCAGGCGTGCTGCTCGCGCCGGTGACCGCCGACCTGATCGCCGAGTTTCTGCGCACAGGAGCGCTGCCGTCGGCAGCATCGCCGTTCAGCGCCAGCCGGTTCGCCAGGCCGGACGTGACGTCGTCGGAGCCGGTGCCCGGTGCGATCACGGCGCGGGCGGGAGCCGGGACATGGAGATAGTGATCAACGGGCTGGCGCACCAGGTGGCCGACGGCATCTCGCTGGACCAGGCCGTCTTGCTCATCACAAGCTCGGCGACCGGGATCGCCGCGGCGGTCAACGGCGATGTGGTGCGCAGGGCGACCTGGCCGTCCACCCGGCTGGCGCCGGGTGACCAGATCGAAGTGATGACAGCGGTGCAGGGAGGCTGAGGTGGAAGACGCGCTCGCGGACGATCCGTTTGTGCTCGCCGGGCAGAAGTTCGGCTCGCGGCTGATCATGGGTACCGGCGGCGCCCCGAGCCTGGAAGTGCTGAGTCGCGCTCTGGCCGCCTCGGGCACCGAGCTGACGACCGTCGCGATGCGGCGGCTCGACCCGTCCTCGTCCGGGTCCGTGCTCGACGTGCTCGCGGCCCGAGGCATCAAGGTGCTGCCGAACACGGCAGGCTGCTTCACCGCGGCCGAGGCGGTGCGGACCGCGCGGCTGGCCGCCGAGGCGCTCGGCACGACCTGGGTCAAGCTCGAGGTGATCGCCGACGAGCGGACGCTGCTGCCCGATCCGCTTGAACTGCTCGATGCGGCCGAGCAGCTGGTCGCCGAGGGCTTCACCGTACTGCCGTACACCAGCGACGATCCTGTGATCGCCGGCCGACTCGAGCAGGCCGGCTGCGCCGCCGTCATGCCGCTCGGCGCCCCGATCGGCTCAGGCCTCGGCATCCGGAACCCGCACAACATCGAGCTGATGGTGCAGGGCGCGTCCGTGCCGGTGATCCTGGACGCTGGCATCGGCACGGCTAGTGACGCGGCCATTGCGATGGAGCTCGGCTGTGCCGCGGTGCTGCTGGCGACCGCCGTGACCAGGTCGCGGAATCCCGAGCTGATGGCGAGCGCGATGCGGTCGGCAGTGATCGCGGGCCGGCTGGCGTTCCGGGCCGGACGGATTCCGCAGCGCCGGTACGCTCTGGCTTCCTCGCCATCGGTGACCAGCTAGTTCGCCAGGTCGTAACCGAGTCAGCCGCGCATTGCTGCCCCTACACTATTGCCGATGGATACCGCCCTTTCGCCACCGATGGGCCAGCTGCTTGGCGGCCGGTACCACGTGGGCTCACGGATTGCGCGCGGTGGCATGGCGACCGTGTACCTCGGCACCGACACCCGGCTCGACCGCGCCATCGCGATCAAGATCGCGCATCCTGAGCTGTCCGACGACGCCGGCTTCGTCCGCCGGTTCATCGGCGAGGCGCGCTCGGCGGCCCGGCTGTCCAGCCCCAACGTCGTCGCCATCTACGATCAGGGCTCGGACGGTCGGCTGCACTACATCGTGATGGAATACGTTCCCGGCCGGACACTGCGCCAGCTGCTGACCGAGCGTGGCAGGCTCGGCGCCCGCGAGTCGCTTGACATCATGACCGGCGTGCTGGCCGGCCTCGCCGCCGCGCACCAGGCGGGCATCGCGCACCGCGACGTCAAGCCGGAGAACGTACTGCTGACCGCGCCCGGCGGGGTCAAGGTCGCCGACTTCGGACTCGCCAGATCCGTCGCCGGCGCGGTCCAGACCAAGGGCGGCATGATCATCGGAACCGCCGCCTATCTGGCGCCCGAGCAGGTCGCAGGCGGCATATCCGATGCGCGCACCGATGTCTACGCGGCCGGGGTGATGCTGTTCGAGCTGCTCACCGGGGTCCAGCCGCACACCGGGGAGAGCCCGCTCGCCGTCGCCTACAAGCACGTCAACGACTTCGTTCCGGCGCCGTCCAGCATCCTGCCCGGGCTCTCTCCGGCACTCGACGCCCTGGTCGCCATGTCGACCAGCCGCGACCCCGAGCTGCGCCCCGCCAACGCCGGCCAGTTCCTCCGGGCGATCGAGGAAGTCAGGGAAGGCCGCGCGCTGCCGGGCACGGCGTCCTACCAGTCGCCAGGCAGGACCGCCGCTGGCAGCGGACCGCATCGGGCCCCCGGCCGCGACCAGCTCGACTGGGGCGGCGGGTACGACCCGCCGGGCGGCTACCAGGCGCCGGCCTGGGAGCCGATATCCGGCGTGGTGGTCGCGGGCGCATCGGCCCTTCCCTCACTCGGTCCGCAGTCCCCCGCCTCAGACCCGATGCTGCCCGCGCCGCCGGCCGACCTGCACAACGGCGTCAACCACACGCTGATCGTGCCCGCGGGGCTGCCTGCGGAGTACCGCGGGGCGGTCAGCCACCGTAGCGGCGCAAGCTACTCGGGTCGCGCCGGCCGATACCTCAGCCGCCGGAGACCCCTCCAGCGCTCCGAGCCCTGGCTGCAGCGATGGCTGTTCAGCCACCGGTTCGCCTACTTGTGCGGCGGACTCGCCGTGCTCCTGGTGGCGGCGCTGCTGACCTGGTGGCTGACCTCCGGGCAGTACGCGACGATACCGCCGGTCCATGGCGTCGTCGTGAGCACCGCGCGGACCGAGCTGAGCAACCTCGGCCTGCATTCGCGCCTGGGTACCCCCAGGCACAGTCCGCTCGCCAGAGGTGACGTCATCTCGACCAGGCCGGCGATCGGCTCCAGGGTCACTACCGGCTCCACGGTGACGGTCATCGTGTCGCTGGGGCCGGTCATGATCACTGTTCCTGACGTGAGCGGCCAGCCGCTGAACCAGGCCGAGACGGCCCTGAAGGCCGCGCACCTGATTCCGGGCAAGGTCACCAAGACGGTGTCGAGCTCGGTCCCGGTGGGAGCCGTGATCAGCACCACGCCGCACGCGTACTCCAGGTGGCCGCAGAGCAAGCCGGTCGGGCTCACCATCAGCGAGGGTCCCGGCCTGCCCAGCTTCGTCGGTCAGCAGGTGTCGGCCGCTCAGGCGACCGCCCAGGCAGGCGGGTACACGATCAACCCGGTGCAGGACGCCAAGAGCGATCAGCCGGTGAACACGATCACCAGCCAGTCACCGCCGCCGAATACGCCGATCCGCCCGGGCGAGGTGGTCACGGTCCACTTCTCCCCCGGCCCGCCAGCGGTGCCGGTGCCCAACGTTCAGGGCATGTCGCTGCGCGACGCGATCAGGGCTCTGCAGCAGGCCGGCTTTAACTTCACCATCAACCAGCAGGGTCCCGGCAACCGGGTGGGCAGCTACAGTCCGACCACGCCGCAGCCCAAGGGAACGACCATCACGCTCAACGTCGGATTCTTCGCCGGCCTGTAGCAGCAGCCGCCCCGGACGGCCGGGAGCAGCGGCCGGGCCCGAGCGAGGGCCTAGAACTCCGGGCCCTCGCCGGGCAGTTCCTGGTACGAGTAGCGCTGCTCGCGCCACGGATCCGCGCAGTTGTGGTAGCCGCGCTCCTCCCAGAAACCGCGCCGGTCGCTGGTCATGTACTCCACTGCGCGCACCCACTTGACGCTCTTCCACCCGTACCTGGAAGGCACGACCAGCCTGACCGGGTACCCGTGCTCGGCGCTCAGTTCCCTGCCGTCCATGTGCGTGGCGAGCAGCGTGTCCGGCGCGGCGAAGACCTCGATCGGCAGGTTGGCGCCGTAGCCGTAGTCGGCCCAGGTCATCACGTGGGTCACGGCCGGCGCAGGCGGCACGGCGCGCAGCACGTCGGCGGCCGCGACGCCCGCCCAGACGATGCCGAGAACCGTGAACTTCGTCACGCAGTGGAAGTCAGCGATCATCTCGAGCCGCGGCAGCGACCTGAAGCCGCCCCAGGTCCACCGGTGCTCGCGTCCCGAGCCGGTCGCGCCGCACACCCGCAGATCCCAGGACTGCGGGTTGCAGGCAGGGACCGGGCCGTAATGCAGCACCGGCATGGTCCGCTGAACGCACTGTCCGGGCGGCAGCCTGAGCAGGTGCTCCGAAGGGGGATCGCCGGCGCTGCCCGGACGAGGCTCGGGAACACCCCGGCCGCCGGGCTGGCCAGGGTCACCTGGCCGGCGCCTGGCCGCGGCCAGGCCGGCTCTTGGCTGCCCGGGCAGAGCCCTGGCATCCGGCTGCCCCATCTCCGCCTGACCTGTCCCTTCTGTCCGCCCGCGGCCGGCCGACGCGAGGCGATGACCACGTCCCGGCCAGCCCAGCCATCTTGTCACCCGCCTTCGACGGCCCGATCGGCACCTACCGGGCCAGGCCGGCTGGCCGAATGCGCTAGGCTACCCACCGTGGCTCATGCGCAGTGGTTTTTTTACGGCTTCTCACCCGGTACCGGGGAGGTAGCCCGCTAGGCGCTGTGCTGACGCAGTGGCGGTATGAACTCCAAGCCCCCGGCCGGAATGGCCGGGGGCTTTCGTCATTATTGGAAAGATAGAGGAGGACGAGATGGTGATCGTGATGGCTCCCGAGGCCACCCAGGGCGATATCGACGCTGTCGTAGATCTGGTCAGGACCGCCGGCGGGGAGGCTTTCGTCAGCCGCGGGGTCTCCAGGACGATCGTCGGCCTCGTCGGCGATGTCGAACATTTCGGCGCGCTCAACCTTCGCGGGCGGACCGGGGTCAGCGACGTCATGCGGATATCCGTCCCCTACAAGCTGGTGAGCCGCGAGCACCATCACGAGCGGTCGGTGATCTGGGTGGGCGGCGTGCCGATCGGGCCGGCCACGGTCACCCTGATCGCCGGGCCTTGCAGCGTGGAGACCACCGAGCAGACGATGGCGGCAGCGCGGATGGCCAGGGACGCCGGCGCCTCGCTGCTCCGCGGCGGCGCGTTCAAGCCCCGCACGTCGCCGTACGCGTTCCAGGGACTTGGCGAGGCAGGACTGAAGATCCTGGCCGAGGTCAGGTCGGAGATCGGGCTGCCGGTCGTGACCGAGGTCGTCGACCCGGCCAGCGTGGACCTGGTCTGCGAGCACGCCGACATGCTCCAGATCGGCACCAGGAACATGCAGAACTTCGCCCTGCTTCAGGCCGTCGGCTCGGCGGGCAAGCCGGTGCTGCTCAAGCGCGGCATGAACGCGACCATCGAGGAGTGGCTGATGGCAGCCGAGTACATCGCGCAGCGCGGGAACCTGGACATCGTGCTCTGCGAGCGCGGCATCCGCACCTTCGAGACCGCCACCCGCAACACGCTCGACATAAGCGCCGTGCCTGTGGCCCAGCGGCTGTCGCACCTGCCTGTGATCGTGGATCCATCGCACTCGGGCGGCCGCCGGGATCTGGTCCTGCCGCTGACCAGGGCGGCGATCGCGGTCGGCGCCGACGGAGTGATCGTGGACGTGCACCCGCAGCCGGACAAGGCGATGTGCGACGGCGATCAGGCACTTGCCGACGAGGACATCCGCGAGCTCGCCGACGTCATGCGGGCCTGGCCACGGGTACTTGGCCGCACCCTGACGCCGGTGCCGCAGACCGCGGCCGCGGTCTCGCGCTGAGCGGCGGCTCAGCCTGGCCGGTACTCCCTGGCTGCCGCGGCTAGCTCGGTGGCAAGCTCATCGGCGTCCATCCGGTTCTCGATCCTGCGCAGGTCGGAGATCCTGGCGCGGGTCTCGGGATGCGGCGGCGTCAGCAGCGAGCAGCAGTCCTGGTCGGGCAGCTCGGAGAGCGCCAGCGTGCTGATCCGGCGGGCCTCCGCAATGATCTCGGTCTTGTCCAGGCCGATCAGCGGTCGCAGGATCGGCAGCCGCACGGCGTCATCGAGCGCGGTGATGTTGGTCAGCGTCTGGCTGCTGACCTGGCCAAGCGAGTCACCGGTCACCAGGGCCCCGGCGCGCAGCCGCCGAGCCATCGCCTCGGCGGTCTTGAGCATCAGCCGCCGCTGCGCGACGACCTGCAGCCGGCCAGCGCCCGATGCGGCCAGCCGCTGCTGTGCCCGGCCGAACGCCACCACGTAAAGCCGCGATTCCCCCTGGAACCTGTCCAGCTGCCTGACCAGCCCGTACGCCTTGTATACCGATTCGGGGCCGGTCAGCGGCATGCCGGAGAAATGCAGGAATCTGCAGCGGAGCCCTCGTCGCATCATCCGGTAGGCGGCCACCGGCGAGTCGATGCCACCGGACATCAGCACGACCGCGCGGCCGCTCATGCCCACCGGCAGGCCACCCTGGCCCGGGGGACCGTCGGCGTAGACGAAGACCTCGGCCTGATCGACCTCGACATGGATGGTGAAATCCGGCCGCCGCAGATTCACCGGGTTGCCGTACAGCTCCTGGATCCTGCTGCCGATGGAGACCGCCAGGTCGGCAGAGGTCACCGGGAAACGCTTGTCCCTGCGCTTGGCGCGCACCGCGAACGAGCCCGCCCGGTCTGCTGCCAGTTCTACCGCCACGTCGACCGCCGCCCGCGGATCCTTGGCGACCCGGACCGCGCGGCACACCCGCACCACGCCCATCACGTTCAGCATCCGCTCGGCGATCAGGTCCGCCGCCGCGTCGGCCGACCAGGCGCCGGCCGGGACGCCCGCCTGGCCGATCACCGGCGCGAGCACGATCACGCCGTCCCGCTGCCAGATACGCAGGCTGAATCCCAGGTCGCGCACCGCATTCCTGATGTTGCCATGCAGCAGCCGCTCGAAATGCTGGCGATTCGCTCCCTTCAGCACGATCTCGCCGAGCTTGAGCAGCACGCACGGCTCACGCTCGTGTCGCAGGTGCGGGGCTGCGGGCGCTACGGCGGGCATTGCGGTCATGCGTAGATTGTGTCAGCTAGCGGCCGCGGGCCGAGGACGCAGCCGGTCCCCAGTGTCCTGCCGCGGGGCTCGGCCGGTCTGGCTGACCACGGCTACCAGCTCAGCCACCTGGCCATCGGCCCGGCCGGCGACGGCGACACGACCACGGCCGGCGCCGTGATCGCCGTGCTCTCGTGGCTCGATCCGCCGGGCGGGCGCGCCGGAGTCTGCCTTCCCGCCCCGCATCCGGCCGGCCGCCCGCTCCTGGCCGCGGGCTGGCGAGTTGATGAGTTCGACCTGTACATGGCGACTGGGTTTGATCTGATCGACCCGCGCCGCCACGTTCCCTCGCCCGCCCTGGCATGAGGCAGGTGTCGATTCCGGCGGCCGGCGTTCGTAACCAGGACATGAGAGGCCGGCATGGTGCCGGACCGGGCGAAGGAGAACCGACATGAAGCAGTACCTGCTCGCGGTCCACATGGTCGATGGCGAGCCGGCGCCCTCGGAGGCGCAGATGCAGCAGGCCTACCAGGCGGTCGGGGTGTTCAACGCCGAACTGCGATCGGTGGGCGCGTGGGTGTTCGCCGGCGGACTGCACCCGCCGTCCACGGCGACGGTCGTGCGGGCCCAGGGCGGCCGGGTAGTCACCACCGACGGGCCGTTCGCCGAGACCAAGGAGCAGCTGGGCGGCTTCTGGGTGATCAAGGCCGCCGACCTGGACGCAGCGCTCGACTGGGCCGCCAAGGGGTCGGCGGCGTGCGGCGGGCCGGTGGAGGTCCGGCCGTTCCAGGAGAGCCCGGAGGAGTAGCTCGTGCCGGATCCGGATGCCGCCGCGATCGAGCGGACCTACCGGGAGAGCTCGGGACGAGCGGTCGCCACCCTGGTCCGCCTGTTCGGCGATATCGATCTCGCCGAAGAGGCGGTCCAGGAGGCGTTTGCCGTCGCCGCCGAGCGCTGGCCGGCCACCGGGGTGCCGCCGAACCCTGGCGGCTGGATCGTCACCACGGCCAGGAACAAGGCCCTCGATCGCCTGCGGCGTGAGTCGTCCAGGTACAGCCGCGAGACACAGGCCGCGGCGCTGCTCGAGGTCGGCGGCGAGACCGAGGAGGCGGGACCGGTGCGCGATGACCAGCTGCGCCTGATCTTCACCTGCTGTCACCCGTCGCTCGCCGCTGAGGCGCAGCTGGCCCTGACCCTGCGGCTGATCGCCGGGCTCCAGACACCGGAGATCGCCCGCGCCTTCCTGGTGCCCGAGGCCACGATCGCACAGCGGCTCGTCCGCGCGAAGCGGAAGATCCGCGCCGCCGGCATCCCCTACCGGGTGCCACGCGACTCCGAGCTGCCTGACCGGCTTCCGTTCGTGCTGGCGGTCGTCTACCTCGTCTTCAACGAGGGCTATACGGCGTCAGCGGGCGACGACCTGATCCGGTCCGAGCTCTGCGCCGAGGCCATCCGCCTGGCCAGGCTGCTGGCCGAGCTGATGCCCGACGAACCCGAGGTGCTCGGGCTGCTGGCCCTGCTGCTGCTGACTCAGGCCCGCCAGCAGGCCCGCACCGGGTCAGGCGGCTCGCTGGTCCTGCTCGCCGACCAGGACCGCGGCCAGTGGGACCAGGACCTGATCGCTGAGGGCCTGGGGCTCGTCCGGGCCTGCCTGCGCCGCAACCACCCAGGGCCGTACCAGCTTCAGGCAGCGATCAACGCCGTGCACAGCGACGCTGCCGCCGCCTCCCGGACCGACTGGCGGCAGATCCTCGCGCTGTACGACCAGCTGAGCACGATCGCGCCGACGCCGGTCGTGGCGCTGAACCGCTGCGTTGCTGTCGCGGAGGTACACGGTCCTGCGCGTGCGCTCGAGCTCGTCGACCAGATCGGACTCGATGCCTACTACCTGTTCCACGCCACGCGCGCTGACCTGCTGCGCAGGCTCGGCCGGCCGGACGACGCCAGGGCCGCCTATGACGCGGCCGTCACCCGCACCGCCAACCGCGCCGAGCAGGCCTTCCTTCAGCAGCAGCGGGACAGGCTCTGAAGCCGGGGCCAGGCCAGGCCGGGCCGGGGCCAGGCCAGGCCCGGGCCGGGCCGGGCCGGGCCAGGGCAGCTCCGGACGGCGGCTGCTAGTCACGCCGAACGCAGCCTCGCCGAGACACGCTCGGCGTTGGGTGACCCGGTCCGGCGGTAGATCGCCAGCGCCTCGCCAAGTCGGCCGGCGCCCTGGACGCGATCACCGTCCTGAAGCTCGCAGCGGCCGATGCCCTCCAGGGCGCACGCTTCCTCGGTCAGGGAGCCGAGCTCGGCGGCGATCACCAGCGCCCGCTCGTAACAGGCCCGCGCCTGAGCCGGCGTGGCGGTGGCCAGCAGCAGCTCGCCGGTGTTGTTAAGCGCGGTGGCCTCGCCGAACCGGTAGCCGAGGTCGCGGGAGATCTCCCTGGCCTGGTCCAGGGTGCCGGCGGCCGCCCGGAGGTTCCCTGACATCTGCTGGGCGGCGCCGAGGTAGTTCAGCGCGTTGGCCTCCCCGAGCGGGTGGCCGAGGTCCCGGTGCAGCTCAAGCGCCTGCGCCAGGCTGGCGACCGCGGCCCGGTAGTCGCCGGTGAGGTGCCGCACCAGGCCCATGTCGGTGAGCGCGTTGGCCTCCCCGACCCGGTAGCCGAGGTCGCGGTAGAGCTCGAGCGCCCCGTTCAGGTTCGCGATCGCGGCCGGGTAGTCGCCGGCCAGGCGCTGCACGGCGCCAAGCTCGGCGCGCGCGTGGGCCTCGCCGAGCCGGTAGCCGATGTCGCGGCAGAGCTCGAGCGCCTGCGCCAGGGTGGCGGCGGCGGCGGGATTGTCGCCGGTCACCCGCTGGAGCAGGCCCAGATAGGTCAGGGCGCCGGCCTCGCCGAGCCGGTCGCCAAGGTCGCGGTACAGCTCAAGCGCCTGCCCGAGGCTGGCGGCCGAGGCCCGGTAGTCGCCGGTCACCCGCTGCACCGCGCTCAGATCGGTGAGCGCGCCGGCCTGGCCGAGCCGGTTGCCGAGGCTGCGGTACAGCTCAAGGGCCCGGTTGGAGCAGGCGGCGGCCGCCGGGTAGTCGCCGGTCAGCCGCTGCATGTCACCCAGGTCGGTGAGGGCGCCGGCCTCCGCGAGCTGGTCGCCGGTGTGACGGGCGGCCTCCAGGGCGGCGCGGTGCAGGATCAGGGCCTGGTCCCAGTGGCTCCGGCTGCGCAGGAAGTCCTGCATCGCGGTAGCGATGGCGGTGGCGTGACCAGGCCGGTCGTGCAGCGCGGCATAGTCGGCGGCGGCATGCAGGTTGAGCCGCTCGGCGTCCATCCAGGCAACCGCGTCCTCGCGGGTCGCCAGCTCCGGAGCATGGGCAGGCGGCACCACCGTGACGGCCGCCGCTCCGGCCGAATTGCGCCTGGCCAGAAGGAGGCTCGCGGCACGCGCGGTGTGCAGGTAATAGTCGAGCAGCCGGTCCGAGGCAGCCCCGGTCTCGCCGGGCGGATCAGCGGCGGCCAGGACGCGGGCGTGCTCCCGGATCAGGTCATGCAGCCGGTAGCGTCCGCGCGCGGGCTCGGTGAGCAGGTTCTGGTCGTACAGCGCGTCCAGCAGGCGGCGGGCCACGGCCGGCTCGGTCTCATCCAGGGCAGCCGCGGCGTAGCCGTCGATGTCGGTACCGGGATGCAGGCCGAGGCGGCGGAACATCAGCCGCTGGTCGCCGGTGAGGTCCTGATAGGACAGGTCGAACGCGGCGGCGACCGAGAGGTTCTCGGCCCGCATCAGCTCCAGCCGGTACCTCGCCGCCGCCAGGTCGGCGGCGAGGTCGGCGGCCGTCCAGGTCGGGTGGTGGTGCAGCTGGCGGGCCAGCATCCCGATCGCCAGCGGCAGGTACCCGCACAGCCGGCAGATCTCGGCCACCGCCGGGTCGCTGGCCGCCAGGCCCGGCCGGTCGGCGAGCCGGATCAGCAGCCCGGCGGCTTCATCGGCCGGCAGCGTGTCGAGGCTGATCGCCCGGGCGTCCTCAAGCGCGGTCAGGTGCCTGCGGCTGGTCACCAGCACCAGGCTCCCCGCGGTTCCGGGCAGCAGCGGCCGTACCTGCTCGTGCCCGGCCGCGTCGTCGAGCACGATCAGCAGCCGCTGGCCGGCCAGGTAATCGCGCCACATCCGGGTCCGCGCCTCCAGGCCAGGCGGGATCTGCTGGGCCGGGACGCCGGCCGTCTGCAGCAGGCTGGCCAGGGCGTCGGCCGGGTCGACCGGCCGCTGGCCGGGCGTATGACCGTGCAGGTGCAGGAAGATCTGCCCGTCCGGGAACCCCGGCGCGAGCCGGTGCGCCGCGTGCACGGCGAAGGCCGACTTTCCGATCCCGGCCATCCCGCCGATCGCATGGATGCCGACCACCCCGCCGGAGCCCGATGTGCCCTTCGCCGCGGCGATCAGCTGCCTGAGCTCGGCCTCACGGCCGGTGAACGAGGCGATGTCGCGGGGCAGCGTCCGGGTCGCCGCCGCCAGCCCGGCCGTGGGCCTGGCGGGCACGGGCGGCGCGTCCAGGGGACGCCGCCCCTGGGCGACCGCTTCGAACTCAGCCCGCGCCGAGCCGGTCAGCCCCAGTCCGTCGGCCAGCATCCGGGCCGTGTCTCTCCTGGCAGTCAGGTTGATGCCGCGTTCCAGGTCGCTGACAGACCGCGAGCTCACCTTCGCCGCTTCGGCCAGCTCCTCCTGAGTCAGCCCGGCGTGTGCCCTGAGCTGCCGCAGCAGCTGGGCGAAGGAGATCGGCGGTTGCTCCGCCACAGCCGCCCCCTTCCGGTCCTGTAAGCGGCGCCCGGGTCTAGCCAATGTGCCGCGTAAGACATACTTCAGGACCAATGGTAAACGGCTGGCGGCAAGTGCTCAGGTCCGACCAGATATGCGTGACACGTGCCCGGATTAGTCGTACAGGGACATGTCATGCCAGCCCGATATCGCGTCGCCGAATGTGCGCCGCTAATCGGCAGGCCGATCATTCGCGACAATCCCGCCGGTCAAGGCGGGCACGGCAATGGATGGCCGCAGCGCGGTTGCGGCAGGCCCGTCACCGAGGCGGGATGGCCCGGGACGAGTCAGCCGGCCTGCCGGTCCGGCCGAAACGGATCTGTGACTTGAGCTGTGCTCTTCATGTGGCCGCACCTGTGTGGTGATCGGCCGCCCCTCCCAGCAGCCTGGAAGTAGGCAAGGCCAGCCGGTCCTGAAGGAGCGGAGGCCGTGCGGAGAGGCGGACGTCATGATGCAGCTGCTGCTGATCGGAGCCACGCTAGTCGCGATACCAACGCTCGGCAGAGTCGTTCGTACCCTGATCGGCCTGCTGGTCAGGCTCGTGGTCGGACTCCTCGTCACGGGATTTGCCCTGCTCGTGCTCGTGGCCTTCATGGCGCACGGGAAAGTGCTGTGACTCCGTGAAGCCGGCGTCACAGCAGGGCTGTCAGAACGCGCTCCCGCGACCGCTCGCCCGCATCACGGAGAGGTACCCAGCGAACATCGTCCAGTGACCCGTCAAGCGTCCATATCCGGTCGGCCATCGACGACGCCGAGCGGGCGGCTCGCTGGCGTGACCGGCTCAGCCGAAGAAGACCTGGGCCTCCGCGTATCGCTCTGGCGGCACCACCTTGAGCTCGCGGACCGCGTCGCCGATCGGCACGTGGACGATGTCCGTGCCGCGCAGCGCGACCATCGTGCCGAACGTCCCGGCGCAGACCGCGCGGATCGCGTGGACGCCGTATCTCGTGGCCAGCACGCGGTCGAACGCCGTCGGGGTACCGCCGCGCTGGATGTGACCGAGCACGGTGCAGCGCGCCTCTTTGCCGGTCCGGTGCTCGATCTCCTCAGCAAGCAGCTGGCCCACGCCGCCGAGCCGAGTATGCCCGAACGCGTCAAGCTGCTGGTCGGCGACGGCCGAGGCGAGGGTCTTCGGATGCGCGCCCTCCGCGACGACCACGATCGCCGCGTATCTCGTCTCGAACCGCTTCCTGACGTACTCGCAGACCTGCTCGATATCGAACGGGTTCTCCGGGATGAGGATGACGTTCGCGCCGCCTGCCAGGCCCGCGTGCAGGGCGATCCAGCCGACGTGCCGGCCCATGACCTCGACGATCAGCGCCCGGTGGTGGCTCTCCGCGGTCGTGTGCAGCCGGTCGATCGCCTCCATCGCGATGTTCACGGCCGTATCGAAGCCGAACGTGTAGTCGGTCGCGCTGAGATCGTTGTCGATCGTCTTGGGCACTCCGACCACGTTCACGCCGGCCCGGCTCAGCCGGTCGGCGACGCCGAGCGTGTCCTCGCCGCCGATCGCGATCAGCGCGTCGATGCCGAGCCGGGCCAGGCTCTCCTGTACCCGCTCAAGGCCCGACTTGCCGCCGGCCGAGGCCGAGTCTGCCAGCGGATTGGTCCGTGAGGATCCGAGTATCGTCCCGCCCATCGGCAGGATCCCGCGGACCGCCCGCACATCCAGGGTCTGGGTGTCATCCTCGAGCGGTCCGCGCCAGCCATCCCGGAATCCGACGAACTCGCAGCCATGCTCGGCCACGCCGGTCCGCACGATCGCGCGGATGGCCGCGTTCAGGCCAGGACAGTCACCGCCCCCGGTCAGAACTCCGACTTTCATCAGGCTCCCTTCCTCATGCTGAACGGCACCGCGTCTGGCGGCACGGCGCTGGGCTGAGCGGTGGCTGCCGAGATCGGGTTCGGCCGCACCGTGCCCGGCGCCACCGTGCTCGCCTGCCCCCGTGCCCGGCGGCGCCATGTTCGCCTGCACCGTGCTCCGCGGCGCCGTTTCGGCTGGGCGGTGTTTGGCGGCACAGCCCCTGACGGCGCCGCCTCGCACGCCACACTAGTCCCTATGAGCGTTCTCGCGATCGACGCAGGCACCACCGGGGTCACAGCTCTGATCGTTACCAGCGACGGCACCGTCTTGAGCCGCGGTTACGCGGAATTCAACCAGTATTTCCCGCAGCCTGGCTGGGTGGAGCAGCTGCCCGAGGGCATCTGGCAGGCCACGCTCGCGGCTTGCGGCCAGGCGCTCCAGGACGAGGGTGCCTCGGCACAGGTCAGCTGCGTCGGGATCACCAACCAGCGTGAGACCGCCGTGGTCTGGGACCGGGCCACGCTCAGCGCTCCGCACCGGGCGATCGTCTGGCAGGACCGGCGGACCGCCGGGATGTGCTCGCAGCTTCGCGAGGCCGGGCACGAGGACCGGGTCGCGGAGCTGACCGGGCTGCGGCTCGACCCGTACTTCACCGCCACCAAGCTGACCTGGCTGTCCCGAAACGACGCCGCCATCTGGGCCGGCGTGACCGACGGCGAACTAGCGCTCGGCACCGTCGACTCATACCTGATCGCGAGGCTGACCGGCGGCCGGCGGCACGTGACCGACGCCTCCAACGCGTCAAGGACGCTGCTGTTCGACATCTCGGCTGGTCAGTGGTCGGCGGAGATGTGCGAGCTGTTCGGGGTGCCACCGCATGCGCTCCCCGAGGTCATCCCGTCGACTGGCGTGATCGGCCACACCGACCCGGAGGCGTTCCTCGGCGTCTCGCTGCCGATCTCCGGAGTCGCCGGGGATCAGCAGGCGGCCCTGTTCGGCCAGGCGTGCTTCACTCCGGGAGCGGTCAAGTGCACCTACGGCACGGGATCGTTCGTGCTGACCAACACCGGCCGCTCGATCGTCAGGTCACGCGCCGGCCTGCTGTCCACCGTTGCCTGGATGGACGCCGATGGCGGACTGACCTACGCGCTCGAAGGGTCGGTGTTCGTCACCGGAGCTGCCATCCAGTGGCTGCGGGACGGCCTGCGCATCCTGGACAGCGCCGCCGACAGCGAGGACCTGGCCAGGTCCGTGCCGGACTCTGGCGGGGTGATCTTCGTCCCGGCCCTGACCGGTCTCGGCGCGCCCGACTGGGACCCCGGAGCGCGCGGGGCGATCTTCGGACTGACCCGCGGCACCACGCGGGCGCATCTGGCCCGCGCCACGCTCGAGGCGATCGCGTTCGAGGTCCGCGATGTCGCGGACATCATGGCCGCTGAGGCCGCAGCCAGTCGCGGCCCGGGGCCCGCCGACATCCGCACCAGCGCCGACGCGCTGCGGGTCGACGGGGGCGCGGCCGCCAACGACCTGCTGATGCAGATTCAGGCCGACCAGCTCCAGGTTCCGGTCGAGCGGCCGGTCGTGGCCGAGACGACGGCCCTTGGCGCGGCCTTCCTGGCCGGGCTCGCCACCGGCCAGTGGTCCTCCACGGCCGAGCTGTCCGCGACCTGGCGCCTGGACCGCAGGTTCGAGCCAGGCGACCGAGACGACGCGGCCCACAGCCGCTGGCGCGAAGCCGTCGCCCGGTCAACCGGCTGGGACACCGACGCCCGGCCCGCCCAGGATTCCTAGCGCCGCCTGACCGCCTTGCTGTCTCGCGGCCTTGCCGCTTCTCCGCCTTGCGGCCTAGCCACTCGCCGCCTTGCCACTTCGCCGCTTCGCCGACTTGCCGCCTAGCAGCTTGTTAGCCGCTTGCCGGAAGAACGCGGATCCGCGGCACCGGCTGACCACGGCGGCTCTCCAGCGCGACGCGGATCGTGCTCAGCACCTGGTCTGGCTCGTACCTGATCTGACGCGGCGTGAAATGCAGCACCAGCAGGCCTAGCGCCGTCATCCGAGCGTGCCGCCGCATCGTGCGCTCCCAGTCCTCGGGCGTCAGATGCCACTCCCTGGAGTCGGCCTCGGCTGCCAGCGCGACATCCGGCCACCAAGCGTCAGGTACGGCCAGTAGCTCGTTTCCGCAGTACAACCTGGCGTTGAACATCGGCATGGGCAACCGCCCACCACGGATAAGAACCCGAAGGTCCGCCTCGCTCGCGGATCTGACTCCGTCTGCTACTTCGGCCAGGGCCTGGCGCAGCAAAGCTGAGCCCCGGACCGGCCCGCGGCAGAGCTCCTGGCCCAGCTGCCCCACCGTGCACTGCCGAGACTGCACCGCCGATGCCACGATGGCGCGGATCTCAGGCAGGTCGCGGAGCCCGCGAGCGGCGTCCGCCACGGCCCGAGCGACTGGCACATACTCCACCGATCCGAGGTAGCAGATCTGCGGCGGCATCCTCATCGTCAGGTGGATCGTCACGAACCCGGTGCTCTGCCGGCGTCGGCGACCAGGCACAAGAACATCGATGGTGCCCGAGCGCGGAGCGCGCACTCCGTGCCGCCGTAACGCCGCCGCGCCGGTGAGCATGCTGCCAGGCCCGGCGTAGAGCAACGCGGCTAAGTCTCGCTGATCGTGCGTCGGCGTGCCGGACACCATGAGGTACACGCCGGGCAGGAGTCGCTGCCAGGGCCCGCCAGCACGCGTCCGCCGGTGTAGCGTGTCGCGGTTCAGGCCGCACGCCAGCGCCTGGCGCCGGGTGATGACCCCGAACTGGCGCCCGGCCAGGTCCGCTGCGCTGTCCGAGCCAGCGCCAGGTGCCGAGCCGGCCGGGCCCGCCCGTGATCCGCGGCGCTCCGTGCCGCTGCGCGCTGCCATGCGGCCGCCCTTGGCCGCGCTCCCCTCGCCTGCCGAGGCCGCGATGTCTGCCATGACGGCACCCTGCCACCCACTGCCGACACTTTCACGCCTGCCGATCCCCCATACTCCCCCAAATAGCCCACTCCGCCGCTTCAGCCAACCGGGCCCGGCCGAGTGAATACGCGGTTCGATCACGATTTTTCGCTATCAATACGCGAATCCACTCGGCGGATCACGGAGCGCCGGGCGCAGAGCGGCGTAACGGAAGCTGCTCAAGATGCATGAGGGACTCATGAGATTCGGGATGCACCCGGAATGCGAGCCTGGTTGCCCCGCGGCGCGCTCAGACGGGCGTTCGCCGCGGTCGCGCACGCGGTTGCTGGGGTCTACTGCCCGTCGCGGCTAGCCACAGAACCGACATCGGCCGACGAACCGGCATCACGCACCGGCTCGGCATTCTCGGCGGACACGTCATCGGGCGCCGGCCCGCCATCAGACGCTGACCGGACGATATCCGCGGCTCTGGCCCTGGTCCCCGCACCGGCATCCGCCGCGCCTCCGGCAGCAGCAGGCCCATCGGCCCCTCCGAAAGCGCCCGACGCGCCGCCCGCCGCCGCGTCACCAAGCAGCCCGCCCGCGGAAGCCGCGCCACCGCCCGCGCCGCCACCGCCCGCGCCGTCGCTGCCTGGCTCGGCCTGTTGCTTGCGGGCGCGCCGCGCTTGCTGGGCTCGCGACTTGTTGCGCTGCGCGTACTCATCGACGTACTCCTGGCCGGAGAGCTTCATGATCTCGTAGATGATCTCGTCGGTGATCGCCCTGAGCACGATCCGGTCCGTCTCCAGGCCGTAGTACCTGGCGAAGTCGAGAGGCTTGCCGAACCGCACTCCCGGCCGGATCCGCAGCCGCGGCGCGATCGTTCCCGGCGGCTGGAACTCGAATCCGCCGATCATCGCGCACGGGATCACCGGGACCCTGGCCTCCAGCGCCAGCCTCGCGACCCCGGTCTTGCCGCGGAAGAGGCGCCCGTCGGGAGTCCGGGTGCCTTCCGGGTAGATGCCGAGCAGGTGCCCGTCGGCCAGGACGCGCAGGCCGGTCGCGAGCGCCCGCTCGCTGGCCTCGCCGCCCGATCGATCCATCGGGATCTGGCCGACACCGCTCATGAACGCCTTGCTGAACAGACCCTTCAGGCCCCGCCCGGTGAAGTACTCGGACTTGGCCAGGAACACCACCTTGCGCGGCAGCGGCAGCGGCGCGAAGAAGTGGTCGGAGAACGAGAGATGGTTGCTGGCCAGGATGGCGGGCCCGGTCCGCGGTACGTACTCGGTGCCCTCGGCCCACGGCCGGAACACCAGCCGCAGAATCGGCGCCAGGATCGCCTTGACCACCCAGTAGAACATCGTCACATGATTTCACGCGGTGACGGCCACGCGAACCACCGCGACCGGACGAAGTGCCTAAGCCCGACGAATCGCCCCAGCCTCGCGAACTATCTCAGCGGGGCGACGCGCAGGTGCCCGCTGACAAGCCGGGCAAATAACATCTTCGACGCAAAAAGACCGAGCTAGTTGCCGGCCGCATATCCAGATCACCAGTCATGCGTGCGACGATTCAGGGAGAGAGTCCAGGTCGCCGGAGAGGACCCAGATCATGCCAGTACTGCCAGGCGCTGAACCGTACAGTCACGAAGGCGGCCCGACTGGCGTGCTGCTCTGCCACGGGTTCACCGGCTGCCCTCAGTCGCTGCGCCCGTGGGCGGAGTATCTCGCCGAGGCGGGCCTGACCGTCAGCCTGCCCAGGCTGCCCGGGCACGGCACGACGTGGCAGGAGATGGCGCGCACCCGGTGGGAGGACTGGTACGCCGAGGTCGACAGGTCCTTCGACGAGCTGCACGCCAGGACCGATGAGATCTTCGTCATGGGGCTGTCCATGGGCGGCTGCCTCGCGCTCCGGCTAGCCGAGCTGCGCGGCCACGCGGTCAGCGGCCTGGTGCTCGTCAATCCTTCGGTAACGGCGGAGAGCAAGCTCTTCCTGCTCGCCCCGGTGCTGAAACTGGTAGTCCCGAGCCTCAAGGGCGTCGCCAGCGATATCAAGAAGCCGGGCGTGACCGAGCTCGCCTACGACCGGGTGCCGGTGAAGGCGGCCGCCACGCTGCCTGGACTGTGGCGGATCACCCAGCAGCAGCTTGGCCAGGTGACCCAGCCGGTGCTCATCTACCGCAGCGCGGAGGACCACGTTGTCGGCCCCGCCAACCTGGAGATACTGCGCCGTACTCTGCCAGCCAGCCAGCTCGAGATCATCCAGTGCCCGGACAGCTACCACGTCGCCACGCTGGACAACGATGCCGACACCATCTTCGCCGGGAGCCTGGATTTCGTTCGTTCCCATAGCCATGCGGGGAAGGAATGACAGGATGGAAGTCCATGGCACTGCGTGGCAGGCGAACCTGAGGTCAAGCAGGGCGACGATGCGGGGGGCACCATGGGGCACGGCGCAGGTGATGACATGAGCGGCGACCAGGCCGCCTGGCGTGATCTGGTTGCCCGGCTTGAGCTGCCCATCTACATCGACCCGGCAGCCGCGCCCTGGCCCGAGCGCGAGAACCTCGGCGGCGCCGCAAGCCAGAACCCCGGCGACGCGGCGACAGCGGCGGACTCAGATCCGCTGAAGGCGGCACCGGAACGGCCAGAGCCGACGGCCGGAAGCAATTCAGGCTCCGGCGGCTCGTCAGCCGGGACCAGGTCGGGTCAGGGCACCGGCACCGGCCGGAGCCGCGTTATCCGGCCGGCCACATTCATGCCGTTCGCGACCGAGTCGTCAGCGACGATCTCGGGCGCTCAGTCGTATGCCCCGCACGACCGGCGCGAGCCGGACCGCACCGATGAGGCGGACTACCCGGACTGCCAGACGGATGCCGAATACGACACCGGTGCCGAATACGGGACGGATGCCGACTTGCTGGGCTTCGGCGACGACGAGGACCTCGACGATCGCTACATCCCGCCGCCGGTTCCTTCCCTGCCCCGGCTGGATCCGGTCGCCCGAGGAGCGTGGACGGCGCTGTTCGGCGGTCCTGGCTACCTGTTCGTCGCCACGCTGCTGAGCTGGCAGGTGCCTGGCTGGGCCGAGCTCGCCGCCATCGTCGCCTTCATCGCCGGCTTCACGATCCTGGTGTTCCGGCTCGGCGACGGCCCGTCCCGGCGCGACGGGCCAGACCAGGGCGCGGTCGTCTGACCCGGTCAAGACCGCGCTCCAGCCCCGACGCGACATTTCACTGACTGCCGCCTAACAAAACAGGACAAATCGGTCGTGATCTTGACTGTATCCGGTGATATGTCACCGATGGGCCGAGCGGCCCGGCGTTAACGCCGTCGAGCGAGGCCAGCCGCTCCGATCAGGCCCGCGTCCTGGCCGAGCTCAGCGAGCACGATGGCAGCGTGCGGGCGGTACTGGTGGCCGGTCAGCCCGTTCTCGAATGCCGCTCTCGCCTCGCCGAGCAGCAGGTCTCCCGCCTCCGACACACCCCCGCCGAGCACGAAGCAGCCAGGGTCGAGGATCGCCGCCAGGTCGGCCAGGCCTTCTCCCAGCCAGCGGCCGACGATCTCGAAGCAGCGCAGCGCCCCGGCATCCCCTTCCCGCGCGGCGGTCGTGACCCCGGGGCCCGTGATGCCCTCCGGAGTGCCGCCGCCGAGCTGAAGCAGCCGGACCGCGGCGCCGGGTGACCGCCTGGCGTAGTCGCGCGCCTCGGCCACCAGCGCGCTGCCGCTCGCGTACTGCTCCCAGCAGCCGCGGTTGCCGCAGCCGCACAGCCTGCCGTCGGGCACCACACGGTAGTGACCAGGCTCGCCGGCCATCCCCCACCGGCCGCGGTAGAGCTCGCCGTTCACCACTATCCCGCCGCCGATGCCGGTCCCGATGGTGATCAGCACGACGTGATCATGACCGCGGCCCGCGCCCATGGTGGCTTCTGCCCAGGCGGCGGCGTTGGCGTCGTTCTCGACCACGACCGGCAGGCCGGTGCGCTCCTCAACCTGCCGTGCCACCGGCTCATTGCGCCAGGCAAGATTCGGGGCGAACAAAACCGCCGACCGGCTCTCCTCGATGAAGCCGGCCGCGCCGATGCCGACTGCCTCGACGTCGTTCCTGGCGCTCAGCTCCTTGACGGCGTCGCTGATCACCTTGATCGTGCCCGAGGCGTTCGCGGCCGGTGTCGGCCGCTTCAGCATCTCGGTGATCTTGCCTTCCTTGTCGACCACGCCGACCGCGATCTTGGTGCCGCCGACGTCAACCCCAATGGTCAGGCTCATGCCCCGGCCCCTCCGCCTGGTCGGCCCGCGCCCCGGACCCGGCGCCCGGCGACTCGGTGCCAGCCGGCGGGCCGGCACCCGCACCCGGCGCCTCGGTACCCGCAGCCCGCGTGCCTGCGCCCGCACCCGGCGTGCCGGTGCCCGCAGCCCGCGTGCCGGTACCCGCACCCGGCGTGCCGGTGCCCGCACCCGGCGCCTCAGTGCCCGCGGCCCGCGTGCCTGCGCCCCCGCCCGGCGTGCCGGTGCCCGCACCCGGCGTTCCTGCGCCGCCCGGCGGCCGCGCCGCCTCTCCCGGCCGGTACGAAAGCACCGAGTCCAGGCCGGAGAACACCTCCTTGATGGCGGCTGTCATCACGTCCGCGGCGTCCGCGAGCACGGACCCCGCGCCTCCGCCCGGGCCCGCACCAGACCTCGCCTCGGAGATCCGCCGCGCTGCCCGGCACACCGGGCACCAGGCGCACTCGGGCGCCTCGCCAGCTGACCGGGGCGGTTCGGTCGTAGCCGTTCCCCAGACGTCGCCCGGGTCAGCTTCCTGGCCCCGGAACGCCTTGCGAACCTGGTCGCCAAGCTCGTCCCGCATGTTCCTCGCGCTGGTACGGATCAGCCAGCGCTGGACCTCGCTCGCCAGGCCGGCCGCGCGATCTTCCCATGAACTGCCCGAGCCGCCGCCCGAGCCGCCGCCCGAGCCGCCGCCCGAATCGCCGCGGCCGGATGGCCCGGTCATCGGCCATCACCGGTAACGCCGAGCTTCTCGGCCCGGCTTCTGAGCCCCTTGAGCGCCGTATCGATGATCGTCTTCTCCGCCCGTCGTTTCAGGATGCCGATCATCGGCACCGCCAGCCCGACCGCTAGCTCGTAAGTCACCCTGGTCCCGCCGCCCTGGTCGTCGAGCAGGTAGGCGCCCGACATCTCGGAGATCATCGAGCCTCGCGCCGCAAGCTCCCACCGGACCTGCTCATCGCCATCCCAGGAGTACGCCAGCACGTAGCTGTCCTTAATGATCCCGGCATCGAGCGTGAACCGCACCTGAGCCGGCCGGCCGGCCGGTCCCTGCTGTACTACCTCGGCCGAGCGCACGCCAGAGGCCCACTCCGGGTACGCGGCGAAGTCGGCGATAACCGCCATGATGACCGGCCTGGGGACGTCGATCGTCATGGTCGAGCTTGTCTTGTCGGCCATGCTCGGAGCGTACATCCCGCGGCCGCCGGCTGGCGCCCGGCGCGAGGTCACCGGCGAACCGCCGACCTGGCCGTTAGCCGGTCGCGAAATCGCCGGGCTCATCGGCGGCATCTCACCATCGCAGCACGTACGGAGTTCCGCTGGCCCGGAAGTGACCCACGTTGACGCACCGGGTGCGGCCGATGGTCAGGCTGCTGACCAGGGGCTGATGCACGTGCCCGAACAGCAGGTACCGGGGCTGGGTCCGGCGAACCGCGGCCAGCAGGGCCGCACTGCCGCGTTCCATCCGCTCGGCGACGGTATCGAACAGCAGCTCGGGCACATCTGGCGGGATATGGGCGCAGAGCACGTCCACCGTGCCCACCGCCTCGACCTTGGCCGCGTACATGTCGTCGTCGATCTCGTTCGGCGTCCGGTAGACCGAGCGGAGGCCGCCGCCGACGAAGCCGAACGTCATCCCGCCGATCTCGGTACACTCCCCGTCGAGCACCTGCTGTCCAGGACGCAGGTGCGCCGGCCACAGCGGCGGAATGTCGACGTTGCCGTAGGTGAGATACGACGGTGTCGGCATCGCGCTGAACAGCTCCGCGTACTGCCGGTTCACGGCGGCGTCGAGCTGAGCGGCCGGGTCCCCGGCCAGCGAGGCCCTGAGCCGCACCGAAAGCGCGCGTGCCTCGTCGAACTGCTGCGCGGTGCGCAGCGCGATGAACTCGCGGGCGGCCTCCGCCCCGAACAGCTCGGCGAATATCCCGCGGGAGTGGTCGGCATAGTCAATGAACGCCAGCAGGTCGCCGAGGCAGATCAGCGCGTCGGCGCCGTCACCAGCGCGGCGCAGCGCGTCGGACCGCCCGTGCACATCGCTGACTACGTGGACCCGCATTGACCAACAGTAAGGAACCGCGCCGTGTCATCCAACCCGCGGGCGATCATCGGCCACCCGCACTGGCCCGGTGCCCAGGACGCACGGTACCGTCCACAAAAGAGCGGCTGACAGGACTGCGTGCCGCCCGAGGAGGCCCCGATGCGCGAGTTCGGCATTCCGGCCCTGGCGGAGATCGCCGCCACGGCCACTCTGACCGACATCGTCTTCAGCCGCGCCAGCCAGACGCCGGATGCCGTCATGCTCCGCAAGCGGGGCGGCGATGGCAGCTGGACCGAGGTGACAGCGCGGCAGTTCAGCGACGAGGTGCGCGCGCTGGCCAAGGGCCTGATCGCGGCCGGGATCACGGCCGGCGACCGGGTCGGCCTGATGTCAAGGACCAGGTACGAGTGGACGCTGATCGACTACGCGATCTGGGCCGCCGGAGCGGTCACGGTCCCGGTCTACGAGACCTCCTCCGCTGAGCAGATCGAGTGGATCCTGTCGAACTCAGGCTCGTGCGCCGCCTTCGCGGAGACCTCGGCGCACGCCGAGGCCATCTCCGGTGTCCGGTCCCAGCTGCCCGAGCTCAGGCAGCTCTGGCGGATCGAGGCGCTCGGCGATGTCAGCGAGGCCGCCGCGCAGGTGACCGACGAGCAGCTTGACCAGGTCATGGCCGCCCGGACGGTCGGCGACCTGGCCACGATCATCTACACGTCGGGCACCACGGGGCGGCCGAAGGGCTGCCAGCTGACCCACGGGAATCTGCTGTCCGGCGGGCGGAACGCCGTGCAGGGCGCACTCGCCGAGCTCTTCGAGATCGACGGCTGCTCGACGCTGCTCTTCCTTCCGCTCGCGCACTCCTTTGCCCGCATCATCCAGGTGGCCTGCCTGGAAGGCGGCGCGATCCTGGCGCACTGGCCCGACGCGTCAACCGTGGCAAGCGGCCTGGCGGAGAGCGGGCCCACCTTCCTGCTCGCCGTGCCGCGGGTGTTCGAGAAGCTGTACAACTCGGCTCAGCAACAGGCGTCGACGAGTGCTGCCAAGGCCAGGATCTTCCAGGCGGCCGTCGATGCGGCCATCGCGTACAGCCGCTCTCAGTCAGCCGGTGCCCCGAGCGCGGGCGCAGGCCTCAGGCTCAGGCATGCGCTCTTCGACCGTCTGGTCTACAGCAAGCTCCGGGCGGCGATCGGCGGCAAGGTCCAGTACGCGGTATCTGGCGGTGCGCCGCTTGGCGAGCGCCTCGGCCACTTCTTCCGCGGCGCTGGCATCACGGTCCTCGAGGGCTATGGCCTGACCGAGACGTCAGCGGCCGCCGTGGTGAACCGGCCGGGCCGTAACAAGGTCGGCACCGTCGGCCTGCCGCTGCCCGGGGAGAGCGTGCGGATCGCCGACGACGGCGAGATCCTGATCTCCGGGCCGGTCGTGTTCACCGGCTACTGGCGCAACGCCGAGGCGACCGCCGAGGTGCTTGACACGGACGGCTGGCTGCACACCGGTGATATCGGGGCGCTCGACGATACCGGATTCCTGAGCGTGACCGGCCGGAAGAAGGAGCTGATCGTCACCGCCGGCGGCAAGAATGTCGCTCCGGCCGTGCTCGAGGACCGGCTCCGGGCGCACCCGCTGGTCAGCCAGGTCATGGTGGTCGGTGACAACCGGCCGTTCATCGCCTGCCTGGTGACCCTCGACGCGGACGTGCTCGAGTTCTGGAAGCAGCAGCACAGCAGGTCGGCGGACGCTACGCCGGCCGAGCTGAGCGCCGACGAGGATCTGCTCGCAGAGCTCCAGGCGGCGGTCGACGATGCCAACAAGGCGGTATCGCGGGCCGAGTCGATCAGGAAGTTCAGGATTCTCGGCTCGGATTTCACCGAGGCGAGCGGCCACCTCACTCCGTCGCTCAAGGTGCGCAGGAACATCGTGACCAAGGACTACGCGGCCGAGATCGAGGCGCTGTACGGCTGAGCGACCCGGCGGCGGGCGCTAGGAGAGTGCTGATTTAGTCCCCATTCCGGCTCTTCGGCCCCACAAAGCCGCAGGTCAGCGGTCTGCTCTTTGAAGGAAGATCGGCTATTTCAGCAGCCTCCTAGCCCGACTTTCCTGGCCGCCTGCCCTGGCCGGGCGCAGCGCTAGCTGGCCTGCCTGGCCAGGCGGCCGGGCTGGGCCGGCCGGCCGGGGCTGGGCCGGGGGCCGGGGCTGAGCCGGGGGCCGGGGCTGAGCCG
>DATNIU010000046.1:0-42279 GCA_035604275.1 Streptosporangiaceae bacterium | reverse complement strand
GCACCACCCTGATCAACGGCGTCAACGACGCCGGCGACCTGGTCGGCTTCTACACCGACGGCAAGGGCAACACCGACGGGATGCTCGCGACCCCGTAGCGGAGCTGACCATCCAGGCAGCACCGGGCAGCACCGGGCAGCCGGGGCGGCGGGCGCGCGTCAGTGCCCGCCGCTCTTGCGCTGCCTGGTACTTCGCGGTTCTGGCCGGCAGCCGATGGCGCGAAGCTCGGCCAGCCCTTCGTCGGTCCGATCGTCGAGCAGCATCAGCGTGCACGCCCGCTCGAACCTGGCGTCTATCCGCTCCCAGCCGGCGATGGAGCGCTCAAGCAGCTCCCGGTCTCCGCTGAGCCGCCCCGCGGCTCGGTCCAGGCAGGCGGTGGCCCAGTAGTTCTCGTCCCCCGCGGGCGCCGCGGCCGCCAGGCGGCCGTCCGCGTCGGGCAGCCGGGCCACGACGGCTACCTCGGCGGCGATGGCCCAGGCGTAGGGACGGAGGGAGTACCAGTGCGGCGTCTCGTACCAGGGCTGCGCGTCGTTGGGAAGGTCGGCGATCGCGGTCACGGCCGCGCGGATCCGGCCCTCGTGCAACGCGATCCGGGCATCGGTGAACGCCGCCACGGCGGCCAGGTTCGTCCCCGATACCAGGGCGCTCCCGGTCCCGATCAGCTCGCGAACCCTGGAAAGCCAGGTGTGCCGGCCATGGTCATCTCCGCGCAGCCCGTGCGCAAGGACGATGCCGTAGATGGCCGGTCCCATCCAGCGCGCGGCGGGCCGGCCAGCCTGCCGCCAGGCATCCCACATCAGCGCCGCCTGGGCCTGTGCCTCTTCGAAGCGGCCTTGCAGGACCAGCGGCAGTACGGGCTTGCTGGCCGTCCGGTGCGGCTGGCCGCCTGCGATGTCGTCGCCCTGGGCCATGCGCGCCGTAGCGATGGCAGCTGGCAGGTCGCCGGCGGTCACCGCGATCTCGGTGACCATGTGGAAGGTATCGACGATCTCGGCGCCAGCCCGCGGGTCGTGCCGCGGCAGGCGGTTGAGCAGCAGGGCGCGTTCCTTGTTCACCTGGTGGGCCTCCCGCAGCCGGCCGCCCGCGTCCAGGACTCCGACGACCGCATCCAGCGCACCGCTGATCAGCACCGGATCCCCGGTGAGCCGGGCAGCGGCCAGGGCATCGTCGGACAGGGCAGGATCCGGAACGGTCTTCTCGGGCTGGGCGATCCACGCCGCGGCCGTCGCCAGATAGGCGGCAGCGACCTGATTGCCGACCGGGCAGCTGCGGACTGCCTCGCTGAGCAAGCGGCGAAGACGATCGTGCGGTATCTCCTCGGGGAATTCGGCCGCGAACCGGTCGGCGATGGTGACCGCCTGCGCGAGGGCGACCGCACGCGCGGCGTCGTCCCCGGCCGTGCCGGCCCGCTCGGCCGAGGCGAGCAGCAGGTCGAAGGCCGCGGCGCCGTGTCCTTCGGTCATCGCGACATGCGCGGCAGACTGGAGGTCAGCCGCTGCCTGGCCGGCGCTCAGAGCCAGCGCGGCGGCGGTTCGGTAGTGCTCGCGGGCCTCGACCATGAACCGGCGGGCGTAGGCGAGGTGACCCAGAGCACGGGCCAGCCGGTGACTGATCGCCCTGGTCCGGTCGTCTGGCGCCCAGGCGAGCGCGGCCCGCAGGTCGTCCGCCACGGTGTCGAAAGTGGCGCGCCACTGCCGGGCGGTCTCAGCCCGGCCCTCCAGGTCGTCAGCGACGGAGGCGGCCCAGCGCAGATGTGCCTCGCGAACCGGGTCCTCCTCGTCGCTTTCGGCCAGCCGGTCCAGCGCGTAGGCGCGGATGGTCTCCAGCATCTGCCACCGGCTGCCGTCAGGCCCTCGGCGGTGGGTCAGCAGGCTCTTGTCGGTCAGGCGGCCGATCAGGTCGGCGACCATGCCACGGCTCACGTCCGCCGCGACGGCCACGGCGGCATCGAGGTCGAAGCCGCCGATGAACGCGCCAGCCCGCCGGAACATCGCACGCTCGTCGTCGTCGAGCAGATCATGGCTCCAGTCGATGACGGCGCGCAGGGAGCGGTGCCTTTCGTGGGCACCGCGGCTTCCCGCGAGCAGGCGCAGATGATCGTCGAGGCCGGCCAGCAGCCCGTCTACCCCGAGCGACGCGCTGCGCGCGGCGGCGAGCTCGATGGCCAGCGGCATCCCGTCCAGGCGGGCGCATACCTCAGCAACGGCGGCGCTGGCGGCGAAGTCCGGGTCACTGGCCCTGGCACGGTCGATGAACAGCGCCTCGGCTTCGGATCCGGCGGTGCCGCCAGCCCCGTCGGCGACCAGGGACATCGGCGGAACGGTGACCGTGCGCTCGCCGGGAATGGCCAGCCTTTCCCGGCTGGTGGCCAGCACCACCAGCTCACCGCAGTTGGCCAGCAGCTTCTCGACAAATGGGGCGACCACCTCGAGCAGGTGCTCGCAGTTGTCGAGCACCAGCAGCGACCCGCCGCGCGCGAGGTACTCCTGCAACGCCGTGTCCAGTGACCGCCCCGGCCCCTCGGTCACCCCGAGCAGCGCGGCGACCGCCTGGCTGACGAAACCCTCGCGCACCGGCACCAGGTCGACGAAGACCGCGCCAAACGGGAACCTGGCAGCTGCCTCCTCGGCTGCCCTGGCCGCCAGCCTGGTCTTTCCCACGCCGCCCGGACCGACCAGGCTCACCACCCTGCTGTCCGCCAGCGCCGCGAGGACGGCGGCCTGCTCGGCGTCCCGGCCGATGAAGCTCGTCCGCGCGGCCGGCAAGCCTGCCACCAGCCCAGCGCCCGCCACTGGGTCGGCTCGGCCGCCGTCCGATCCCTGGCCAGCTCTGGCGGGCGCGCCGCCATCGTCGGCGGCTCTTGCCAGCGTTTCCCGGTCGGCCGCGGAAAGTTCGAGCGCCTCGGCGATCAGCCGGACCGTCGACAGCCGCGGCGCCCGGCGCCTGCCCTGCTCGAAGGCCGCGACCGTGGCCGGGCTGATGCGGCACCGTTCCGCGAGAGCCTCCTGGGTGAGGCTTGCCGCGACCCGGAAACGGCGCAGCAACTCGCCAAAGGAATCGGCCATTGTGCAGAAATACCCCACCTCGCTCCAGCCGAGTCTAGGGCACCGCCAAGGGCCGGCCAAGCCTGCCGATGACGCTCGGCACGCTCGGGAGTCCGTTGCGACAGCAACCCGTCGCCGTCTTCGCGCTCGGTGATCAGCCTGCCGGGAGGCCTACGGGTAACCGCTCGGCAGAAGCTAGGCGCGCAATGTCCCCTGGCCCTCGAAGGTCATGGCGCGCTGCAGAGCCGCGGCCCGGAGCTCCGGGGAGATCTCCACCGGGCCGCCCAGCCCGGCGGCGTTGATCCCCGCTTGCGCGGCCTCCTCGACGACCCCGCCGACCAGGATGGCCAGTTCCGGGGTGCGGTGGAACACCAGCACCCCGTGGTTGGCGAGCAGCACCGCGGGAACGCCCGGGGTGATCGCGGAACGGATGCCGGCTACCGCCTGGCCGGACCCGCGCGGCCCGTAGGCGGCCACCGGAACCCCAGATGCCAGCCCGAACATCGCCAGGGCCTCCACCCAGCATCCGATCGGGCAGCGCGCCACGGCGTACGCGGTCGCATACGGCGAGTGCGTATGCAGGACGCAGCCGACGTCGCTGTGATCGGCATACATGGCCGTGTGCATGGCCACCACGGCACCCTGGATCGGCGGGAGCTCACCCTCCAGCAGCGTTCCGTCCAGCCCGACCCGCACGACAGCTGACGCCGGATGATTCCGCAGCGACGGGCCGGCCGTGAAGTACATCTCCGCGGCCCCGGGAACGCGGAGGCTCACGTTACCGTGCCCATTCGCCGAGATCGCCCCGCTGTCAACCACCCGCCGGGCGACATCGACGACCTGATCGACCAGGTCCTTGTCCACGACGTACCCCCTCGCCGTTTCGGTCGGCCGAGCAAAGGCTCGCCCACCCCGGGCCACACTTAAGAGTCAAGCTAGCGCAGCGCCTCCGTGCGCGCCGACGCGCCCACGCCAGGACGCGCTCATTCAGCCGGGTAGCGTGATCCAGTTCGAGCCAGTGAGGCAGGAAGGCCGGATGAGATGAGCAGAGCAGACCATGACATCACGGTCCCCGGGCGGCCCGAGGTGTGCGAGGTGTCGGCCGGGATATTCGCCTACATCCAGCCAGACGGTACCTGGTGGATCAACAACACCGGCTTCCTCGTCGGCCCGCAGGGCGTCATCAGCATCGACTCCTGTTCCACCCGGCGCAGGACGCGGGCCTACCAGGAGGCTATCGCCGCGGTCACGCCGGCGCCGGTGCGCGCCGTGGTCAACACCCATCATCACGGCGACCACACCTTCGGGAACTGCATGTTCCCCGGCGCCGCGATCGTCGCCCACGAGCGGGCGCGTGCCGAGGCGATCGCGTTCGGCCCGCCGCGGGACCTGCCGTTCTGGGACGGCCCGGACTGGGGTGAGCTGGCTCTGGACCCGCCGTTCGTCACCTTCGCCGACGAGATAGCCGTGCATGCCGGCGACCTGCGCGCCCAGGTTCGCCACGTCGGCACCGCCGCGCACACCACGAACGACTCGATCATCTGGATCCCCGAGCGGTCGGTGCTGTTCTGCGGCGACCTGATCTTCAATGGCGGCACGCCGTTCCTGCTGATGGGCTCGGTCACCGGCTCCATCGAGGTTCTGGAGCAGGTCGTGCGGCCCCTGCGGGCGCGCACTGTCGTGCCAGGCCACGGCCCGATCTTCGAGGATGCCGCGCCCGTGGACGCCACGCTGGACTACCTCGGCTTCGTCCAGGAGGCCGCCGCGCGCGGCTATCACGCCGGGCTGTCCCCGCTGGAGGCCGCCAGGGAAACTGACCTGGGCCGGTTCGCTGGCTGGGCCGACGCCGAGCGGATCGTCGGCAACCTGCACCGCGCCTACGCCGAGCTCGGCGGCGCTCCGCCCGGCGCTCCCATCGACATCGCCGCCGCGCTCGCCGACATGGTCAGCTACAACGGCGGCGCCCCGCTCACCTGCCTGGCCTGAACCACCGGCCGGCGACCCGGAGTCCGGCCAGCTCCGCACCCGCGATCCCGAGGTCGCGCTCACCGCCGCGCCATACGGGAACGCCGGCGCCATCGGGATCGCTCCGCCCGGCATCGCCTGCCCTGGCAGGCGCGATCATCAGCGGCGGCTGAGGGCGACGTTGTAGAGCCGGAGCCGGCGGATGAGGGCGCGCCGGCCTCGCGGATGGTCGAATTCCGCCTCATCACCCTGGGGCAGCTGGGGGGCTGCGACCGTTGTTATCGCCTCGTCGGGGATGCGATCGCCGAAAAGCACGAATGCCTGCTGGGTAGGCTCACGGTGACTCATCCAGACGTATCCGGCCGCGGTGGGCGCGTGCCTGCGGATCCAGTGCGCCCAGTGCCTGGACTGCGCGTAGAACTGGGGGCCGCACGTGGTCAGCCACGGATCCTGGCTAACCGCCCCGAGGTCGGCAGCGCTGCGCAGGCTGACCAGGCTCAGGTCGGCTGTGGTGGTCACGGCGCTGACCCGCCGCCCCCGGACTCTGGCCCGCGGCAGCTGCTGCACGCCCGCGCTGTCGAGCGGCAGGTCGCGCAGCAGCGTCTCGGCGATCGCGACATCGACGGACTCTCCGGCATAGAGATACGGATAGCGATCATCGTCGGTCGCATCGAACCGGCCGCCGCCGTAGTAGCGGTGGCTCGGCCTCGGATTGAATGCGTGCGCCGGGAAGCCTGCCGGGTGCACCCGAAACAGCACGGTCCCGGCCGGCAGCTCGGTCTGGACGGGCCTGCCGCAATATCCGTCAGGCGGTATGACGTTCACCATCAGCGGCTACCAGCTGTCGTTCGCTAGCTGATCGGCCGCATAGGCTATCTCGCCTTCCCGCTCGGTGCCGAGCAGGTCGGCTGGACACGCGGTCAGCCACGGGTTCGGGGTGAGCCACCAGGCAACCGCGCCCCACGGATCCTCGTCCGCGCTCAGCTGGGGCCGGAGCCTGGCGACCAGCTCGTGCTGCCGGTACGGCCTGGTGGAGGCGAACTGGAACAGCGGGTAGAGAACCTGCTCGTCGACCCGCACCGACAGCCAGGTCTGCGTATCCCCGGCGTCCGCAGCATCGCCCGCGACACCGCGGCGCAGCAGCGCCGCCCGGCCCGCCTCGGCCAGGGCGTCGGCCTCGGCATCCTCCGCGATCGAAGGACTGGCCAGGGCGATTTCGGCCTGCTCGATCAGATCCACGTCCAGCGCCCGGACCGGATCCGGCTGAAAGCCGCGATCGGCCCCGGCATGAAGCGCCTGACGGGCGGCATGATCGGCCGGCAGCGCCTGGGAGATGACGTTGAAAACCGCCTGTGACCGCCAGGAGCTGCCGCCCCGCATTGTCACCCGGCCAACGGAAGCCAGCTCGGTGAGTTCGCTGACGGTCAGCAGCGGCTCAATATCCGACCATTTGCCAAGAATAATCTCTAATGCATCCTCGACTGCCATGGCTGCTTAATGTAGCAAAATCTCTCCAGGCGTGCGCAATGCTATTTGGTCACGCCGGGCGGCGTTACAGCTCACCCGGCCGGACGCCACGCCAATGAACGGCGCTCAGGCGGGCAGGATCAGAGCATGAGGGTTCGGTTCGCGGGCAGCGGGGACGCGTTCGGCAGCGGCGGCCGCTGGCAGACCTGCATCCACCTGTCCCACCCCGATCAGGTCATGCTCGCCGATTGCGGGGCTACCAGCCTGGCCGCGCTCAAGGCGCAGGGCCTGGACCCCGGCGCGGTCACCGCGGTCGCCATCACGCACCTGCACGGCGACCACTTCGGCGGGCTGCCGTTTCTGATCCTGGACGGCCAGTTCTCCCGCCGCTCGGCGCCGCTGCTGATCGCCGGCCCGCCCGGCACCGGCGCCCGGCTGACGCAGGCCATGGAAACCCTGTTCCCCGGCTCCAGCCGCGCCCGGCGGCGGTTCGCCGTGCACGTCACCGAGCTGGCCACGGACGGGACACCCGCCCAGATCGGCGCCGCCACCATCCGCGGCTGGGAGGTCGAGCACCCCAGCGGCGCCCCGCCGCTCGCACTGCGGATCGACCTCGCCGGGACCACCTTCGCCTACTCAGGCGACACCGCATGGACCCCCGCCCTGGCCAAAGCCGCGCGGCACGCCGACCTGTTCGCCGCCGAGGCCTACACATACGACCAGCCCGTGCCCTACCACCTGGACTACCAGACACTGCGCGAGCACCTCAGCGACATCGACGCCACCCGCACCGTGCTCACCCACATGTCCGCCCGCATGCTCGGCAGGCTCGCCGACGCCGGCCTGCCCGCCGCTTACGACGGCATGACCATCGACCTGTAACCCGGGCCAGCACCAGCCAGGCCGCTCCGGGGCGTCAGGGATCACGGGCGCCGATGACGTCGCTGAGGGCATCTTCGGCTGGTTCGGCCGCGACCGCCAGTGCGGCAGGCCCGACCTCGGGCGGCTGGCCGGCCCGCTGATCAGCAAGCCGCGCCCCGACCAGGCCGTGACCGGAACCTTGCTCCCCCCGGCCGGGTTGCGCGTCAGCCGTCCGCGAGCAGCACCGAGCCGGGGGGGCGTGACTGTCCCGGCGGCACTGAGCGCTCCCCGGCCACCGGGGACATGCCGGGCTATATGCCATCTGCGGGCACCGCCGAATGGTCTTGAATCATGACCTGCGGGAGCACGCTGACGGGAGCAAGCTGAACAGATGACGCATTTTCGCATGCACGGGCACAATGCAAGCGCTGATGCACGTGCATATGAAACGGCGCCGGAGGAAGTGCAAACGGCAAACGACGCGACGCAGCACCCAATGATATTGTGCTTTACAAGGACAACCCGCGGCCAATGTGGCCACCTGGGGTATTGCAACAGTGCCGACGCCGACGAAGGGGCAGGAGAGTGACCCTGAGCGCGAGCGCCACCACGGCCGGCCCCGATCAGCGCACCCAGATCCTGATCGTGCGCGGAGAACTGGACCTGGCCACGGCCGACAGCCTGTACCGGCAGGGCCAGGCAGCGATCGGACGCCGTGCCCGGATCCTGCTGCTCGACCTGACCGGCCTGTCCTTCTGCGACGCACGCGGGCTGAGCGCCCTCGTCCGGGTCGCCAACGAAGCCGAGGCTGCGGGGTGCCGTTACGGCCTGATCGCGCCCCGCCCGCTCGTAGCGAGGATGCTCCGGATCAGCGGTCTGCACAAGCGGCTGCCGGTATTCGCGACCAGCGAAGAGGCATGCCTGCGCCTGGCTGCCGGGGCAGCAACGGCGGCGGGCTGCTAACCCGCGATCGGCTAGGCGCATGTGCGGAGCCTGGCGCGCAGCGCGCACGCCAACGTCAAGGTTGGCGCCATCGAGGTCGTCGGGATGCCCGCTGTAGACGTCCCGTCGGCTGGTTCGCTCTCGGCTAGCACCTGGCCGTCCTGGATGAGCCTGCACAAGCGAACAGGGGAGCCGCCGCTGATGGCAGATCCCCTGTTCATAAGCTATTAGAAGAGATCGTCAAAGTCTCCTTGCCTGATCCCTTCGACGAACGCCGCCCACTCGGCGCGGCTGTAGAACATGACCGGGCCGTCGGGACGTTTTGTATCCCCGAGTACTATCGCGTCGCCATTGACGGCGATCCGGACACACTCGCCGCCATTGCAGCGACGCGCGACACGCCAGGAGATCTCTCCCAGGCTTTCGGGTATTGCTGGCATTTTGCTCTCTTACCTCCCTAGTGATTAATAGATTCATTACTTCCGAGATGAAGCTGCATGGTGTTTCTAAGCCGGATGTGTATCTCGGATCCGGGCAACGAGCGCGAGCGAATCCTGTATGCTGAGCGCAGATTCCCTCAGATACTCGATCGTCTCGCGGTACCGCGTGATCTCGGTCGGCCGCTCGTGATACAGGGCGCCGACCAGGCCCTCCACGTATACGACAGGGTCCTGCCTGGTATTCTCCCCGAATTCAAGCAGATCAAAGTTGCTGTCCGCGCTCGCATGAGCTCCGGCGGCGAACGGGATGACCTGAATCGAGCCCTTATCGCCGGTCGCCCAGACGAGGATTTTGCCAAGCTGGGCCCTCATCACGACCGAGCCTCCGACCTGGCGGTGCAGCACAGCCTCGTCAAGCAGCGCCCGGTAGTGTGGCGGATGCGGCTGCTCCAGCAGGTCCTGGCGGCGCATCCTGGCCTCGACCCGCTGGTCGAGCACCCGCGCGTCCATCCTCCGGCCGATGCCCCTGATCACCGCTCTGGCGTACTCCGGCGTCTGAAGCAGCGGCGGCACGTAGTACATGGTGTAGGACGTGATAGCGGCCGCGTCCTGCTCCAGGCCGATGAACGGATCGAGCCGCAGATCCTCATAGCGCGACCACCAGCCGAGCTCGCGTGCCTGCCTGGCCAGGTTCATGAGGTTCTCAGCCTCGGCCGGATCGGTGACGCCGTACGCGCGGCACAGGTCACGCACATCGCGCAGGCTCGCCCGCCGCGTTCCGGTCTCCAGCCGGCTGATCTTGGTCGCCGAGCACAGCAGCTCGGCGCCTACCTGCTCGACGGTCAGGCCACGGGTGAGACGAAGCTCACGCAGGCGCAGACCGAGTTCGCGCTGGCGAACTGTGGGGTTCGCTCCCTCGACGATGGCACCACGCCTGGCCGGCTGTCGCCGCGCAGGGCGCGGCTGCCTACCATCGCCATTGGCATTTGCCATGAAAGTTGATCGTACACCGCCGTGCAAGCCCGGGCAGCGGGGCCGTTACTTTCGTGTCGCCCGCGCCGCGAACTCCCGCTCACCCCCAGCAGCGCCTCTGGCCAGGCCGGTCTGTGGTAGGCAATTCCCGAGCCGATCGCCGCGTCGACCGCCCCTTACCTGGGCCCCGAGCGCGGGCGGGCACCCTATCACACCGCCAGCGGCCGATGGCGAAGGCCATTGGCAAATGACAAGAGATATGAGACCTTGAAGGCAGTACGCCGCATGCCTAAGCCGGGCAACTGCGGTGAGGAAGGAGGCACGCTGGCACGGGCTAACTGACCAGAATCTGGAACCCAAGGTCTCAGAACGGTAACGCTGAGCCTAACTAGGCACGAAACGCCCTGGGAAAAGCAGCACGGCCGATGTTAGCAGCATCGACCGTGCCAGTCACTAGACCGGACCCGCGAAAGGACAGGCCAGCGATAGGGATCATGGTACCTGCCTCGTCAGTGAATGCAAGATCCCATCGAACCCGGTGCGGCGGCTCACCCCACCGGCGCTGGCCTCCAGACCGGCAGCAGCCGGAAGGAGGTAGCACATGGCTTAGAACATCGAAGCGACTCGGGTCAGCAGCGTCCGCATGACCAGCGCCGCTTACGAATAGCTCGTGATGAGCAGACCACCCCGTGACGTGACCGATGCCCTCAGCGCCCAAAGACTCAGGTACCTATACGTAGATAACGAGTCCAGATGCTGGCCTATCGAATCTGCCCGCACCTGCCCAGTGCTCCGTGGGGCGCCGCAGGACATCCCATGCACCTCGAAACTCAGGGCCGCGGGCGCCTGGATAACCCCGGCCATTACCGAATCTGGTATCTGGCGATGGAACCCGCCGGGGCCGTTGCGGAATCCTTCGGAGACCTGGACGAATGGGATCCTGAGATGTTCAAGTTTCCCGGCATCCCAGGGAGCCGCCGGGTTCTGGCCACCTATCTCCTGAGCGATGACACCCCGCTACTGGATCTTGATGACGCCCGGAACCTGTACATCAGGGGACTACGGCCCACTCAGGTCATCGAACGGAACCGGGCAGCGACCCAGGCCTGGGCCTTGAGTGTCTATAACGAACGCAACGACCGCGGCGCGAGAATCTGGCACGGGATCAGGTGGTGGAGCTACCATCGGCCGCAATGGCGAATAATCGGCTACTGGGGCGACAGGGCCCCGCAGCTCCTCGAGGTTGAGGAGCTGACGCTGACAAGCCCCGCGGTGACCGACGCCGCGACCTCGCTCAAGCGCCCGCCAGCTATCCTTGCGGCCCGCCGCGCACGGCGCAGGCGCTATGTGCGCCGTGAATGAGGTGCCCGACCGGGGAGCGGTGCGGGGACCGAAGCCGTCGAATGCCACGGTTTGCGGATGAGACCGCCGATTCACCGGCCGTGCGGAATGCGCCGGCCCGCGGCGCACGGCGGGCTAGGACCAGAAGTCATCCACTGAGTACAGGTCCGCGTGGTGAGTCCAGGCCTCGGTCACCCTGCCGTCGCGGACGTGGAAGACGTGAGCGGCGTTGACCTCTAGCTGCTTGCCGGCCCGTTCGGCGCGGGTCGTGTGAAGCGCGACGACATGGTCGTCATTGCCGATCACATCGTGCAGCTCGAGGCGGTGCGTCCCCCCGGACAGCTCCCCGGGCCGGCCGAGCATCTGCGCCACGCGGGCCACTCCCTCGTGGTCCCCGGCCAGCGGACTCCGGCCTGGGAAGTGCCAGCGGATGTCCGGCGCGAAGTACTGGCGCTGTAACGCGTCGATGTCGCCTCGGCCGAAGGCCGCGAACGCCTCCCTTACCAGATCCTCATTGGGATGCGCCATCGTGATCCTCCCTCAAGTGAATGTGTCACACCATCGTGTTGGCCTCCCGCGGGGCCGTCAACTCTGGGTTCCGGCCGGACATCGTCGCCGAGCTGATCGGCGGCCGGACCGGGGAGTGACGGCCCGGGCCGCTTCGCGGTGTGCTTTGGTGTGCCTATGGTCAGCGCATATGTCCACGGCTACGGCCAGCGAGAGAGCGAGCGGCTGCGGGATCAGGCCGGAACACTGGTCGACCTGCTGCACCGGGACACCTGGTATCCGCCGGGCAGCAGCGTTCTCGAGGCCGGGTGCGGGGTCGGCGCACAGACCGCCACGCTGGCCCGGCGAAGCCCCGGGGCACGGTTCACGTCCGCGGACATCTCCGCGGAGTCGATCGCCGAGGCCCGCAGGAAGGCCGGCCTGGCCGGACTTGCGAACGTGAGGTTCGCGCAGGCCGATGTCTTCGCGCTGCCGTTCGCGCCCGAGTCGTTCGACCACGTCTTCGTCTGCTTCGTCCTTGAGCACCTCTCCCAGCCGGTCCGCGCCCTGGCCAGCCTCGGCGGCGTGCTGCGGCCGGGCGGGACCATCACGGTGATCGAGGGCGACCACGGGTCGGCCTTCTTCCACCCCGACAGCCCCGAGGCGCGCGACGTGATCCGCTGCCAGATCGCCCTCCAGCACGAGGCCGGCGGTGACGCCATGGTCGGCCGTCGGATCTACCCGCTGATGACCGAGGCTGGCTTCGATGCCGTCCGTGCCGACCCCCGGATGGTGTACGTGGACTCCAGCCGCCCGGAGCTGGCCGACGGCTTCACCAGGAAGACCTTCACGGCCATGATCGAGGGCGTCCGGGAGGCCGCGGTCGGCGCGGGCATGATCGACGCGCGAAGCTTCGATGCCGGCGTCCGGGCTCTGTACCGGACCGCCGAGGCCGACGGCGTGTTCTGCTACACCTTCTTCAAGGCGGTCGGCGAGAAACGGCCCGGGTGACCCGGGCGACGGATGACCTCGCTCGCGAGCGACGCGACCGCGGCGGACGCGACCGCGGGGGAACGGGCGTCCCGGCTGAGTGCCTCAGGCTATCTGGAGCTCGAATCTGAATCGGTCGAGCAGATCGTTTTCCAGCGGTCGCGAGTCGAAGTACTCCAGGTATGTCCAGTCGCGCACGTCGAAGTGCGCCGTTGTGCCTGCTCGCAGGATCGTGATGACGGTCTTGCCAAGTCCGCGCGCGTATCCGAGCTCGAAGTAGACGTTCGGCCTTTCGTAGGTGAGATCGGCGATAACGAAGCGGGCCTTGCTGATCATGGCCAGGATCTTCTCGGTGATCCGGTAGTCGCCCTGGACGTCCTTGACCCGCTCGGCGCGCAGGCCCACCGCCTCAGCAGCCGCGACGATGGCCTGATAGGAGGGTTCCATCTCCGGCGTGAACGAGGAGACGACGAAGACCAGCTTGTCGTCCGCGACGGCCGGCCTGGCGGATTTCTCCCGCGCGTTATGATCCAGCATCCTGATCACCCGTACGGCGATGTCCTGCGCCAGGTCTGGCGTGCCGCGCCCGTCAGCCGCTGGCGGCTCCAGGGGCGCGTGCAGGCTCCTGACCTCCGCGGTCATGCCTGACCATCCCGGTGACAGCCCGGCTCAGGACCACCAGGGCGCCCGCGGTGCAGCAGCGGCGCGCGCGGCGGGAACGGCTGAGCGGCAAAGGCTCGCAGATACCTCATGGGCCTACGGTGAACTATGCTTTGACTGCTTGCAACCCAAGCACAATCTCTGCAAACGTCCTGCTAGGAGGAGGTGAGCGGTGGAGCGAGAGCCGTACCAGGGCGCGTGGGTGAAAAAGCTTCGTGAGCTGCTCGGACTTACCCAGGGGGAGCTGGCGGAGCTGGTCTGCGAGGACGGCGGCAGGCTCAGCCGGTCCCACCTGGCAAACATCGAGGCCGGAATGTACGCGGCGCCACCTGACCTGGTCAAGTGCGTCGCGGCGCTGCGCGACATCGATGTCAGGGACGCGTGGCGGCACGTGGGCACGCTCGCGAGAACGAGGCACGAGCTGGGGCCGACGCTGCACCGGGTATCGCACGTCGGCGATGCCGGAGGCGCCCAGCCGTCGGCGGTTGCCGACGCGCAGCGGCGGCCCGCGCCGCCGGACCCGCACGCGTCAGCCACGGAGCTGCTCGACTGGGCGCGGGCAATGCTGGCAGCCCTCGCCCGGGCGGAGGAGCCAGACGGTCTGGTACTGACCACGGCAGGTCCGCTCGCCGAGGCGCTGCGCGCCGCGCCGCCCCCGGCCGGCGTCCTGAGCGGAATCCTCGGGAGCGGCATCAGGGCGGTGCTCGACCAGGGACTCGAGCTCTGCCATGTCCTGGCCGTTCCTGACGATCCCGAAGCGCATCTCGAGGTGCTGGCGGAGGCGCTTCCGCTGGCCGCCAGGTACTGCCAGCCGCCATCGCGTTCCCGCCCGTACATGAGCAGGTACGGCCTCACCTTGGTGCCGGGCCCGCCGGCCGGCCCCGACCTGGTGGCGAGCTCGCGCTCGCCGACCGGCAGCCTGCTCGTCCCGGTCGTCACCGGCGGCCAGCCAGGCGTAGCCGTGATCGAGGCCGGCCCGCCCGCGGCCGGGCCAGGCGCTGACGTGCACTCCAGTTGGGCCGGTGACTACGCGTCCTGGCTCGCCAGCCGCGGCACCGAGCTGTTCTCCTGGGTCACGGTCCTGCCCGCTGGAACCTTCAGCCGGCCGACCGCTCCATGGGAGATCTGGGAGGAGCGCCTCACGTCCGCCTGGAAGCTCCCCGGCGGCCGGGAGTCGATCCAGCGCATGCTCCCTCTCAACACGATGACCGACGACCTGCGGTCGCAGGTCATCGCCGCCCAGGCGCGCCGCGGCACCCAGGCGGCCGGATCGGTCGGCAAGGACCTGCGCCGCCGCCTCGGCATGTACCGGACCCGGCGCGGCGCCATGATCAGGAACCTTGAGAACGGATACAGGTACCGGAACATCGTGACCCGCGAAGCCCTTGACGACCTGGTCGAACACGGTCAGTACACGATGGAGCGCCTGCCCGACAACGTCCTGACCGCGGAGCAGACTGCGGCCTATCTCGAGGCAACTCTCGAGCTGGTCCGCCGCTTCCCGAACTTCGAGGTACTCATCCTCACCGACAGCCACCTCGAGCAGGCTCTTCCGCTCGGCGCGTCCTGGATCGTCAAGCGAAGCGCGCATCACCAGGCGGCCGGCGAAGGGCCTGCCTGGGCCTTCCTGCCCTACGTGCTCGACGGCGAGCACATGGCGATGAACCTCATCGTCAGCGACGGCCTGGCCGTCGAGGGGATCTGCCGCCGGATCGATGCCCTGTGGGCCACCTGGGCCGAGGGCAGAACCAAAGAGCACATCCGCCAGGAAACCATCGCCGAGCTTGAAGCGGCGCAGAACCGGGCCCGGGCCCACCCCGCTGCCAATCGGAAATACGATAAGACATAAGCACCGGCCGCTGCCGCCATTCCGCCACTCTTATGATGAGCGATAAAAATATCGCTCCCGGCTCAGTTGCCAGATGGCCTGTCATTCGCAGGCGTTTCCAAGGCGCTTTTGACGGTTTGCCGCAATCTTTTTCGGCAATCCCGCTCGCTGTATGGTGAGACCGTGAGGCCACCTGATGGCGGCGAGCGCCGCCCGGCGGGCGATTCCGTGTGGGCGGGAACGCCGCGCGGCATCGCCGGTCACGGCGATGTGGTCGAGACCGGCAGCCCTCTGACGCTCTGGCCGTGGCGCGGCGCGCGAGGCACGGCGACCGGCATCGCGCTCGCGGCTCTCGTCGCCGGCCTGCTGCTCGGATACACCGCCGGTCATCTCACCGCGAGCACCGGGGGCGGGCCCGCCAAGGCGGCGGCCACCAGGACGGCGACGGCCGTGCCGCTGCCCGGAATCGCCGACGTTTCCTTCACCGGCAACCGGTGCGCCATTCAGCACGGCAGCACGCTTCAGCTTGGGATCGAGATCGATAACCAATCGGGCAGCACGATCAACGTAGACCAGATCACATCGAAGGTGCCCCTGGGCGGCCTGCGCCAGATCGACAGCGAGCTCGGGACCTGCGGCTCGCTGCAGGTGCCGGGCGGGCTGCCGCTGACGACGATCGTGGACGGCGCGACCGCCTGGCTCACGCTGACCTTCGCCGTGAAGGTCAGGTGCCCGGCGCCGTACCCGGTCCTGTTCGTGATGAGCTACGACATCTCGGGGAAGAAGACCTCGGTGTACTTCGACGGATTCCCCGATCTCGGCCTGGTGCCGTACACCGGCTGCCGCGCGCGCACCTAGCCGCGAAGACCGCGGCCGCGCTAACGGGCGTCCCGTGCGGCGGCGGGCTGGAGCGAGGCTGCTGCGAGCGCGCGGGCCGGGATGAGCAGCCCCGCCACAGCGCAGCAGGCCAGGAACAGGGCCGCCATCGCGAACGTCCTGGTGAATCCGTTCAGGGCAGGCAGGCCGCGCACCGTGCTCGCGACGATGAACGTGGCCGAGAGCTGGCCGCCCAGCGCTCCGCCCAGCGTGCGGAGCACCGTGTTCATCCCGCTGGCCGCGCCGGTCTGGTGTGCCGGGACCGCCTGGACGATCAGATTGCCGAGCGCGGCGAAGGCCAGCCCGATCCCGACTCCGAGCAGCGTCGAGCTGAGCAGCATGTCGTACGGATGCCGGCTGGTGATCGTCAGCCAGCCGCAGGCCGCGGCGCTGACGATCGCGCCGGCCACCAGCGCGCGCCGCGAGCTGAAGCGCCGCTCGACCCGGCCGGCCACCGAGCCGAGCACGCTCATGCTGACCGCGCACGGCAGCAGGTACAGGCCCGCCGCCACGACCGAGGCGCCGTAGCCGAAACCGGTGCTCCTGGGAAGCTGGGTGAACTGCGGAAGCAGCAGGAAGCAGGCGTACAGCCCGGCGCCGACGAGGAAGGCCGCCAGGTTCGTCGTCCACACCCCGCGGATCCGCATCATCGTCATGTCGATCAGCGGATTGCGGCTGCGCATCTCCACGCCGATCCACACGCCGCAGACCGCCAGCCCGGTCGCGAGCAGCACCAGGGTAGGCGGGCCGGTCCAGCCCCAGGCGGTGGCCTGGGCGATGGCGATGAGCACGCAGGACAGGCCGGCGGTCATCAGCGCCGCCGCTGCCCAGTTGACGCGCCCGGCCGAGCGGACCTGCGATTCGGGGATCCAGCGCCAGGCACAGGCAGCGGCCACGACCATGGCCGGCAGCGGAATCCAGAACAGCCACTGCCAGGTCAGGTGCTCGTCGATCAGCCCGCCGACCACCAGCCCGAGGCCTCCGCCGACGCCGAGAGTGGCGGACATCAGCCCGATGCTCCCGGCCACCCGGTCGGCGGGGAACTCATCCCGGATGATCGAGAATGACAGCGGGAAGACGCCGCCGCCCACTCCCTGGATGATCCGGGCGGTGATCAGCAGCGGCAGCGAGCCGGACAGGCCGCCGAGGACGGTTCCGGCGGTGAGCACCACCAGGGTCCAGACCAGCAGCCGCTGCTTGCCGTACATGTCGCCGAGCTTGCCGATGATCGCCGTGCCGACCGAGGCCGAGAGCAGGAACCCGGTCAGCAGCCAGGTGATGCCGGTCTCGCTGGCATGCAAGCTGCTGCGGATCGTCGGCAGGGCCGGGATGACGGCGGAGCTCAGCCCCGCGTAGGCAAGCGCCGCGAGTGACAGCACGGCCAGGATCACGCCAGGGCGCACGCGCTGAGCTTCGCGCCGTCGTGGCATCCAGTCACTGTAACTGAACGACTGTTCCGGCGACCGGCCAGCCGACGCCGCCAGGCCGCCCGCGCCACGGGGGCTACGATGAGAAACCGCCCGCCAGTCAGGCAGGACGGCACTCAGGGTGCCCGGGTAACGCGAGGGAACCATGACCGCTGCGCCAGGAGATCGCGGGAAGAGCGCCGGGCATGCTCGCCGCGGCGGCCGCCCTGGCCGAATGCGGAGAGTCGTGGCGGCGACGTCCTGCGTGGCCGCGGTCGCCGCCGGATCATTGCTGGCCGGCTGCTCGAGTTCCCAGGGGACCAGCGCGACCTCCGCGGCGACGCCCGGCCAGCCCGTTCCCGCGTCGGCGATTCACCGGCTGACGGCGATAGCCGACCGGATCGTGAAGTTCAACGGCGGAGCAGCCCCGGTGTGGGTGTCGGTGGCGGTCACCACGCACGCGAAGGCGCTGACCTCGGCCACCCCGGGCGACACCACGGCCGGCAACGAGGACGTCGTCGTGTACCTGATCACGATGAAGGGCCATTTCGTGGACGACCATGCCACCGGGCCGCCGGGAGCGAGCGCCCCGACCGGCAGCTACCTGTCGGCGGTTCTCGACGCCAGGACGTTCCAGTCCATGGACTTCGGCCTCAGCCACCGGCGGCCGCCGGTCGCGCCGTCCAGCTTCGGCCCGGTGACGTACCTGAAGGTAACCAGCGGCGCGCGGACCTGACGCGACGGCTTCGCTGTCATGCTGACCGCTACGATGGCGAAGGATCTGGCGGTACCAGCCGCGGGAGCTGCGGAGGTCACCGGTGCCCGCTGATTACGAGAAGATCCGGGACGAGAACATCGGCCGTTACGGCTGGGACACGGCCGTCCTCGACCTGCTTGGCCAGCTCTACAGCGAGCGCACGCACTTCATCTTCGAGCTGATCCAGAACGCCGAGGACGCCGGGGCGACGGAGCTGACCTTCGAGCTGTTCGACGATCGCCTGGAGGTACGGCACGACGGGCGCCCCTTCACCGAAGCCGACGTCCGCGGCGTCTGCGGGGTCGGCAAGAGCTCGAAGGCCGGCGACCTGACCAAGATCGGCAAGTTCGGCATCGGCTTCAAGTCGGTCTACGCCTACACCCAGACGCCGCGGGTCTACAGCTCGGACGAGCGGTTCCGGATCGAGAAATACGTCCGGCCGTTCGCGGCGGACCCGGCGGACGAGCCCGCGCCCGGGACCCTGTTCGTCTTCCCCTTCGATCATGACGGCGTCGCGGCTCCGGTCGCCGTCGCCGAGATCGCCGCCGCGCTGAACGAGATCGAGGCCGGCACGCTGCTGTTCCTCCGGAGCATCCGGCGCCTGCGAACGTGCGGCATTCAGCTCGCCGGCGCGGTGATCGAGCGCTTCGCGGCCGGGCGCACTGGCTCGAGCCGTCACGTCACGCTGACGAACGGAAGCGGCCGCCGGGCGCAGGAGTGGTTCGTCTGGCAGCGTCAGCTCGAGGTTCCCGGCCTGGCAGGCCACCGGGTCGAGATTGCCTTCGAGGTCAGCGCCCAAGATGGCAAGCGTCGGCTGGTAAAGCGTGACGCCTGCCCGCTCGTGGTGTTCTTCCCGACCCAGAAGGAGACCTTCCTTGGCTTCCTGATCCAGGGTCCATACCGGACGACGCCAGCCCGCGACAATGTTCCCGAGCATGATGAGTCCAACCAGGCACTGGTGCGCGAGACGGCCGCGCTGCTCACCGACGTGCTGCGCGAGCTGCGGCAGGACGGCCTGCTCACGGTCGAGGTACTCCAGGCGCTGCCGCTGGACGCCGCGCGATTTGCCCCGGGCACGATGTTCCGCCCGCTGTTCGAGTCGGTGCGCGCGGCGCTGGCCGCCGAGCGGCTGCTTCCGGACACCGCCGGCGGCTACGGCGTCGCGGCCGAGCTGCGGCTGGCCGGCGGCGCCGGGCTTCGCGAGCTGCTATCCGACGGTCAGCTCGGCGCGCTCTACGGCGAGGTGTCTCTCGCCTTCGCGCACGAGTCCGTCACGCCGGACCGGACCCCCTCGCTGTGGCGGTATCTCCGCGAGGAGATCGGCATCGACGAGGTCACGCCGGAAGACGTCGTCGGGCGCCTTACGGCCGAATTCCTGGCGGCCCAGTCTGATGCCTGGATCACGCGGTTGTATTCGTTTCTCTATCAGAATTCCGCCCTGTGGCGGGCATCCCGACTTCCTGGCGAGCAGCCAGGCCCGGCCCGGGCCAGGCCGATTATCCGGCTCGAAGATGGCAGCCAGGTGGTCCCGTTCGACTCCGGCGACCGCCCGGCCGTCTACCTGCCGGGCGAGTCATTGACGGGCTTCCGCACGGTCCGGCGCGCCGTCGCTGCCGACCCGGCGGCCCGGCGGTTCCTTGACGCGCTCAAGATCACCGAGCCCGACATCGTCGCCGAGGTACTCGAGAACATCCTTCCCAGGTACGCCGGCGCGGAGGTCGCGGATCTGGACCGGGCGCAGCACGACGCCGATCTGGAGTGCATCGCGGCGGCGCTGGCACGGGCGGCTCCCGGCAGCGGTCAGCGGCTCGCCGAGCAGCTCAGTCAGACCGCGTTCCTGATCGGCGAGAACGCCGCGACGGGGGACAAGCGCCTGATGACTCCGGCGGCGCTGTACGAGCGGACCAAGGACCTGGAGATCTACTTCGACGGCAACCCTGAGGCCTGGTTCGCCGACGACGGCTACGGGCCATGGCTCGCCCAGCTTCGCGGCATGGGCGTCAGGGCGAACGTCAGGCCGGACGCCCGCGACCCGGATGACCTCGGATACGTGCTCACCGTCGATGAGTTCGGCAGGCACGAGCGCGGCGTCGGCGGATTCGATCCCGGCGCCCGGATCGACGGCCTGGACTTCGCGCTGGGCCATCCGAGCCACGCCCGGTCGGAATTCGTCTGGAACGTCCTGCTCGTCCCCAACCGGCATCTCGTCGCCGGCGTGGTGGAGAGGTCGGTCCGCCAGCAGTTCGCCGATTCGAGCCGTGCCACGGAGAAGTCCGCGATCGGCGTCGCGGCGGCGAGCCAGGCCTGGCTTCCCGGCCCGGCCGGGACGTTCTGCCGCCCGGCCGAGCTCAAGCCCGATGACCTGCCGGCGTCGTACCAGCGGGACGAGGTCCTGGCGCAGGCAATCGGCATGGTGCAGTCGCTGGTCGAGGAGGCGGGCCGCCAGCTCGGGATCCCGGCAGACGTGCTGCGCGGCCTGAGCGAGCACCCGGATCTGGTCGAGCTGATAGAGCGGGAGCTCAGGACCCGCCGCGGCCGGTCAGGATCCTGAGCCTCGCTTGCCCGCCCCGAGCGAGGTTCAAATATGCTAAGATGCAAGTATGCGCACCACGGTCGATATGCCCGCCGATCTCATGCATGCGGCTAAGGTGAGGGCGGCTGAGCACGGCGAAACCCTCAAGGACCTGGTAACCCGCGCCGTCGCCCGCGAGCTCCGGGTCCCGGCACGGCCGACTCGCACTGGCCGGGTCTCCCTTCCGCTGATCGGCCGCGAAGCCAGCCCCAGTGTCGACATAACGAACGCCGACATCGATGCCGCACTCGAGGCCGAGGATGCCGACAGGTACGCCGGCCCGTGATCCTCGTTGACGTAGGCGTGTGGCTCGCGGCGGCCTGGGGCCGGCATCTCCACCATGGCGTCGCGGCCGACTGGCTTGACAAGCAAGAAGATGACCTCGCATTGTGTCGGGTCACGCAGATGAGCCTGCTGCGGCTGCTGTCCAATCCGGCCGTCATGGGCCAGGACGTGGTCTCGCGCGGCGGTGCATGGCGGGTAGTCGACCAGCTCCGGGCCGACGAGCGCGTGCTGTGGGCCGAGGAGCCCGCTCAGCTTGAGGCCGCGTGGCGGGCCATTTCCGCTAGAAACGAGAACAGCCACAAGCTCTGGACCGACGACTACCTTGCCGCGTTTGCGCAGGAGGCTGGCGTGACTCTCGCCACTCTCGACCGCAAGCTGCGCGACCGGTATCCCTCCATCGAGGTTGAGACGCTGACCTGACTGGCCGCCGGATCCATCGCGCGCAGCCTCGGCGGCCGGCACCGGCGGAACAGATCCTCACGTCAGCCTCCCACGGGACGACATTGCCGGCGTGCTGTGACATGCAACGCGAAATCACAACCGAGGCTCGCCGGAAGACCGGCGCAACGGGTCGACGGCTGGCGGCTCCGGCAAGAGGTAGCCTTACCGCGTCGGCCGCCGCCAGACCGGCGGATCGGCGCCGAGCGCAGCAGCACCGCTGGCCGAGGGAGGTGAGCGGATTGAGCGCCACTGTCCGGGACGTCATGACGACGCGCGTGGTGGCGGTACGCAAGGACGCGTCGTTCAAGGAAATGGCCGCCATGCTCCGGAGCTCGCGGATCAGCGCCTTCCCGGTCGTCGACGACGGCGGGCGGGTCATCGGGGTGGTGTCCGAGGCGGACCTCCTCGTCAAAGAGGCCGTTCAGGCCGAGGGCATCAGCATGCTCGCGGCCCTGCGGCACATCCACGAGGACGAGAAGGCCGCCGGGATCACCGCGGGTGACCTGATGACCGGGCCCGCGGTGACGATCCGCCCGGAGGCCCCGGTGGAGGAGGCCGCCCGGCTGATGTATGACCGCCGGGTGAAGAGGCTGCCCGTGGTGACCGGCGCCGGGCTGCTGGTCGGGATCATCAGCAGGGTGGACGTGCTGAGCGTCTTCGACCGCCCGGACGAGCAGATCCGCCGCGAGGTGGTCCAGCAGGTGCTGCCTGACGTCCTGCACCCGGTTCCGCGCGGCCTGGAGGTGACGGTCCGCGACGGCATCGTGACGGTGTCCGGTCGGCTGCGCGGCGATCATGACGGCCGCGCAGTCCTGGAGGCGGTGCGGCACGTTCAGGGCGTCGTCGCGGTTCGCGACCGGCTCAGCTACTCAGGTGACGGCTCGTCGTAGGCCGCCGCGTGAACCTGGCCGGAGCCGCGGGGATACGCATCGTATGCCCGGCCGGCCACGCCACCATGGCAGCCGCCGCGACGGGGAGATGATGCTGGCATGACCGGTGCCGCGGGCGCTGCCCGGCGGGATGTCCTGCTGGCGCTGCTGCTGGCCGCGATCAGCGTCGCGACCTACCTGATCTACCCGGTGCTGAACCACGGCCCGGACAAGATCTTCCTGCGGACACCGCTGGACCGGGCGATCCCGCTGGTCCCGGTCATGGTCATCCCGTACCTGTCGCTGTTCCCGCTGATCGGTCTGGCAGCCGTCGTGCTGGCGGTCACCGACGTCCGCCGCCTCCAGGCGCTCGCCCTGGCCATGATCGTGGCGCTAGGTGTCAGCTACCTGGTCTACGCGCTGGCGCAGTCCTACGTCATCCGGCCGTCCCCGGCCGGCCGGGACTGGCTGACCGCGGCGGTCCGGCACGTATACGCGCTCGACCGGCCGTACAACGACTTCCCCAGCCTGCACACTTCCCTGTCCGCGATCGTCGCGGTCTCCTGGCTGAGGGCGCACCGGCGAACCGGCGCGGTGGTCGCGGTCTGGTGCGGCCTGGTCATCGCCTCCACGGTCCTGATCCACCAGCATTACCTGGCCGACGTCGCCGGCGGTCTGGTCGTCGCCTGGCTCGCCGTGGCGGTCAGCGACCGCGTTATCGGCCGGATCCACCACGACCCGCCGGAACGTCCGGGACAGCGCGCCGCGGCGCCTTAGCTCTTGCAGCAGCCGTAGTGGCCGCGCGCCGCCGCGGCGGCAGCCCTGCTAAGAGCGGGGGCGGTCCTGGTCACGGTGATCTGATAGTGCGCCGGCCGCGACATCTGTGCCGGGCCGCTGGCCGCGGCGATCAGCGGCGAGACGCCAGCGAGCAGGATCGAGCCCGTCAGCGCGGCAGTGGCTAATGCGGCGAGCCTTCTGGTTCTCATGAGTCTCCGATCCCCGGTGCCGCGTCCGGCAGGTCGCCGACGCCGTCACCCCCAGCATCCGGACGGACGATGATCGAATCAAGGGCAGCTATCTGCCGTCTTGGGCTGGCCGGCGAGCTGCGCCGCGGGCACGCGTGCCCGGCTGGTCATGTTCTCGAGAGCTAGCCTGGTTATTGCCGACAATCGTCCGATCTGGAAGGCTTCCCTGTGCCGGTCGACGGCACAGGGTCGGGCCCGGTCCGGACTGCGGGAAGCGGGAAGTAGGAGCATATGGAACTCAGAAGGCGGATTCTGGCTCTGGGCGCCGCCGGTGCCCTCGGGCTGAGCGGCGCGGTGGCGTGGGCGCTGCCGGCCGGCGCGCAGCCCTCCGGCGGCACCTCGGCGATGCGGCTGACTGCGGACGCCCCGCCGCCGGTGCCACGGGGCGCGGTCAGGCTCGGCCCGCTAGCCGCGGGCACCATGCTCCACCTGGACATCGCGCTCAGGGTCCGTGATCCGGCCGCGCTGAGCGCGTTTGTCAGCGACGTGACGACCAGGAGCTCGCCGCTGTTCGGCAGGTTCCTGCACCCCGGGCAGTTCGGCCCCAGGTTCGGGGCCACGCTGTCATCGGTCGCGGCGGTGGCGACCGCGCTGCGGCAGGCCGGCCTGTCGCCCGGCCGGGTCACGTCCGACCGCCTGGTCATCCCGGTGACCGCGCCGGCCGCGGCGGTCGAGCGCGCGTTCGGCACGTCGCTGGTCCGCTACCGGCTGCCCGGCGGGCGGATCGCCTTCTCGAACTCGCGCGCGCCCAGGATCCCCGCGCTGGCCGTTCCTTACGTCTCCGGCGTACTCGGGCTCACCGACCTGTACCGCATGCACCCGATGCTCGCTCGGCCAGCGCCAGCCGCGGCCGGCGGCCACCAGGCGCGGGGCGGCCGCGTCATCGCGGGCGCCTCGGCGGCCGGGCCGCAGCCGTGCAGCGCAGCCAGGAACGCCGGGGCCCATTTCGGCGCCTTTACCGCGAACCTGCTCGCCGGGTACTACCTCATGTCGCCGCTGTACAAGCTGGGTGACCTGGGTCAGGGAGTGCGCGTCGCGCTCTTTGAGCTCGAGCCGAACCTGACCAGCGACATCAGCGCTTACGAGCACTGCTACGGCGTGAGCACGTCGGTCACCTACACCCACGTCGATGGCGGATCTGGCTCGGGCGCCGGCTCAGGCGAGGCCGCGCTGGACATCGAGGACGTCATCGGGCTGTCGCCGAAGGTCACGGTCGATGTCTACCAGGGGCCGAACGGCACGGACGCTAACATCTTCGACACCTACCACGCGATCATCAGCGCCGACCGGGACAAGGTCATCTCGACCTCGTGGGGAGACTGCGAGGCGAACACGAGCCCCGCGCTGGTGATGAACGAGCAGACGCTGTTCGAGCAGGCCGTCTCGCAGGGCCAGACCGTGTTCGCCGCGGCGGGTGATACCGGGTCGACCGGCTGTGATCGCGATGCGACGAACCGGTCGGTCGTGTCGGCGGGCGATCCGGCGGCCCAGCCCGACGTGGTCGGCGTCGGCGGCACCTCGATCGGCCGGACCGCCGAGACCGTGTGGAACGACTCGTCGATCCAGGAGGGCTCCGGAGGAGGCGGGCTGTCCGGTTTCTGGTGCATGCCCACCTACCAGTACAAGACCGCGATCCCCGGCCTGATCGGCAGCCACTCGAAGACGAACAGCGGCTGCCCGGCCTCGGTGGGCAAGCACATCAGGCAATCGCCCGACGTGTCGGCCGACGCGGATCCGCAGACCGGCTATGTGATCCTCTTCAATGGCGGCTGGGGCGCCATCGGCGGGACGAGCGCCGCGGCCCCGCTCTGGGCGGCGGTGGCCGCGCTGGTCGACTCCTCGCCGTTCTGCAAGGACTACGGGTCGGGCCAGCCTGGCGTGCTGCCCAAGGCGCTCTACGCCATGACCAGCCTTGACCATTCCTATATCTACGAGACCGGCCGCGGCGCTGTGCCCGAGGTCTTCTACGACGTCACGCGGGGGAACAACGACTACACCCCGTCGGGATACCACGGCGGCCTGTTCCCGGCGGCCAGGGGCTACGACATGGCCAGCGGTCTGGGAACTCCGCTGGTCACCGGGATCGGCTTGCATAACAAGCTCAGCAACTTCTATCCGGGGGTTGCCGGGGTGATGTGCGAGTGGTTCGCGACGAAGCTGAAGACGGCCAAGGTCACGCACATCTCGCCAGGCCGCGGCTCGGTGCGGGGCGGCACGAAGGTCACCGTGACCGGCTCAGGCTTCCTGCCGATCGCGGGGGCCGACATGGCCCTGGTCGGAACCAAGCTGGTACCGGCCAGCTGCCCGAGCACCACGCGGTGCACGGTCGTGATGCCACGGCACAGTGCCGGCACCGTGAACATCAGGATCTCCGCTGAGGACTTCGGGTTCAGCAAGATCGTCCGGGCGGATCGCTTCACCTACCACTGACCGATCACGCGGCGGCGGGCGGGCCGGTTCAGGCCCGCCCGCCACGGCAGCCAGGGCGCGATAGCAGGCGCTGGCCGCCGGCTACCCGGCTACCCGGCCACCAGGCAGCCGTCGGCGAGCCGCCCGGCCCGATCCTGACCGCGCACGCGATTCCGCGAGGTCAGCCGAGCTGGCCGACGCGGCGGAGCATGTCCTGGGCCGGGTAGCCCTCGCTGAGGTCGAGGTCGTCGATGACCACGGGGCGAGGTTCAGCCAGGTTGCTCGCTGATCCGCCGGGGGACCGGCTCCCGCCCTGGCGGCTGGCTCGGCCGCGGCCTGGCCGGCGCTGCCGGAATCGCCCGGGTCTGCGGCGTGCCGACGACGAGGTTCACCTCCTGGCCGTGGTGCAGGATCGCCATCGGCTCGCCCTCGGCCAGGGTGTACGTCGCGGCATCACGGGCCACCTCGACCCGCAGACGCCGCTGTCGGATGAGGAGACGGAAGGCGAGCCTGGTGAGTCCTTCCGGGAGCCGCGGAGCGAAGCTGACGGTGCCGGCCCGGTGGCGCAGACCGCCGAAGCCGCCGACCAGGGCGACCCAGGTGCCGGCCAGCGAGGCGATGTGCACGCCGTCGCGGGTGTTGTGCTCGAGGTCACGCAAGTCCATCATGGCGGCCTCGCCGAGGTAGTCGAAGGCGAGCCCGAGCTGCCCGACCTCGGCGGCGATCACCGCCTGGGTGCAGGCGGACAAGGACGAGTCCCGGACCGTGAGCTGCTCGTAGTAGGCGAAGTTGCGAGCCTTCTGCTCGCTGGTGAAGGCCCCCCCGCACAGGTGCATGGCCAGCACCAGGTCTGCCTGCTTCACCACCTGCTTCCGGTACAGGTCGAAGTAGGGAAAGTGCAGCAGCAACGGGTACTGATCGGCGGCGGTGGCAGCGAAGTCCCAGGTCTGGTGCCTGGTGAACGCCTCGGCCTGCGGGTGCACGCCGAGCGCCTGGTCGTACGGGATGAATATCGCCGCGGCGGCGTCGCGCCAGCTGGCCGCCTCCTCCGAGTCGATGCCGAGCTCGCGCGCACGGTCCGGATACCGGGCCGCCGCGTCCGCCGCCGCCTCCAGATTCTGCCGGGCCATCAGGTTGGTGTAGACATTGTCGTCGGCGATGGCGCTGTACTCGTCCGGGCCGGTGACCCCGTCGATGTGGAAGCGCCCGGAGTCATCATGGTGGCCCAGGGATCGCCACAGCCGCGCGGTGTGGGTCAGCACGTCCAGGCCGGCGCCGCGGTCGAACGCCTCATCCCCGGTCGCGTCCACGTAGCGGACCACCGCGTCCGCGATGTCCGCGTTGACGTGGAACGCCGCGGTCCCGGCCGGCCAGTAGCCAGAGCACTCCTGGCCGGCGATTGTCCGCCACGGGAAGGCCGCGCCCTGAAGGCCGAGCTGTGCGGCCCGCTCGATCGCCGCGGGAAGGGTGCTATGCCGCCACCGCAGCGCGCTGGCCGCGGCATCGGGCGCCGTCAGGGTCAGCACCGGCAGGACGAACGTCTCGGTGTCCCAGAAGGCATGCCCGTCGTAGCCGGGCCCGGTCAGGCCCTTGGCGGCGATCGCCCGTGCTTCCGCGCGGGCGCCGGCCTGCAGGACGTGGAACAGGCCGAACCGCACCGCCTGCTGCACCTCGGTGTCCCCGGCTATCTCGACGTCGGCCCGGTCCCAGAAGTCATCGAGGAACGCGCGCTGCTCGGTGAGCAGCCCGTCCCACCCCGTCTGCCGGGCCGCGCTCAGCGCAGCCCAGACCTGGTCACGCACGCCGGGCAGCGACCGCTCGCCCGACCAGCCGTAGGCGACGAACTTGATCACCCTCAGCGTCTGCCCCGGCTGAAGGAAGGTCGCGGCGGTCACCACGCCGCCGTCGGGGAATGCCCGCGATTCGACCTGCACCGGGGCCGGGCCGTCGATCAGGTGGTCCATCGCCGCGCCGACCCGCAGTCCGCTGCGCCGGGTCCGGTGCACCAGGACGACAGACGTCCCGCTGGCATTCTGGAACTCGTCGTCGAGCGGCCGCTCGAGCGCGGCCGCGGCCCGCGGGTCCCCGTCGGGCGGCGGCAGCTGCTCGTTCGCGAGCAGCTCGGACTGCACGGCGATCCGCGCTGGTCCGTCGAGCGGCGCCACCTCGTAGCAGATTGCCGCGACCGCTCGCTGGGTGAAGGACACCAGCCGGACCGACGTGACCCGGACCGACCCCCCGGCCGGCGACACCCACTCGGCGCGGCGGCTCAGCACGCCGGCCCGGAAGTCGAGCAGCCGCTCGTGCGCGCGCAGCTCGCCATAGCGGACGTCGAAGGGCTCGTCGTCGACGAACAGCCGGATCAGCTTGCCGTTGGTCACGTTGATGACCGTCTGCCCGGATTCCGGCAGGCCGTACGCGGCCTCGGCGTAGGGCAGCGGCCGTACCTCGTAGACCCCGTTCAGATAGCTTCCCGGCAGGCCGTGCGGTTCTCCCTCATCCAGGTTGGCGCGCCACCCCAGGTGGCCGTTGGACAAGGCGAACACGGACTCTGTCTGGGCCAGCAGCTCCAGGTCGAGCGAGGTCTCCCGGAGGGACCACGGCTCCACGGCGAACGCCGCCTGCCTTATCACCGGCGGTCCAGCAGCTCGGCGAGGTCGGTCACGACTATGTCGGCGCCGCGGGCCTTCAGCTCCGCCGCCTGCCCGGCCCGGTCCACCCCCACCACGAATCCGAACCGTCCGGCGCGGCCGGCCGCGACCCCGGCCAGCGCGTCCTCGTACACGGCCGCGGCCGCCGGCTCCAGGCCGAGTGCCCGTGCGCCCGCCAGGAACGTGTCCGGCGCCGGCTTGCCGCGCAGATGCTCCTTTTCGGCGACTATGCCGTCGATCCGGGCCTCGAACAGGTCCTCGATCCCAGCCGCGGCGAGCACGTCACGGCAGTTGGCGCTGGATGACACCACGGCCCGGCGCAGCCCCGCGGCTGCGACGGCCCTGAGATAGGCGACCGAGCCGTCATAGGCCTCAACGCCGTCCGCCCGCATCCGGCGCAGCACGATCGCGTTCTTGCGGTCGCTCAGTCCGTGAATGGTCTGCGCGCCCGGCGGGTCATCCTTGCCGCCATCGTGCAGATCGATCCCGCGGGACATCAGGAACGAGCGAGTGCCCTGCTCCCTCGGCTTCCCGTCCACGTACTCGTCATAGTCCCTGACCGGGTCGAATGGCACGAACGGCTCGCCGGTCTGCCGCGCCCGCTCGCGCAGGTAGCCGTCGAACATCTCCTTCCAGGCGGCGGCATGCACCTTCGCCGTCTTGGTCAGGACGCCGTCGAGGTCGAATAGGCAGCCGCGGATGCCAGCCGGGAGACCGAGCACGGGTCAAGGGTACGAGACCAGGCCGCGCCAGTCTCGACCGAGCGGCGCGGCAGGCGGCCCTCCGGGTGCGTGCCGCCCGTCACCGCGGCGTCGTTCACCATCGGCAGCCGCGCAGCGTTGCTCATGCGCCGGGTCCGGGCGGTAGCATTCGCGGGTGGATAACATCTGAAATGATGGGAAGGCACGAAATGCGAGCACGGTGTTACTCCCGGCTCATTGCTCTGATCGCGGTAGCCGCTTTCGCCTTTGCCGGTGCCGTATTTGCCGCGCACGCCGTTCTTTCTCACTCCGCGAGCGGCGCCGGCGCAGGGCAGGTCGCGTTCGTGCCTAATCCGGACTACCACGGCGGCTGACGCGAATAATGCACGGCATCGGCCGGAACCGGTTGCCGGTGCCACAGCCCTCGGCGAGGATGGGCTAGTTCGCCTAAGTGTCCGCGTATCGTACTGCACGGATAGATCGCGGATCGCGCTGTCGTCAGCCCGGGTCCTCGTCGCGCAGGCGGAGCAGCCGCGGCGCGGCTGCCGGGCGGCCCGGCAGTCGGAGATGGGCCGGCCAGTCGGCCAGCCTGGCCAGTCCCGTCAGCGCTAGCCGCGCACACCGCGGCGTGCCGCGGTCGGCTGGCTGAACCCGGTGGAGGAATGTGTGAGGTCACGAGCAGTCGGATTTCTCTCGCTCGTCGGCATCGCAGCCGTGGCCCTGGCGATCATCGCCGGCCTCGTGGCGTGGGTCATCTCCCCATCGGACTCGCCCGCCTCCCGTCCCGCGGCGCAGCAGTCCCGGTCCGGCCAGTCCCGGCAGGCGCAGTCACCGCCAGCCCAGATCCGGCCCTCGGGATCCTGGACAGTTCCCCGGCCCGGCCAGCCGAGCGGCCAGCCGAAGTCACCGGCGCCGAAAGCCAGCGGGCCGCCCCGCAACACCCCCGGCGTCTCTGACTGGTTCACCCGCGGCCTGCGGCTCGGGGTATTCACCGCCGGGCAGAGCCTGACCAGCTTTGACTCGCAAGTGGGCCAGGCAGCCCTGACAGTGACATACGTGGTCTGGGGGACGCCGGTCCGCTGGCTCGCCCATGTGATCGCGACAGCGGCGGCCAGCCATGCCGAGCCGATTCTCGAGCTGTATCCCGGCGCCCACGGCCGCAATGCCAGCCAGATCGCCGCGGGCGGCGGCTCGGATGCCTGGCTGGGCAGTTTCGGGCGCACGATCGCCCGGCTTGGCGACCCGGTCGCCATCTCGTTCTTCCCCGAGATGAACGGCTCCTGGCGCGCGTCGTGGAGCGACGGCCCGGCGAACTACGTGCGAGCCTTCCGGCACGTCCATCAGGTGCTGGACGGCTCGGCCGGCTCCCTGATCACCTGGTTCTGGCAGCCGTCGGCGATGCACAACGCCAACCCGGACCCGATGCCCTGGTGGCCGGGACACGGCTACGTCGATGTGGTCGCCCTCGATGGCTACTACTACTTCCCGGACGACAACTTCGAGTCCATCTTCGGGGCCACGATCCGGCTGGTCAGGCAGGCAGCCCCGGCGACCCCGATGATGGTCGGCGAGACCGCGGCGGGGCCCCTGTACAACCGGCAGGCGTGGGAGATCGCCGACCTGTTCGCCGGCATCCGCAGGCACGGCATGCTCGGGCTGGTCTGGTTCAACCGGAGCCAGCACATGCAGCCGTACCAGTTCCACCAGGACTGGCGGCTACAGGACCATCCGGCCGCCCTGGCCGCATTCCGTGCCTGCCTGGCCAGGTACGGCCCGCTGGCGACAGTTGTGCGATAACGGGCCCGGGTGTCCTGGACCGTGCCCGCCCGACCGTGCTCGCTCGACCGTGCTCGCTCGACCGTGCTTGCCAGACAGTGCCCGCCCGACCGTGCCCGCCCGACCGTGCCCGCCAGACAGTGCCCGCTAGATGCCGGTTTGCACATCCGGGTCGAACGCGGCCTGCACCGCGATGGCCTCCATCTCGCGAAGGAAGGTCTCGACCTGGCTCTGCGTGACATACTGGCTGTCGGCGAGCACCAGGACGTTGATCGTTTCGGGCGAGTCCTCGATCATGATGTTGCACAGGTCTTCAGGTTCCGGCCGTTCCTCCCAGCACAGCGTGCTGAGCGGCAGCGCGGCGCGGATCTCCTCCGGCGTCGGCCGGGAATCCCCCGCTCCTCGCGGACTGTACAGCCGCTTGTCGTTGTAAATGCAGGACAGATCGATCTCCTCGCCTCGTTCCTCACTGGTCGCGGCGAGCAGCTCCCGTATCTTGACTGGCTCGAAATAGGCGTGCTTGTAGGCGGTCAGCGAGGCGTAGTAGGTCCTTCTGACAGCCTCCTCGAAGCTGACGCCGGCGACATCGATCACGCACGGGCAGGTCTGCGCGATCGGGCTGACCGTGCTGGCCAGCCTGGGCCGGAACCTGTTGCTGACGTATACCCGGGGAACCACGGGGTTGCTGCCGCCAGCCCGGGCCAGCCCGACGGCGAACGCGGCGAGCAGCACCGGCGAGGTGTCGACCGAGGTGCGCGCGGCTATCGCCCGGATCCCGAGGTAGGCCGCTCGCGAGTCGAACGTTGCCCGCCAGTAACGAGCCTGCGGCTTGTCGGCCGGCTCTGCGAACCTTCGTGCGGGGATCGTGCGCAGCAGGCGCTGCCAGTGCTGCTCGGCCATCATGCTGCGTCGCTTGCCGGCCGGGCTGGACTGCCATTGCGCCTGCTCAAGCGGCTCCATCGAGGTGTTGGGCGCGCCAGCCGCTCCCGTCACCGGGTCCCGCGCGGCCAGATCGGCGAGCAGGGCCATGACGCCGAAGCCATCGCTGACCAGGTGGCTGATCGCCTGGACCAGGTGGGTGGCCGCGCCAGCGTGCCTGATGACGACCGTGCGGACCGGCCAGTCGTTCGCGTAGTCGTAGCAGAGATCGCGATCGCGCCAGTCTTCCTCGATCGCGCGGGCGACCTTGAGCGGGTCGGCGTCGTCATCCACGTCAATGATCGGCAGCTCGATCTCGCCCGAGGCAGACACCACCTGCTGGATCGGGCCGTCGTCGCTAATGATCAGCCGGGTGCGCATCGACTGATTCCGGCTCATGATGAACGCCAGCTCATCGGCGACGTCCTGGGCGGTCGAGCCCGCAGGCAACGGTCTGATGCCAGTCAGCCAGATGGGCGATCCGACCGCTTCGAAAGCCCGCCAGATCGTCTGCTGCCACCAGCTCAGCCCGCCGCTGCCCGAACCTTCCCCCGCGAACCGGACCAGCAACTTGTCTGCCACGTCCCTCACCACCGCCCAGCCCCGGACGCTGCCACGGTCCGCTTCAATAACGCCACATACCCCTGAAACGGTACAGAGCACCGCTGGCGGCAGTCAATGACGGTATCTCGCTGACGGCCCGGAAATTGGCTGGCCAGCGGGCCCGACACGTCGGCCGCGGGTGGCGACGGCGGGAGTGCGGAAGCGCCAGTCTGGCACTGAAACGGCCGAGTATCCGAATGGCCACACTGTTATCACCTTTCAGCAGGGCAACATTCGTACAGCCAGCTATGAATCTCGCCTGGACCGTGACGGTGTGATCGGCCACGGCGTTCTCTTGACATCCGCCTCAAGTCGAACTACCTTCATGAAAGGTTGCACTTTGTGCGTTTTCGCACGTCAGGACTGCAGGGAGGTGCAAAGGGCATGTTCGTGCTTAAGCCGGGAGCTCTGTAATTTAGGAACTGTTACAATGATTGGCTGAGCCATGTCGGGAGTTGCCGACAGCGGTTTCCTGGCATGGCTCGGCAAATGACATGGCTCGTCGGGCCTCTCCCCTGCTTGGCGCACCCTTCGCAGTGGCCCTTCGCCGGTCAGCACGGCTCACTCCTCCGATCCGATGCTGAGCACGTGCCAGAAGGTGGCTGTCGTCCAAAGCGCGATCGTGCACGCGACGAGGATCTCCAGCGCGTGCACGCTGTTGGCGATCACCCCGATCGCGCCGGCGGCGAGCGCGATCGCGCCGAGGACGGTCGTGATCCTCCTGAAGATCTCGCCCGAACGCGGCTGGGGCCTGGTATGCAGGTCGCCGGCCGCGATGACCGCGCAGCCAGCGCTGAGCACGAGCAGCAGCGCGGACGTGGCCCAGGCGCTGGAGATCAGCAGCAGGCTCGTACCTTGTATGAATGCCGCGTAGGCGAGGATGATCACTACGATGAGGATGGACGAGGCCAGGTCCCTCCAGGTCAGCCCCATCACCAGCACCTCTTTCCACTTCCGGCCGAAGCGCCTTGAGTCAAGTCTGCGCTCTGCTGCCGTGCGCTGGGAACTGCGGGCAGATCACGAATGGGTGACCTCGTCGGTCGCCGGCACAATCTGGCCTAGCGCATAGCCTCCTGATTGGCGGCTAAATAGCGACCATCGCTGTTGTGCGTGCTGGGGCCCATAGTAGAAATAGCATTGCTCTGGTCTTTCTTTACATCCGCGGCAAAGGCGCCGGGATGGACGTGCCTGGCTAGCCCAGCCGGCCAGGAACGCGAGCCAGACTGGCATGATGGCGGCGTGGCTGCGTACGCCGAATTCGCCGGGTTCTACGACCAGATCATGGGCGACCGCACCCCCGACATCGAGCGAGTGCGGGGTTACATCAGGCGCTACCTGCCGTCCGCTGGCTCGCTGCTCGAGCTGGGCTGCGGCACCGGCGCCGTGCTCGCCGGGCTAGCCGCGCAGATGCCGGTTACCGGCGTTGATCTGTCGCCGCAGATGCTCGCGGCCGCGGCCCGCAACGCCCCGGCGGCGCGCCTCGTCCGGGCTGACATGACCAGCTTCGCGCTTGGCACCAGGTTCGACGTGCTGATCTGCGTCTTCGACACGCTCAATCACCTGCCGAGCTTCGGCGCCTGGCTCGACCTGTTCGACCGGGCGCACGAGCACCTGGCCGAGGGCGGGCTGTTCGTCTTCGACGTGAACACCGTCGGCAGGCTGCGCAGGCTATGGCAGGGGCCCGCGTTCGCCGCGGACTTCGGCCAGAACACGGTGATCATGGACGTCACGCCAGGTGGCGGCGAACTGTCGATCTGGGATGTGCGGATCTTCGAGTGGCTGCACGGCGATCAGTTCCGGCTGCATCACGAGAGCATCCCCGAGCTTGGCGTGCCGCTGGCCCGCATCCACGATGCGCTCGCTGAGCGCTTCGAGCTGCTGGAAGAGACGGACCTGGACGGCGGCCCGGTGTCGGACGACTCGAACCGGGTGTTCCTCGCCTACCGGCATCGCGGCGGCGAGCGCCACGGGGCTCAGGCTTCGCCGTAATCGCGGCACCGCTGGGCCGGTGACGGTCCGGCTGGGTTTCTGCCGGTGCTCGCGGCCCGGGACCTTGGCCTCTGGTCGGGTCCGGCGTCCGTAAGCGAGATTCGACTCATGACGAACGAAGAGCGCATCGCGAAGCTGGAAGCCCAGATCGGCAAGCTCCAGGCCAGGCAGGCCGAGCTGCACAAGCAGCTGACCGAGGCGCAGATCGACCAGTGGCAGGGGCGCATCGAGAATCTCGAGGTTCAGATGCACCTCGGCGCCATGGAGACCAGTGACAAGCTGGCCGCGCTGATGGACCAGCTTCGCGGCCGGTGGGCCGACGCCCGGCGGCAGCTCGAGGACGCTACGTCAACCGCGTCCAGCATGGCGGACACGGTGCGCACCGGCCTGGAGACTGCCTTCAAGGACGTCCGCAAGGCCCTGCTTGAATCCAGGCGCAAGCTGACCTGACCCGGGGCTACTGGGCGATAAACGAGAGCACGGTGACCCGCGCCACGGCCTCGATCGCCCGCGACGTTGACTCGAGACGGTCATACTGCTCCAGGATCTGCGCCGATTCCCACCTGAGCACGCGGTCGAACTCGGTCTTGTATGCCTCCTTGTAGGCCGCGGACACCTCGTCCGCCGCGGCGAGCGCGGCTGCCTGGCCGGCCGCCTTCCTGGCCCTGACCCCGGCGTCGCTGAACTGGAACTCACGCCAGATCATCTTCAGCATCCGCTCGGTCCGCTCGATCTGGTCGATCGAGCCTGGGATGCTCCGCGAATCCGGGTCGTCGGCGAGCACGCCGAGCCGATGGGCGACAATGTGATACTTCCAGCCGGACTTCGCGAAGTCCCACGAATGGATGAGCATGTTGAGCGTCTGCTCGTAGGCGAACTTGCGCTTACTGAGCAGCAGTTCCCGCAGGACTCGCACGCGGACGTTCAGGAACTCCGACCGGGGCTTCCAGATCGACTTGTCCCGGGTGGCCACGGCGATCTCCGGGAACCACAGGGCAAACAGCGGGTAGGTCCCGTACAGGTCGATCAGGTCCTTGCTGCCGAGCTTCTCTCCGGTCTCGAAGTCACCTACGACGATGTCGCTGAACCCGTTCATCGACAGGAACCCGCGCAGTCCCGCCGCGAAGAAGGCCCGGCGGTCGGCGATCGCGTCGATGTCGCCGGGGAGCAGGACAATACGATCGTCGTCTCCCGGCATGGGCAGGTAGTGCGGCTGGCCGCCGGTCACGCCGGTGCAGGGCTGCATGCGGAGGGCGACCGCCCACCCCGCGAGCCAGGTCTGGCAGGTGTCGACCGACCAGGTCCGGTGCACGTGCAGGCCGTATTGCGTGACACGCGGGTCGCCGAGGAACGCCTCAGCGCCATCGCGCGCGATCGTGTCCTCGCCGATGACGACGATGATGGGCTCCGCGGCCGCTTTGTGGGAGGTCTCGACGATCTGCCAGAATAACTCTTCGCGGAGATCCCCTTTTTGGTACCCCGTGAAGGGGAAGTTGATCACAGTGCTAATCACGTCGATCACCCTCCGGCCTAGTTCTTGTCCGAGTGTCGCTCCTGCTATTACCGCTCGCCGGTAATGCCAGCTTCAAGGGACCTCAGGCTCTGACTGGGCGGCGGAAGTCCCGCGCACCCGGACGAGATCGCGGAGGGTCGGTTGTTAAACCCTATTTAAGTGCCCATGATGTGGAATCGCCCGCCATGCGGAGCTAAAGCGGGCGTCATGGGCGACAGCTGCCGATCCATCCAACATCAATATGCGGTGACCCGCGCATTCTGACTGGAGCACGGACCGGAATCTTCTTGCCGGTGCCCGTGCCCGTGCCGATCGCACGCGGCGCGGCGGCCGTCTGGGATTCGGGCGCTGGCGTCGCGCGCGTCATGCGTCGCGGCAGCGGCATCACGCTGGCCACGGTCAGCCGGCCAGCGCCGCGGCCTCGGTCCAGGGAGGACCATGCTTCCCGGCCTGGGCGACCTTCTGGCGCGCGGTATGGAGGCCGGCTTGCCTGGCGGGGCCGGCGCTGGCTCCGATAATCCCGACATACCACACATTCCGTTCTCGGCAGAACGAGCTTTTAGAATCGTGTTCTACTACACTTGGTCCATCGGTTCACCGGCCGTCAAAGGGCACGGCGATGCGCTCGGTCCAACCGGGTGCGCGCGGTCCGCCTTGGGAGGACGCTGTGGCGTGGGATTTCTCGACCGAGCCGCAGTTCCAGGAGCAACTCGACTGGGTTGACGAATTCTGCCGCAGCGAGGTCGAGCCGCTCGACCTGGTGTTTCCCGGCGCGGCCTATTCACGCGATCCGAAGGCGCGGGCGCTGGCCGACCCGCTCAAGCAGCAGGTGAAGGACCGTGGCCTGTGGGCGCTGTTCCTCGACTCCGAACTCGGCGGCCCCGGCTTCGGGCAGCTCAAGCTGGCGTTGCTCAACGAGATCCTGGGCCGCTACCGCTCGGCGCCGGTGATCTTCGGCACGGCCGCGCCCGACACGGGCAACATGGAGATGCTCGCGGCGTACGGAACCGAGGACCAGAAGCGCCGCTGGCTGTACCCGCTGATGAACCAGGAGATCTTCTCGGCCTTCTCGATGACCGAGCCGCAGGGCGGGTCCGACCCCAGCCTGTTCCAGACGCACGCCACGCGCGATGGCGATGAGTGGGTCATCAGCGGCGAGAAGTGGTTCACCAGCGCGGGGGCCAGGGCCGACATCATCTTCGTGATGTGCACCAACGGCATGTTCGTGGTGCCGCGCCAGAAGCCCGGGGTGGAGATCGGTGAATATCCGGCCCTCCACAATCACATCCGCTACAACGACGTGCGGGTTCCGCTCGACCACCTGCTCGGACCCGAGGACGGCGCCAAGGTGCTCGCGCAGCGCCGCCTGGGCGGCGGCCGGATCCACCACGCCATGCGCACCGTGGCTCAGGTCCGGCTGGCGTTCGACATCATGTGCGAGCGGGTGCTCAGCCGCGAATCGCACGGCAAGGTGATCGCCGAACATCAGATGGTGCAGGAGGCGATCGCCGACTCCTATGCGGAGATCAACATGCTGCGGCTGCTCGTGCTCTGGACCGCGTGGACCATCGACAACTCGAGCACCAGGCAGGCCAGGACCCAGATCGCGGCCTGCAAGTACACCTGCGCCAAGGTGCTGCGCGAGGTCAGTTACCGCGCCCTGCACATCATGGGCTCCCTAGGCACGACCAATCTCACGCCGCTGCAGGCGATGTGGGCGAGCGCGCCGACCATGGCCATCGCCGACGGGGTCGACGAGGTGCACAAGGTGACAGTCGCGCGCAACGTGCTCAAGGGCTACCAGCCGCACCCCGGCGTGTGGCCGTCGGAGTACATCCCCGCCAAACGCGAGCAGGCACGGAAGAAATACGCCAGCCTGCTCGCCGCTGACCCAGAGCTGGCCGCCTGGGCCGACCGGGCGTCGCGGTCCGCGATGCCCTGGACCTGATCATGCGCATCGGGCAGCGGGTTGCCGTCGTCACCGGCGGCGCGAGCGGAATCGGCCGGTCGCTCTGCCTGGCACTCGCCGAGGCCGGCGCGGAGGCCGTCGTCGTCGCCGATGTCGATGGCGAGGGAGCGGCGGCGGTGGCGGCGACCATCGAGGCCGGCGGTCACCGGGCCCTCGCGGTGACGGCGGACGTGGCCCGGCCGGCGGATGTCGAGGCCCTGGTCGCGGCGGCGCAGGACGCCTTCGGGCGGATCGACCTGCTCTGCTCGAACGCGGGAATCATCGTGGGCGGCGGCGTCGAGGTCACCGACGAGGCGTGGTCCCGGATCTGGGCCATCAACGTGCAGAGCCACGTCTACCTGGCGCGGGCGGTGCTCCCCGGCATGCTCGCCCGCGGCGAGGGATACCTGGTGTACACCGCGTCGGCCGCCGGGTTGCTCACTCAGCTCGGCTCGGCGCCGTACGCGGTGACCAAGCACGCCGTGGTCGCTCTGGCGGAGTGGCTCTCCATCACCTACGGGGACCAGGGCATCGCCGTGTCGTGCCTGTGCCCGCAGGCTGTGAGCACCAACCTGGGCGCGACGAGCCTGCGCGAGGTCGGGCACGGCGGCACGCCGGCCACGTGGAGCGAGCGTGGCGCGAGCGCTCAGGCGGCGGTGGACGGCGTCCTGACGGCCGACGAGGTCGCGGCGTGCGTCATCGAGGCGATCGCCGACGAGCGCTTCCTGATCCTGCCGCATCCGGAGGTTGCCACCTACGAGCGCCGGAGGGCCGAGGACCGGGAGCGCTGGCTCCGGGGCATGCGCCGCCTCCAGGCTCAGCTCAGCGAGGGGCGCTAGCCCGGATGGCCGAGGGCATCGACGCGGCCAGGGTCACGGCGTGGCTGCTTGACCACATCGACGGCTTGGCGGCGCCGTTCAGCTTCGAGCTCATCGCTGGCGGCCGGTCCAACCTGACCTTTGCCGTGACCGACGCGGCTGGCCGCCGGCTCGTGCTGCGCCGGCCGCCGATCAGCCACGTCCTGGCTACCGCCCACGACATGGGCCGTGAGCATCGCATCATCTCAGCCCTGCGTGCCACGGCCGTCCCGGTGCCCGCCGCCCTCGGCTACTGTCCCGACGAGGCAGTCAACGGTCGGCCCTTCTACGTGATGAACTTCGTCGACGGGCATGTGCTGCGCGAGCCGGCCGAGACGGAGGCGATACTCGACGAGGGAACCAGGAAGCTGGCCGGCGAAGAGCTGGTCGACGTCCTGGTCGCCATCCACGACGTGGACATCGACGCCGTCGGGCTGGATGGCCTGGCCCGGCGCGACGGCTATGTCGGACGGCAGCTGCGCCGGTGGCACGGGCAGTTTCAGCAGTCGCAGCAGCAGGCCCGGGAGGTCGGCGTCTACCGCGCGGTTCCGCTGGTCGACGAGGTCCACCGGCTGCTCACCGAGCAGATGCCTGCTCAGCACGGCGCCGGCATCGTGCACGGCGATTACCGGATCGACAATACGATCATGTCCCCCCAGGGGCGGGTCCGCGCGGTGCTGGACTGGGAGCTGAGCACCCTCGGCGATCCGCTGGCCGACCTGGGCACGATGCTGGCCTACTGGGCCGAGCACCCGGCCGCGCGGCCGCCGACGTCGGCCGCTGACCAGCCCGCGTCGTCGTCTGGGCTCCCGACGTCGTCTGGGGTCCCGCCTCCGTCTGCGGCCCCGCCTCCGTCTGCGGCTCCGTCTGCCGCCGTGACTCTGCCCGGGGCCACCGCGCAGTTCGCCGTCACGGGGCTAGCCGGGTTCCCCAGCCGGGCCGAGCTGGCCGACCGCTACGCAGCGCGGTCCGGCCGCGACCTCACCGACCTCAGCTTCTACGTCGCGTTCGCCTACTGGAAGCTCGCCTGCATCCTGGAAGGCGTCTACGTCCGCTACGCCGCCCGGGCCATGGGCGCCGGCCACGCCGACGCCGACGCGCTCGGCCCCGGAGTCGAAGACCGCGCCCGCCGTGCCATCGAGGCTCTGTGCTCATCCTGGTGAGCCGGCCTGGCGACGGGTGACGTTCACCGTCTGTGATCGTCCATGTCCACGTCCAGGCGGTGCCGGATGGCCCGCTACGCAGTCGCCGAAATTGAGCCCCGCCGGATGGCGTCCCTTGCCATATCGTCGCCTCGTCACTCTTGATACTCAGCGCCATGGAGGAAGTACTGCTGCCTACCGCGGACGCCGGACCCGTGATGCGATCCGGCAGGAGGCTGTGAAGGCACTATCCATTGACTCTGCTACCACCTCCACTGACGCGCGCGGACTGGTGCCGGTAGAGCATCGGCAGCACGCGCAGGTCTTTGGGCCGGCCGGCCGACTCCTTAGACCGGATCACGTCGGCGAGGTCAGCGACGACGACTTCCACCTCGCCCACGCGAACGCGGTGCGCGTTGACCACGAGCTGGGCGTAGCCGGCGGTAAAGCCTGAGGGATGGAAGGAGATATCGAACTCGCCATCGGCGCAGATCAGATTCCATACCTCGGCTGCCGCCAGGGATGTGGCATCGTGGTCGAACGGCAGCCCGTCAGGTACTTCGTCGGTCCGGATCCGCGCGCCAAGCTCCTTCAGCGCTAGCGACAGCCGCGTCAGGTTCTCCTGGCTTGCCTCCGGCGTCAGGTCGATGTGTCTAGTCGCTGGTATCGGGGCTTGCTGCGCGATAGCGGCGAAGGCCCCGATAACGACGTAGCGCACCTGATGCCGGTTGAGCGCAGCGACTATGGCTGCAGCGTTCAGCTCCGGTTTACCGGCACCTTCATGGTCGCTCACGCCACCTCCGCCGCAGGGGTGGCCTGGCGCCACGCCTGGAGCTGGCGATCACGCCGGAGTCGTTCGGCTTCGGAGCGGCCTGCCTCCAGCCCCGCCAGAATGTCGTCATGCGGGTCGTAGGCGGCCAGATGCAGGCGGAGGTCGAACCCGGCCGCGCGCAGCAGCCTGAGCAGAGTAGTCAGGGTGGGCTGCCGCTGGTCGCGTTCATACGCCGAGATCATGGTGACGGGGACCCCTGCGCGCTCGGCCAGCTCACGCTGGCTCATACCGGCCTTGAGCCGGGAGAGCTGCAGGAGCGCCGAAGACGGCGATGGCAGCCCTTCCACGTCATACGGTTGGGTCATAACACAATCGTATGATAGAGCGGGCTGCGGTCCTGACCACCCGACCGCAGGATCGGGACCAGGTTCGGTGATACCGGCCGCATGGTCCGCCGATGATGCGATAACGACACAGGTCCCGCCTACTAAACTTGTACAACTTCTAGTACACTATCGATCGTGACTAATCCCGCGGTGATCCAGGTGCACCCGCTGTCGGAGGTCCGGCGGCGGCTCTCCGGTATTCTCGCGCGCTTCCGCCGTGAGGGTGCCGCGGCCGAGCCGGTCGCCTTCGGATCGCACCGCAAGCCCGAGGCTATTCTCCTGCCGTACGAGGCCTACGAGCGGTACGAAGCGCTGGCGCGCCAGCGTGCGCGCCTGGACTACGCCTTGTCTGGTGCCCAGTCGGTACAGGTCGAGCTGCCGGGACCGTTCAGCCCGGAGCACGACCGGGAGGTCTCGGCCTACGTGGACGGGGAGATCAGCGCCGCTGAACTGTACCGCAGGACGGTCGCGCGCTATCGGCGGCCGTAGTGCCTGAAGACCCGTACACCGATCCCGTCACCGGGATCTTGCTGAACAAGCTCGGGCTGAGGATTGCCGACGAACTCAAGTCAGCGGAGCGTGAGATCACCCACGCGGCCCTGATCATGCTCAGGGAATCACCCGTTCGCCCTACCTATGACCTGCCACACCTATGCGCCATCCACCAGAGGATCTTCGGTGACCTCTATGTGTGGGCCGGGCAGGTCCGGACGGTCGCCATCGCCAGAGGGAACCTGTTCTGCTTGCCGCAGTACATCGAGTCCTCGTCGGCTGACATCTTCCGCGCACTGGGCGGCGAGAACTTCCTCCGGGGCCTGGAACGCCGCCCGTTCATCGACCGGCTGACCTACTACCTGGGCGAGGTCAACGCGGTTCATCCGTTCCGCGAGGGCAACGGGCGGACTCAGCGCGCCTTCTTCGAGCAGCTCGCCCGTGACGTCGGCTTCACCGTTAACTGGCAGCACCTCGACGCTGCCCGCAACGTCGAGGCATCCGCCGCAATCATGCGCGGCGACGCTGAACCGATGCGGAAGTTGCTCGACACGCTCATCACAGGCGAAACCTAGAGCAGGATCACACCGCCAGAGAACTGTTATCCCAGCTCAACGTACATATTTGCACATGCAGTCTCAGTCCTCGGTGCATGCGATAACTACGCAGGTTGAATCAGCTTCCCGGTCCTGAAGAGCCGCTGACAGGCGCTATCGGCGGAGCGAGTTTCAGCTTACCAAGTCTTACCAGAATTGTGGTAAGCTTTCTTGGTAAGCTTGGCATGCTCAGGTTTCGGAGGCCCCTGTGGAGCTGGCGGAGATCGTGGCGAGGCTACGAAAGACCGGCGTGGAGTTCGAGGACGTAGAGGTAAAGAGGGCGGCTGGCGGTCTGCCGC
>DATNIU010000045.1:0-31381 GCA_035604275.1 Streptosporangiaceae bacterium | reverse complement strand
CCCGTCTCCGCCGACCGACCAGCATCCCCGTCTCCGCCGACCGACCAGCATCCCCGTCTCCGCCGACCGACCAGCATCCCCGTCTCCGCCGACCGACCAGTGCCCTCGTCCGCAGGTACCTGGTCTCGGCGCGACGAGCGTTGGAGACTGGCCCGGGCGGCACCAGCGGCTGTGCCCGGGATCCGGGAGCGAATTTCGTTCGGTACCAAACTAGATTTCCGGCTGCGGACCGTCAATAGGCGGCCGGCCGACCGGGGAACCACGCCCCGCCAGCACGCGGCCACCGTCCCAGCCGACGCCGACCTGCCGGTAGTAGCCACCGATGATCTCCCTGACCTCCAGCCGCGCCAGCTCCTCGGTGGGCGACTCGAACAGCTCAAGGCTGGCGTCGCCGCGCCAGGGCGACCCGCCCTCGACGCTGGCGCTGCCGGAGCAGACCAGTTCGTCAAGGGCATCGGGCGCGCCCTTCTCGATCGACGGCAGCCAGCGGTGGTGGGCCATCGGATGGGCGTTGACGAACCCGTTGGCCGGCGACTCCTCCCGCAACGTCACCACCGCCTGGGCCAGCCGGCGGTCCGCCGCGGCCAGCGTGCCGGCGAAGACGCCGCCCGGCGCGATCCTGGGCGCTGCCCGGCCGTAGGGGTGCGGCCTGGTCTGGTGGATGGAGCCGAGCTTCTTGGGATAGCCCTGGTGCAGGCCGCGGACCAGGGCGAAGTCGGTGTCGACCCAGATGTAGACGCAGCGCGAGTAGATCTGCCCGGCGAAACTGCACCGGACCACGGCGAAGCACTCCCGGTACTGCGCCCGGACCGGGTCGAGCAGTTCGGAACCGCCGTCACCGCAGGACTGCCAGTCGGCCCAGATCAGGGCCACCGCGCCCGGGTCCTCCGGTGCGGGGGCCAGCGGCGCGGGCAGCAGCTCGGCGACCCGGGCCGGATCGGTCCGGTACTCCACGGTGAGCAGGTCGCCCGAGTAGTACCACGGCGGCGCGGGCAGCAGCGAGGACCGCCCGGTGGCGGTCCTCGGATAGAAGAACCCGGTTACAGTGCTCACATGCGCTCCAGGGTCGTTCGTGTCCTTACGACTCAGGATGTCAGACCAGGCGATCCCTTGCCCGCGCCTGGCGGGCGCGGCTACGCTGCCACAGGTCGTTTGTATCCGAACGTTCTCCTTCGGGAGCCGCCGTGACACGTGAACCGGACGCCGCTGCCGTCTCGACGCGCCTGCGGGAGCAGGGCGTCGACGTGATCCGGGTGTCCTATCCGGACCTGATCGGCGTCGATCGCGGCCGTGACGTGCTGCTTGACGAGCTGCCCACCGCGCTGCGCCACGGCCTGGCGTTCTGCCGCGCCGTCTATCACACCTCCCCGATGGGTGACGTCGTGCCCGTGCAAGGCGGCCTCGACAGCGGCCTGCCGGACATCATCGTCCGGCCCGACCTGACCACCCTGACCCCGCTGCCCTGGGAGCCGAATGCCGCCTGGTGCCTCGGCGAAGCGACCGCCCCCGACGGATCCCCGGCGCCCGAGTCGCCCCGCGTCGTCGCCCGGCGGGTCGCCGAGCGGCTTGCCGACCTCGGGCACACCCTGATCTGCGGCCCCGAGCTGGAGTTCTACCTCTGCGAGCAGGGACCGGATGGCAGCTGGCGGCGATACGCCAACCAGCCTGGCAACGTCTACGTGGTCGGCCGCAAGGGCGATCCGCGGGGCGTGCTCGTGCACATGCTCAGGCAGCTCAGGGACGCCGGGCTGCGGGTGACGGCGGCCAACCACGAGTTCTCGCCCGGCCAGTTCGAGATCAACCTTGGGCACTCCGGCCTGCTCGACGCGGCCGATCGCTCGTTCCGGCTGAAGTCCGCGGTGCAGGAGATCGCCCGGCACCGCGATCTGATGGCGACCTTCATGGCCAAGCCGTTCAACGACGAGGGCGGCTCGGGCTTCCACGTGCACGTCTCCCTCAACGACGAATCCGGGCGCAACGTGTTCGGCGACCCGGACTCACCCGACGGGCTGTCGGCGGCCGGCCAGCACGCGATCGGCGGCGTGCTGCGGCACGCGCGGGCGCTGAGCGCACTGCTCAATCCTACGGTCAACTCCTTCAAGCGGTTCGGACCCGACACGCTGGCGCCGTGGCTGATCGACTGGGGCCTGGACAACCGGAGCGCCATGGTGCGGATCCCGCCGGAGCGCGGCGCCGGAGCGCGGATGGAGGTCCGGCTCGGGGACGCGACGGCCAACCCCTACCTGGCGATGGCGGCGATCGGCGCCGCCGTCTGCCTCGGCGTCCGGGACAAGGTGGCGCCGCCGGCCAAGCTGGAGGGCTACGGCTACGACCCGGCCAGGTCACAGATGCTGCCGCAGCGCCTGGCCGACGCGCTCGACGCGCTCGAGGCGGACCGGGAACTGGCCGGGATACTCGGCGACTACTTCGTGACCTCGTTCCTTACCTACAAACGCAACGAGATCGAGCGGTTCGAGCGGTTCGTCACCGACTGGGAGTTCCGCGAATACACCTACCACTTGTAACGCGGCTGGTCGCACCCGGCCAGGCCGGCAAGCAACGCAGGCATTGGCCCGTCGCATACGCTGTTTCACGGGCAATGGCCCGTTGCATGCGTTGGGCTTGAGCCCGGCAGTTCCAGGTTCAGACCGCTTCACGCTGGATCGATGGTCGGCGGATGCGACCCGCGCCGGTTTGTTGGACAGCTTGTTCCGGCTAATTCGGCCCGTGTGTCATACTTGGCCGATCAAAGGGGAGGCGAATGTGGCATATTGCGGAAACTGTGGTTCCGAAATGTCGGACGACACTCGGTTCTGTAGTCGTTGCGGCGCCCCGAGCCAGCAGGCTACGGCGGCCGGGCCCGCCGCGGGCATCGGCCAGTCTCAGCCGACTCAGCAGTCTCAGCCGACTCAGGCGCCCTGGCCGCCGGCTCAGGGGGCGTCTCAGCCGGCTCAGGGTGCGTGGCAGTCGGCTCAGGGGGCGTCTCAGCCGCCTCAGGGTGCGTGGCAGCCGGCGGAGGCCAATCGCGGCGCGGCCAGGCCGAGGCCGAATTTCAGCCTGAGCAAGCTGCGGCCTGGTGACCTGATCGCCGGCGGAGGATCGCTCCTGCTGCTGATCGCGCTCTTCCTGCCGTGGTACACGGCGCACGAGAGCCCGGCCACGCGCACGCCGTCGCTGGCCGATGTCTCGCGCCTGGAGAGCCTGGCCGTCGCGATCTGCGGGGGCAGGTCGGCGTGCCTGAACAGCAGCGCGAAATCGATCAGCATCAGCGCCCTGCACGGCGGGGCCGGCGGCTGGCGGGTGCTGATCCTCATTCTCGCCCTCGTCACCCTCGTGTACCTGCTGGTCAGGGCGTTCTTGCCGAGCGAGCCCCGGCTGCCGGTGCAGCACTGGCAGATCGTGACCGCGCTGACGGGCGTGACCGCGGTCCTCGCGCTCATCGCGCTGCTCGCGAACCCGCTCAGCATCTTCAACGGGTTCGGGGCCACGGCCGGGCTCGGCATCGGCGCGATCATCGGCCTGATCGTGGCCCTGGCAGCCGTCGTCGGCGGTGTCCTGCTCCGCGCGCAAGTGCCGCAGCCTGGCCCGACGCCCGCCTAGCTGGCCTGCCCGCTCAGGCGAGCTGCCGGCGGTCAGCCGGCGGCGTCAGCTCGCCGTTTTCCGCGCTGGTCGCGGTTTCCGCGCTCAGGTCGCGGTCTCCGCGCTCAGGTCGGCCAGCTGGGTGTGCGCGGACTCCCTGGCGCGGATGAACCACGTCGAGGCAAGCCCGATCGCGAGCAGGCCGAGCGCGAACCACGGAGCGAGAATCGTCGGGCTGGTGACCTTGTAGAACGAGCCGAAGATCGCGCCGCCGGTGATCAGGATGCCGATCACGGCCGAGACCGCGACGGAGACCCGCCGCTGCGACCCCGCGAAGCTGCGCAGCGAGCCGACCGACATCAGCAGGTAGACCACCACGAGCGCGAACCCGCCGAACGTGGAGCCCCAGGCGAACAGCGCGAAGTAGTGCGGCGTGTTCGGCAGCGCGAACAGGCCGGTCCAGAACTGGTTGACCAGCAGGGTCAGCACCGACGCCCCGACCAGGAAGATCGTGGCACCGAGGGGTTCCCGGTCAATCTGAGATCACCCGGACCGGCAGTTCCCGCAGCCCGTTGGTGAAGTTCGACCTGATCCGGCGCGGCGGGCCGGCCAGCTCGAACCTGGACACTCGCCTGGCCAGCGCGGCGAGCACCACCCGGACCTCGAGCCTGGCCAGCGCAGCGCCCAGGCACAGGTGCGGGCCGCCGCGGCCGAAGCTGAGGTGCCGGTTGGGGCCGCGGCCGACGTCGAACACGTCGGGGTCGCTGAACTCGGACTCGTCCCGGTTCCCCGACACGTACCAGAGCACCACCTTGTCCCCGGCACGGATCGCGGCGCCGCCAAGCTCGGTGTCCGCGGCCGCCGTCCGCCGCATGAAGTGCGTCGGGCACGTCCACCTGAGCACCTCCTCGGTCGCGGTGCTGAGCAGCCCGGGGTCGCCGCGCAGCCGCTCCCACTGCTCCGGGTGCTCGCAGAAGGCCAGGATCCCCTGCGCGAGCGCGATCCGGGTGGTCTCGTTGCCGGCCACCACCAGGATCGAGAAGAAGTTGTCGAGATCGACCTCGCTCAGCCGGTCGCCGTCGACCTCAGCCCGCAGCAGGGTGGAGAGCAGGTCGTCACCGGGAGCGCGGATCCGGTCCCTGACGACCTCGCGGCCGAGATCCCAGAGCTGCTTGCCGTACGGGCTGCGGAACGGGAACCGGCGGAAGGCGTCGGTGTCGTCCCTGCCCCAGACCACGTCGGTGATGTCCGGGTCCGTGTTGGCGATCAGCCGGTCGCCGAGGTCGATGAACTGATCCAGATCGGCCTCGGGCAGGCCCATAATCCGCGCGAGCACCCGGATCGGGATCTCCCTGGCCACGGTGCCGACGAAGTCGAGCTGGCCGGCCGACAGCCCGTCGTCCAGGACCTGCTCGGTGAGTTCTTCGACGAACCGCTGGTAGACGACGACCGCCCGCTGCGTGAAGCTGCCCGAGACGATCTTGCGGAGCTTCGTGTGATCGGGCGGGTCCGTGTCGATGATCGTGCGGCGCGCCGCCATGTCCTCGTCGGTGGGCTCCTCGAACGAGACCCCGCGCCCCGACGAGAAGGCCGCCACGTCCCGGCTCGCGCTGACGATGTCCGCATAGCGGTGGACGGACCAGAATCCGGAGTTGGGCGGGGCCTCGCCGAACCACGCGACCGGCGCCTCGCGCCGCAGCCTGGCAAACTCGTGATAAGGAACGCCGCGCGCCCACATGTCGAGATCGGTCAGGTCGACAGCCCCGGTCATGGCGGATAGTTTGGCACCAAACGAGACGCTGGGCAACGGCTCGGAGCGCGGACCGCAAGCGCGGCTGCCGCGGCCGCGCGGGTGCGGCTGCCGCGGTCGCGCGGGCGCGGTCGCGCCGGTGCGATCGCGGGCTAGGAGGCAGGTGGATGCGAGTCGTAGTTGTCCGGCATCACGAAGAGGACTCGGCCGGTTTCATCGGCGCCGCCTTCGAGGCGCGCGGCGCCGACCTGGCCGTGCACATGTTCCCTGGAGACGGCCCGCTGCCCGCGTTCGACGACATCGACCACGTCGTGGTGCTCGGCGCCACTTGGTCGGTGTACGACAGCTGTCCGGCCCGGTCCTGGATCGCGGACGAGCTGGCCTGGCTGCGGCGGGCGGACGAGGCCGGCGTGCCCGTGCTCGGGATCTGCTTCGGCGCTCAGATGCTGACGGCCGCGTTCGGCGGTGACGTGCGGGCCGCGGAGCGCAAGGAGATCGGCTGGACCGTGGTCGACTCGCTGGATCACGAGCTGATCCCGCCGGGACCCTGGCTGGAGTTCCACGGCGACCTGTGCCTGCCGCCCAGCCACGCCAGGCTGCTGGCGCACAACGAGGTGGGGCCGCAGGCGTTCTCGCTCGGCAGGCACCTGGCCGTCCAGTTTCATCCCGAGGTTGACGGCAGCCAGCTCGGGCTGTGGCTCGACGCCGGCGGGCGCGACGAGATCGCCCGGGAGGGGCATGACCCCGACCACCTGCTCGCCAGGACCGTCAGCGAGGAACCCGCCTCGCGGGACCGGGCCGACCGGCTGGTGGCGTCGGCGTTCCTGATCGCTCAGGCCGCCCTGGCGGTCAGCCCCCCGGCGGTCAGCCTCCTGGCGGTCACCCCCCCGGCGGTCAGCCCCCCGACGGTCAGCCTTCCTCGACGGATCGGATGATCTTGCGGAGCAGGGACGCGAGCTGAGTCTTCTCCCGCTCGGTCAGGCTCGAGCTGACCAGCGCCTCCCCCATGTTGAACGCCGGGAAGAGCCGCTCGATCACGGCGAGCCCCTTGGGCTCCAGGCCGACCAGGACGAGCCTGCCGTCCTTGTCGTGCGCCCGCCGCCTGGCCAGGCCGCGCTTCTCCAGGGTCTTCAGCACGCCGGTGAGGGTGCCCTTGGTGACGCCTGCCTCGGCAGCCAGATCGCGCGTCTGCTGGTCGCCCCAGATCCACAGCACGAACAGCACGGTGAACGCGGCCCAGGAGAGATCCTCGTCGGCGAGCACCTTGCGCTCCATCTGATTGCGGATCACATTGGCCGCGCGGTGGATGTTGGACACCGCGGCCATCGCGGCGAAGTCCAGATGCTGGTCGCCGATCCGGTTCCTGATGTCGTGCTCGGCCCGCACCAGATCGCTGGCGCTGCCAGCGGCGAGACGACGGGGCATGGCACCGATAGTACGTCGCGCGAGGCCAGGGCAGGCACTGCCGGACCGCACCCGGCCGGCCGCCGGCCTCCTGGGCCGCCACGATCAGGGTGCCTCAGGCCACGGTGAGTCAAACGCGGTGGTCGGCAGATCGACGGCGGTCGCCCCGCAGTCCGCGGTGACCACCGCGCCGGTCACCGCCGACGCGTGGCCGCTGGCCAGGAACGCGATCACGGACGCGACCTCGCCTGGCTCGGCCGATCGACGACACCACGACCACGCAGCCCCGCTGCCTGATGAGATCGGGCAGGCAGGCGCGCGCAGAGACCAGGCAGGTCGTCAGGTTCGACCGGATCGCCTGCGCCCAGGCGTCGTCATCGACGTCCGCCGCCGTCCCGCCGCCGAGCCCGCCTGCGTTCGCGACCAGGATGTCGATCGCGCCGAACCGCTCGGCCGCCGTCTGGGCCACCCGGGCCATCGCTGGCCCGGCCGCCGCGTCGGCCGGGACCGCCAGCGCCCGGTCACCGGGCGCCGTGGCCGCGTCCTGCACTGGCCCGGGCCGGCGTCCACCAGGACGCCCGCGCAGCCTTCGGCGACGAATCTGGCCGCCACCGCGGCGCCGATCCCGGTTCCCGCGCCGGTGATCACCGCGACCCGGCCGGCCAGCCAGCCAGCCAGCCAGCAGATCCGGACATGGCGAACCTCCTCGCGAGTAGCCGTCACCGCCTGGTGGAACCCCGCATTGATAGCGATTTTTCATGCTGGATACGCGAATCCACCAGACCGGCAGGACGGTCCTCGTGCGCCGCTCGCCCCTCAGTCGCCGGTCAGCTGCTCGACCCGGGAGTGCAGCTCGGGCAGGTAACCCTCGGACTCAGGCTTCATCAGCACGCTGCGCAGGATTCTGGTCCTCTCCCGGTCGGCGGTCACGTCCGGGTGCCGGCGGGCGAGGTCGCCCCGGTCCACCTGGAGCGTGCTGAGGTACACCGGGCGCGACGGGTCAGCCATGCCGGCGGCCAGCATCCGGGCGCTGGCCTGGTCAATCGCGGACATGCTCAGCGGGCTGACGGCCGGGAAGTAGCAGACGATGTCGAGCTCCGGACGCTGGTAGAGCTCGAGCCGGCCGGAATCGGCGATCAGCTGTGCCCAGTCCAGGGCGGCCCGCCGGCCGGCCGCGAGCACCCGGCCCAGCCCGTCCGGCGTGGGCGGCAGCAGCTGGAAGGTGAGCCACAGGGCGGCGGCCGCCGCCCCGGCCCGTGAGCACTCAAGGCTGATCTCACCCAGGTGCAGCTCGTCGGACGTGAAGTAGGTGTAGGGCGATTCGTGCAGGTACAGGCGGCCCACGCGGGGGTCGCGGAAGAGCACCGCCCCGCACCCGTAGGGCTGGAGGCCGTGCTTATGCGGGTCGACAACGACGGAGTCGCACTCCGCGATGGCGCGCCACGGCGCCTCGGCCAGCCCGGCGCGGTCCCCGGCGCCCGCCAGCACGGTGAAGAATCCGCCGTACGCGGCGTCGACGTGGACGCGGGCGTCGTAGCGGCGGGCGATCGCGAGGACCTCATGCACGGGATCGACCGCGCCGAGCGCGGTGGTGCCGGCCGTGGCCACGACGGTTCCGATCCGGCCCCTGGCGAGCAGCGCCTCAAGCGCGCCGAGATCGATCCGCCCGGCGTGGTCGGCCGGCACGGAGGTTCCGTCCACGCCGAGCACCCGGCACATCCGTGCGTGCGTGTAGTGCGCCTCGGCGCTGTAGGCGATGCCACGGCCGGGATGCAGCTCGCGGGCGACGTACAGCGCCTCGAGGTTCGCGATCGTGCCGCTGGTCGTCAGGTGGCCCAGATGGGTGGCGAGGCCGAACATCTCGGCCAGCCGCGCGACGGCCTCCTTCTCCATCCGCGCGGTCGCCGGGCCGCCGTCCAGAGCATGGTTGTTCGGGTTGATGAGCATCGCGGTCAGGTAGCCGACGACCGCGACGGGGTGCGGCGGCTTCAGCATCTGCCCGGCATAAGAGGGATGGAAGAAGGGGTAGTTGTCCCGCAGTCGCTCGGTGAAGGCGCCGAAGACGCTGGCGAAGGCCTCGTCGCTGATCCGGGACGCCGGGTCACGCTCGAACGGCGCGAAGCTGGCCTGCCAGTCCTCGATAGCGGCCACGCCGCTGCTCAGCCAGCGCTGGAGGTCCATGTTCGCACCCCGGTCCTTTCCTTGGCGACCGCTGGCCGGAGTCCGGGCTTCGCGGTTACGCGGGACATTTGATCTTATGCGATAAAATTGAGGACCTGCGGATACTATCCCTTTTACTCTGGCTTTCCGTCTTGAAACCTTTCTCACCAGACTAAAGGCGCGGTCTCATTGGCACTGGACCCGTTAAATAATACGTCGCCCGATCTTGTCATAGCGGCACGGTCATAGCGGCACGGTCATAGCGGCACAGAAGGCCCTGCGGCGGCGGCCTGATGCGAGCGCATCGGCCCAGCCTCGCTGAACTGAGCCGCATCATGCTGACCGGGCGCCATTTCGATTGCGGCTAGTCAGCGCGGGATCGTTTCCAGCTCCAGCCAGCGGGCAATGTTAGCCGGTTTCACCCGGCTGATAGCCCGAACGGCCGCTGCACGTCATAATGACCAGACCGGCAGATCAGGCCGGCGAGCGAGTCCGGGCGGGGCGCTGACGCCGGTACCTGGCGTCGGATTCCTTCCTCGGGCGACGGAGGCAGCAGGTGAGCGATCGTCATGGGGGCACCAGCGGCGCGCCGGGCCGCTGCCGCCGAGCGCGGTGCTGAATGGCGGGCGACCGGCGCCGCAGGATCCTGGCCGTGCTCTCCGCCGAGGGAGAGCCCTGGTCGTCAGGCCGGCTGCGCGCGGTATGCCCTGCAATCATGGGAGTGAACGGCGCGGGGATCATGCTCATGTCGGGTGACATGCCACGCGGGTCCCTGTGCACCACCGACGAGGTCAGCCATCTGATCGAGGAGCTTCAGTACACGCTCGGCGAAGGCCCTTGCGTGGACGCCTACGAGCAGGACCAGGTCGTATCCGAGCCTGACCTGGCGGATCCGGCGGCACGCCGGTGGCACGCCTTCACCCCGCCGGCAGTGGGCGCGGGCGTGCGGGCCGTGTTCGGGTTCCCGATGCGGGTCGGGACCGTGCGCCTCGGGGCGCTGAACCTCTACCGTGACCGGACCGGCGCCCTGACCAGCGACCAGCATGCCGATGCGCTGGTCGTGGCCGACCTGGCCGCTCGCTGGGTGCTTGAGGCCCAGGCCGGCGCCCCGGCCGGCGCGATAGCCGACGAGCTGGAGGCCGGCGCTGACTTCCATTACGTGGTGCACAACGCGGCGGGCATGGTGTCGGTCCAGGAAGGGGTCAGCGTCACCGAGGCGCTGATCAGGCTCCGGGCGTTCGCCTTCAGCAGCGAGCGCGCGCTCGCCGACGTGGCCGAGGCGATCGTGGCCAGGAAGCTGCGACTGACCTGAGCAGACCCGGCAGGGACGCCCGGCGGACGCCGATCGCCATTAGGATAAGAGCCGCAGCCCGGGCCTGGGTCCGGCACCCGCCGGCCGTGATCGCCGCGCTGCTTAAGTGGGTGAGAGTGAGTTGACCCGAGAAGCCGACGTGGTTCGATCACTCGTCGAGATGGCAGACACCCTCGTCGACGACTATGACGTCGTCGATCTGCTGACCGGGCTCGCTAACCGGTGCGTCAGCCTTCTCGGCGTCTCCGCCGCCGGCGTGATGCTGGCCTCGCCGGCCGGCAGCCTGGGCCTGGTGGCCTCCTCCAGCGAGGCGATGCGCCTCCTTGAGCTGTTCGAGCTTCAGGCCCAGGAAGGCCCCTGCCTGGACGCCTTCCGCACCGGCGAGCGGGTCGAGCACGAGATTCTGGAGGCAGGGGCCGGCCGCTGGCCGTCGTTCGCCGCCGCCGCGCTCGAGGCTGGCTTCAATTCCGCGCTCGCCGTGCCGCTGCGGCTGCGTGAGCAGACCATCGGCGCGCTGAACCTGCTCAGCGCGACGCCCGCGCCGATGGACGAGTCGAACGTCATCGTCGCACGGGCGTTCGCTGACCTGGCCACCCTCAGCATCGTGCAGCATCGCGCCAGCACCGAGGCTCAGCGCCTGAACGAGCAGCTCTCCGCCGCGCTGACCAGCCGGATCGTCATCGAGCAGGCCAAGGGAGTGCTCGCCGAGCGGGCCGGCGTCGATCTGTCCGAGGCCTTCTCCCGGCTGCGTGCCTACGCCCGGAGCGGCAATCTCCGCCTGACCGATGTCGCCCGTGCGGCCATTGACGGCACCCTTGATCCGGCCGCCTGGGCCCCGCAGCCTCGCCCGGGCCCGTCCCGGCGCGCTGAGCGACGCTGAGCGACGCTGAGAGGCCGCGGCAGGTCGGCGCATGCTGATCTTGCGACGATTTGCGGGATTCCGTTAACTAGTATTGATTTGCCGGGTAATATTGGCTAAAGCGGCTAGGCCGTCCGGATCTTGCGCTCGCTCACCGCCGGCAGCCGCACTGACCGTAGGAACCTACGAGCGAGCGGTTCGAGGGCCGAGCGTACATGACAGATCATGGCGCTGGCCGAGATCGGCCTGCGGCCACCGCCAGCCGTGGCCGGCCTGTTCGCCTCTGCGCTGACTCGCGAGATCCTGCCCGGATTGCCCGCGCTGGCCCGGTCGGCTTCACCCGCGGCGCAGCGCGGCGGCTGCATATCGCGATGGTCGCGCCGCCCTACTTCACCGTTCCGCCCGCGGCATACGGCGGGATCGAGCTGGTCGTCGCCGATCTGGTGGACGCGCTCGTCGCGCGAGGACACCAGGTGACGCTCATTGGCGCCGGCCGCCACGGCACGAGGGCACAGCGGTTCATCGCCACCTACGAGACCGGGCCGGCCGACCAGATAGGCGAGCTGGCGCCCGAGCTCGTCCACGCGGCCAAGGTCGCCAGGATCCTCGACACGCTGGACGCCGACGTGATCCACGATCACACCGTGGCCGGGCCGCTGCTGGCTCACGGGCGGCTGACGCCGACCGTGGTGACGGCTCACGGGCCGGTCTCCGGCGACCACGGCGAGTTCTATCGCGCGCTCGGCGACGCCATCCGGCTGATCGCGATCACCAGCGCACAGCGAGCCACCGCGCCCGACCTGCCCTGGGTCGCCACGGTCCACAACGCGATCCGGGCCGAGACGTTCCCGTTCAGCGCGGAGAAGGAGAACTACGCGCTGTTCCTCGGCCGGTTCCACCCGGAGAAGGCACCGCACCTGGCGATCGACGCCGCCCGGGCCGGCGGAATGCCGATCGTCCTGGCCGGCAAATGCTCCGAGCCGATCGAGCGCAGGTACTTCAGCAAGGAGATCGAGCCGAGGCTAGGACCCGGCGTGACGATCCTGGGCGTGGCCGATGCGGCAGCCAAGCGCACACTGCTGGCCCGGGCGGCCTGCCTGCTGTTCCCGATCGTCTGGGACGAGCCGTTCGGACTGGTCATGATCGAGGCTATGGTGTGCGGCACTCCGGTAGTCGCGCTCCGCCGAGGCTCGGTCCCCGAGCTGATCGTGGACGGCCAGACCGGGATCATCGTCGATGATCCCGGTGAGCTGGCGGAAGGCATCGCGCGGGCACGACAGCTCGATCCGGCTGTCTGCCGCAAGCACGTGGAGGCGGGCTTCACCGTCGAGGCGATGGCGGCCGGCTACGAAGCTGCCTACTGGCGGACCCTTGCCACGGTCCGCGAGCCGTGGCTGACGGCGCCAGGTCAGGCGCCGGCGGTCAGGTAGCCAGGCCGCGCCCCGCCCGCGCGCCGTGCCTACGGCACGCTCGCGACCAGCAGCAGGGCGGCTGAGCCGGCCATCAGCACCGGGCAGATCTTGAACCAGATCACCGGCGTGCGGGCGCCGGTGAGAGCCGTCAGCGTCCCCAGGGCGACAAGCAGCAGCGCGGCGGCCCGGTACACCCAGGCGCGAGCGTCCGCAGCCGCACCGCCCGCCGCGGTCGCCGCGATCACGATCGCGGCGATACCCCACATGGTGAACGCCTCGGCCAGCCACTCCTGCTTGACGATCCGCCGGTTGTCGGCGGTGACCGGCCCAAGGCCGGCCAGAACCTGGCGAGTGGGGATCGCGTGCGCGACTCCCCAGACGGCGACGAGGGCCGCCGCCGTATATGCGAGTAATCCGTCCATGTACCCGATGATCACAGCGAGCGCGGCGCCGGGCCAGGGCCGTTGGTCACCTGCCGACCCGCCGACCCGCCCGAGCTCAGGCTCGCGGCCGACCAGGCGCTCCGCGCCGCCGTTGCGGCTAGCTTTCTCGGTATGAGTGGTGACGTGGAGCTCGAGGTCGGGCGCCGGACTGTCCGGATCTCCAATCCCGGCCGGGTGTACTTCCCCGCCCGCGGCGAGACCAAGCTCGACCTGGCCCGCTACTACCTGTCGGTCGGTGACGGCATCGTGCGCGCGCTGCGCGAGCGGCCCTGCATGATGCACCGCTTCCCGGCTGGGGTGACCGGGGAGAAGGTGCACCAGAAGCGGATCCCGGGCGGGGCGCCGCCGTGGCTGGAGACGGTGCGGGTGAGCTTCCCGCGTTACGGCCGGCACGCCGATGAGCTGTGCGTGACCGAACTGGCCAGTGTCCTGTGGGCGGTCCAGATGTCCACCGTGGAGTTCCATCCGTGGAACTCGCGGCGTGCCGACACCGAGCGGCCAGACGAGTGGCGGATCGACCTGGATCCGATGCCGCTGTGCGGATTCGCGGTCGTGCGCCGGGTCGCCCACGTCGTGCACGAGATACTCGGCGAGCTCGGCGCGACCGGGTGGCCGAAGACCTCAGGCGGCAGCGGACTGCACGTATACGTGCGGATCGAGCCCCGCTGGGGTTTCGCCGACGTCCGCCGGGCCGCGTACGCGTTCGCCCTTGAGGTGGAGCGCCGCGCGCCCGGCGAGGTGACGACTACCTGGTGGCGCAAGGACCGTGACCCAGCCAAGCTGTTCGTCGACTACAACCAGAACGCCCGCGACCACACGATCGCCAGCGCGTACTCGGTGCGCGGCGTGCCCGAGGCGACCGTGTCCACCCCGATCACCTGGGACGAGGTCGACGACGTCGAGCCCGGAGACTGCACCATCGCCACCGTGCCCGCCCGCTTCGCGCGGCTCGGTGACCTGCACGAGGGCATCGACGACAGCGCCTACTCGCTGGACACCCTGCTGGAGTGGGCGGACCGCGACGGCCTCGACTAGAGCCGTCAGCCGGGCGTCATGTTCACCTGCAACGGGCGAGGTAGGCACGGGCGGCGCGAGGGAGGGTGGAGGAGAAACGGTGCCGTGCCAGCCAGGTCAGGTTCCAGGCAGCCTGCGTGGCACAGCCCAGATCAGGAGCTTGCCATGCGTAAAGCCGCGATCTTCTGCAGTGTGACCGGGGTAATCCTGCTCGCCGCGGCGGGGCTGCTCGCGTTCTGGATAGCCCCGCAGTACATCGCGCGGCTGCCGAGCGACTCCAATACGGTGCGAACCTACAACGGGCATATCCGCAGCCTGGCCGACCCCGTCGCGCTGCGGCAGGGCAACTTCGCCGGGGTGCTGAAGGCCGGGCTCCCCGAGACGCTGCATCAGCGGGTCAAGGTCCTCCAGACGTCGGGCAACACCGCGCTAGTCCAGGAAGCGAACACGGTTGACGTCTCCGGCCGTCAGATCGGCACGGTGACGTCGCAGTACGCCGTCAACCGGAGCAGCCTCGAGGCCACGGACAGCCACCCGGGCAACTGGAGCGTCACCGACGCCAGCGGGCTCACGGTCAACTGGCCGATCGGCGCCAAGAAGCAGAACTACACGGGCTGGGTCAACACGACGCACACGACCACCCAGCTGAAGTATGTCGGTCAGCAGCAGCGCGGCGGGCTGAACACCTACGTCTACCAGGCGACAGTCCCCACCACGGTGATCAAGAATCCCCAGGTGCTCGGCGCTCTGCCGAAGTCGCTGCCGGTGCGGGTGCTCAAGGAGGTCGGCAAGACCGGCCTGGTCCCGCCGAAGCTGCTGGCCGGGCTGGCCAGAGCGTTCCCGCACGTGGCCGACGTCCCGCTCGGCTACACCTACGCGGCCACGAGCACGTACTGGGTCGCGCCGGCCACCGGGGTGGTGGTCGACGTCAGCACCAGCGAGACGCAGATGGGCGGCGTCGCCCTGCCGCAGGGGAAGGTCGTCCCGCTGCTTCCCGTGCTTGTCGACAGCTACCAGGGCAGCCAGGGCAGCGTGCAGGCGGCGGCCACCGACGCGAAGAACGGCAGCAACACCATCACCACGTTCGGCACGGCGGTGCCGATCGCGGCGGCGGCCGTCGGATTCGTGCTCGTGGTTATCGCGGTCGTTCTCTGGATGCGCGCCCGGCGGCGCGGGACAGGCCAGATCCAGGCGCAGCCGCCAGCCGACGCCCGCGCCTGAGCCAGGGGAGACAGACAGCTGACCGGCCGGCTCGCGTTCGGCCCCGGCTGGCCGGACCCGGGCCTGCCTGAGAGCGTTCTCGCCCGCGGGAATCCGGGTACGGGTCGAACGGGGCGGACGGATGACCCAAACCGTGACATCATAGGTGCCTGCGTAAACCTCCCGCCCAGGCTGGCGGAAGCGGTCACGCATGCCGCGGCGACGTGTGCCGCGGTGACGTGTGCCGCCGCAGGAAGCACGGTCTTACGCCAGTTTCGCACCAGCCTTTGCCCGACCAGGCCGCAGCGCCGAGGGCTGCATCGATCGACGAGGAGGATGTGGCATGGACCAGCCCGCGCCGCTTCCAGCCAGGCCGCACGCATTCATCCTGACCGGATCGTTCCCGGTCATCTGCCGCGACCCGCTCTACCTCGCCGAGCTTTCCCGCCGCGGGTTAGCGGCCCTGGTCATCACCTCGTCGGCGTACCGGGAGCGAGCCCGTGCCCAGATGGCCGTCAGGGGCGGGCCGATGTCCGCGATCGCGGACATCGCCTTCGTGGACGGGGACGTGACCGTCGAGGGAGCGTTCGTCGCCGGAGCGATCGCGACGGTGACCGCCTGGCGGCAGAAGTACCACATCGCTGGCGCGTACGCGGTCGGCGACGTGCTGGCCGAGCCCACCGGCCTGCTATGTGACGGCCTCGGGGTGCCCTCGCCCGGCCTGCGCGCGAGCAGGGCCTGCCGCAGCAAGTACCTGCAGCGCTGGTACCTGCCCGAGCTCAGTCCCCGGTCCGTCGTGATTCCGGCTGGCCAGCGCGCGCGAGCGGGCCAGGACGCGCATTTAGCGGCCGAGCTTGACGCCGCTTTCCACGCGATCGGCTTTCCGGCCGTGGTCAAGCCGGCCAGCAGGCATTCCAGCTGGGGCGTGCTGACCGTGCGCGACCTCGCCGAGCTGAAGCGCGAGCTCGCGACCTATCCCGAGCACGAGATCCTCCTGGTCGAGGAGCTCATCGAGGGCCAGGAATACTCGGTCGAGAGCCTGGTACAGCACGGCTCGATCGTGTTCGCCTCGGCGACCAGGAAGGAGACAACCCAGGCGCGTGGGCGCACGTTCGTGGAGCTGTCACACAGCGTTCCCGAGCAGCGAGCGGACGTGAGCCGGCAGTTAATCCACGCCAACGCCCTCCTGCTCGGGCGGCTCGGGTTCGGCGACGGCATCGCTCACTCGGAGTGGCGGATCACCCCGGATGGCCGCTGCGTCCTGATGGAGGTGGCCGCCCGCACCCCGGGCGACGGCCTGATGGCGCTCTACCAGCTGGCGACCGGCATCCCGATGGAGCCGGAGATCCTGAACATCGCGCTTGGCGCCCCGGCCAGCTACCCCGAGCCGCACAGGTTCGCGCGGCAGGTGTACCTGGAGCACGAGCCGGGCGTGCTCGACGGCGTCACCGTCGCCTGGCCGGATGTCGAGCCGCGGTGGATCGGCGAGGGCGGGGTGTGGCCGGAGATCAAGCCTGGCGCCGCGGACGACGGTCCAGCGCTGCGGGCGGTGCTCGTGCTCAAGGACCGGGGAAGCAGGCTCGGACCGCTGGAGAGCTCCGACGACCGCGCGGTCACGTTCTTCGTGGACGCGGGCTCGCCAGAGGAGCTCGACGCGCTTGAGCAGCGGGTCAGGTCGGCGATCAGCATCAAGACGCGATAACCAGCCGGAGCCCTTCGATGAGCGAGGCAACCACGCGGCCAGGCCGGGTTGGGGTCAGGGCGGCCTTCTTCGAGGCGCCGCTGGCCGTCAAGACGGTGCTCGTCGGGGTGCTCATCAACCGTCTGGGCGGATTTCTCAACCTCTTCCTGGTGCTCTACCTGACTTCGAAGGGGTATTCCGCTGAGCAGGCCACGCTGGCGCTGAGCGCCTACGGGGTCGGCGCGGTCGCCGGGGTGCTCGTCGGCGGAACGCTGGCCAACCGGCTCGGGCCGCGCAACGCGACGATGATCAGCATGCTCGGCACCTGCGTGATCATGGGGTCCTGGCTCTATCTGCCCTCGTATCCCGTGCTGCTCGGGGCCGCAGTCGTGGTGAGCCTGATCGGCCAGCTCTACCGCCCGGCATCGGCGACGCTGCTGTCCGACCTGACCGCCGACGACCGGCAGGTGATGACGTTCGCGCTGTACCGCTTCGGGCTGAACCTGGGCGCGACGGCCGCCCCACTGCTCGGCCTCGGCCTGTACTACCTGGCCGGCCGGCGCTATGACCTGGTGTTCTGGGGGGAAGCACTGGTCGCCCTCGCCTACGCCGTGCTCGCCTGGATCGCGCTGCCCGCGCGACGGGCCGACCTCCGCGGCGGCCGCGGCGCCGCCGCACCGGACGGGAGCGGGGGGAAAGGCCAGGATCAGGAGCCGGAACGGGAACCGCCCGGCAGACGTCCGGTATCCAGCCGATGGTCTTCGGGCTATCTGGAGATGCTGCACGACCGGCGGTACATGCTCTACCTGCTCGCGATCGGAATCCATTCCGCCGTATACATCCAGTACCTGTCCACGCTGCCGCTGAACATCAAGGCGGCCGGGGTCGCGATCCTGTGGTACACCCTGGCTGTCTCGCTCAACGGGCTCATCGTCATCGCGTTCGAGCTGCTGGTGACCAAGGTCACGCAATCCTGGCCGATGCGCCTGTCGATCGCGCTCACACTCGGCCTGCTCGGGGTGGGCGTGGCCATGTACGGGCTGCCGTTCGGCCCGGCGGTGATCCTGAGCGGCACCCTGGTGTGGTCGCTCGGCGAGATCATCGGCGGCCCGGCCACGTTCGCCTACCCAGCGGTGATCGCGCCCGCGCGGCTCAAGGGCCACTACATCGGCAGCTTCCAGTTCATGTTCGGGCTCGGCGCCGCGGCAGGCCCGGCCATCGGCGGCTGGCTCTTCGTACGCCTGGGTCACGGGGTCTGGCCGGTCCTGGCGATTGGCTCCGCCATTGCCACGACGCTGGTGCTGATCTCGGTGCGCGAACCGCGAGCCACACCCGGCGCTTCCGGCTCCGGCCATCAGGAGCCCGCACTGACCGAAGAAGCCGTACCTGAGGGTCACAGACCGGCGTAGCCAGCCATACGGGGCAGATCCGTCCCAGCCAGGTCAGAAGGGATAGTCATCCCGCCCGGTCAGACGGCTAGACCGTCCCAGCCGGTCAGACTAGGCAGTCCATCCCAGCCCGGTCAGACGAGGTAGGTGTCTGGGTGGACGGTGCAGGTGCGTCCGCTGGGGGTGGTCCAGACCAGGACGCCGGGTTCGGGCTGGTCGAGATGCCGGCCCGGGGCAGGTGCCGCTGGAATAGCGGGCGCACAGGCTGGTCCGTGACGGTCATGCCAGGCGCGAACGTGCCAGGCTGGCGTCTCCGTACTGGCCTCGCCTGCTGCACCCTCAGCGCCAGGTCCGGACCGTCCGCACCGGCCTCAGACGCGACAGCGGACAGTGTCGCCGCCATACCTACTCCCAGCCGTGCCCGGGGTGATACCTGCCTGCAAGGCATTATCAACCATCAGCGCGGCAGATTTAACGGCCGCGCAACGGATCTTAGAGGGCATCTGATTCCGGGTGATGCCGGTCCGTCTTAGCGTTGGGGATCTTTTTACCTTCGGGGTCCCACGGTCCTGGGATATCGCGTGCTATAGATCATGATCATGTCCAGCCGGCGTGCTTATCGCAGTGACCTGTCCGATGCCCGGTGGGCCCTGGTCGAGCCGGTCCTGTCCGCCTGGCGGCAGGCGCGTGCCGAGGCGGGCCCGGGCCTGTTCGCGCCGGTTCATGACCTGCGCGAGATCGTGAACGCGATCTTGTACGTGAACCGGACAGGGATCGCGTGGGAGTACCTGCCGCACGATTTCCCGCCGTGCAAGACCGTGTACGACTATTACGCGAAATGGGAAGCCGCCGGACCACCGAGGCGATCCACGGCCTGCTCCGCCGCCATGTCCGCGAGCAGGCCGGCCGCTCGGCGGAGCCGACGGCGGCGATTATCGATGCACGGGCGGTGAAAGCCTCCTCGAACGCCCCGGAGGCCAGCCAGGGCTACGACGCGGGGAAGCGGACGAAAGGCCGTAAGCAGCATATAGCGACCGACACCCTCGGCCTGCTCCTCGCCGTCGTGATCACCGCCGCGTCGGTGCAGGACACCAACGGCGGCAAGGACGTCACCGCCCGGCACCCGACGGTGACCGCCGAATGGGTCGACGGCGGCTACAAGGCCGGGTTCCTGCAGCACGCGGCCGACGCTGGCATCAGCTTCGCTGTCGTCCAGAAAGATCCCGGTCAGAAGGGCTTCGCCCCGCTGCCCCGCAGATGGGCCGTGGAACGCACCTTCGGCTGGCTTGTCCTGCACCGGCGGCTTGTCCGCGATTATGAGACCCTCCCGGAACGTTCCGCCACGATGATCTACTGGGCGATGATCGACAATATGAGCAAGCGCCTGACCGGAGAAAATACGCCAACCTGGCGAGACGCCCCCGCCGATACCGGCGAACCATCACTGACCTAAATCAGATGCCCTCTTACGCAGCCAGCAATAAGCACGCACAGTTCAGCGCCCAGAATGCCTGGTTCTGGGATCACCAGGCATACCGGCCGCAACGAGCAGACAGAGTACCGATCGGCGGCACTGCGCACTCAGCACGAACAGGACTGATTACTTAACGTGAGCGCCCACGGCTGGGTAATGAGCAGCCCTGTCGATTCCGTGCCGCTGAGAACCGGCGGCTGCGTGGGGCGGGCAGCCGCTGAATGTGCGCTCATGGCGCGGATATTTTGTGAAGCGCTCGTTCCGGCTGCCTGTCCGGCCGGTCAGCGCGCAAGATGGCGTTGTGGACAATTGGCTGCTGTTCCTGGGCGCTGGTGCGTCGGTATCGGCACCAGCCGGGCTGCCGGATTTCGCCCTGCTGTCTGAGGGAGTGCTCGGCGCGCTCGGGTGGACCTGGCGGCCCTCTCCGGATCCGCAGCGCCCGGAGCTGGGGGCGTGGGACCACGCAGTGTATCCCTCGTTTGAGCCGGCGTCCTTCGCCGCCGAGGTACTCTTCGGGACGTTGCACGGTTTCGGGGTCCGGTTCGCGGGCGAGGTCGCGCGTGTGCTGGCTGACGAGCACCATGAGCCGAACGCTGCCCACCACGTCGCGGCCGGCGTGCTGGCCTGTGGCGGCCTAGTGTGGACGCCGAATGTCGACCTGTGCGTGGAACGCGCGTTCGCCGGCCGGAGCGGTGGCAGCCCGCCGCGTGCTGGGCGTGCCGGCGGCCGCGAAGGTGTGCCCCTGCTGCCGTTGACGATGGCCGGGCCGGGCAGCCTCGTGAAGTTTCACGGCACGGTTGAGGACCCCCAGACGCTGGCGTTCACCGACCGCGAACTGCTCACGCCCCTGCCGGCCCAAGACGTCGAGCACCTGGTGTCCCTGGCGCGGGACCGGCGGGTTGTGCTTTACGGCTACGCGGGAGCTGACGCTGACCTGGCCGATCTGCTGGAGGCGGTCTTCGGGGCCGCGGCGGGCGTGGTCTGGTACGAGCCGAAGGCATACCAGCGTGACTACATTCGCCAGGCATTCCCAGCTGCGAACATCGAGTTCGCACCGCCGTTTCTGCCAGACGGCGGGCTGAGGGAAACCGTTCCGCCGACCGCCCGGGCGTTCGTGACGGACGCGACCGCGCACGGTTTCACTGTTCCTGACCTGGTGGCGGCCTCCTTCGCCGAGGTGCTGCCCCGGCAGGCGCCCCGCGTCAGCCTGCCGGAGCCGCCGGGGATCACCCAGGCGCGGCTGGTGATGCGTTTCGGCGCTCCCGCCAGCGAGGCGGAGGCGGTGAAGACAGCTCGCGAGCGGGACCTTCGGGCGTTCCGGTGGCGGACCATCCCGTGGCACCTGCGGTGGGCATTCAGCCGGAGCCTCTACGCTGGCGGGATGGCCGCCGGCGTAGTCCGGGCCGCTGCCCGTGCCCGGCCCGTGCTCACCCTTCCCGGGATGCGGCCGTTCCGCGACGCGGTCATAACGCGGCAGTGTGCCTTGCTGCTGCCGCGCGGGCGGTGGCAGGATGTCGCCGAGCTGACCACCTGGGCGATCCGGAACCGGCGGCTGCCCGGCGGGCGGCCGTATCCAAGCGATCTTTACTACCGCGCCTACGCACACCGGTACCTGATGGAACCGGGTCAGGCGGCGCGGGACGCCGACGCCGCTGTCGACGGCCTTGCCTCTGCTCTGGATCCCGAGCGGCTCGCGGGTGCGCTCCTGGAGTCGGGGGCCGCGGCGATCTACCAGGGCCGTTTCGATGATGCCCTGAAACGCGCCTTCGACTTGCGCTTTCGCCGCGGCCGCTACGCCATCCCCCGGTGGCAGTCCTGGGGCGGATGGCTGGCAGCCGCTGCCCTGTGCCACCTGCGCAAGCCCGCCGAGGCCCGGGAGGCGCTTAAGGCCGCCGAGCCGCGCTTTGCCAGCGAGGGATACCAGCAGGCGCTAGCCGACCTGGAGACGATCGCGTTGCTGGCCGACCGGGTCGACCTCGCCCTAGGGGAGTCGCGCCCGTTCCCGCACGTCACCCACTACGACGCGGCACGGACCCCCCGCCAGCGCGACGACCTCGATCTCGTCCTCGCCGACCTGGCGATTGCCAGTGGCGAGATGTCCGGTGCCCGGCAGCGCTACGACCGGGTGGGCCAGAGGCCGTCCTGCCCTGCGGCCGCCGCGTGGGCCGCCCTGGGCCTGGCCGAAGCCGACCGGCTCGCCGGCGATCCCGCGGCGGGTAAGGCGTTTGCTAGGGTCGCCGAGCTGGCACGGGACCGCGGCGCGCACTGGCTGGCGGTGCAGGCCATTCTGGGCATGGCGGAGTGTGGCGATGATCGCGCCCTGGACAGGTGGCGTGAGCTTCGGACCGTGCTTCCGGCGGACTTGGCGCGCCCGAGCGTCACCGATCTGGCCCTCGGTGAGCCGAGGATCCTGTGGACCGTGACGATATGACTGCTGCCCGCTGGGCAGCGGCGAGCATCGTCGATGTCCGCGAGGCCGCAGCCCGCTGGCTGACCTCGGACGCCCTGGCGACCGTGGCGGCAAGCCTGGGAGGCCCAGTCATCGTACGGGTTCCGCAGGATCTGCCGGCCTTCCTGAACTGGACGACGGATACCCTGGACACGCGGCGCGGGGCTGAGCGCCACCAGGCGGCGGCCGGGTTCGGCCCCGCAGCGGCCGCAGCACTGATTGGCGCGGCGGGACCACTAGGGCTGCTTGAAACGGCACCGCCCGCCCTGCCGGGGTACGACGTGACCGTGGTGCTCGGGGGCACTGTCACCGGTAACCGTCTGCGCGTTGCGCTCGCTGCCAGCCTTCCCCCGGCCGGGGTAGCGCCCGGCCTGGTCGTGGCGCTAGCGGCGCACCGGCCACTGACCGTCGCGGAAATCTCGGCCGCCGCCCCCCACCCGGTTGGCGAGACAACCGAGTGGCAGCACCTGTTCCGTACCGCCTGCGACGCGTTCGGCGCGGCGGCCGCACCGCCGACCGGGCATCGGCGCGCCAGCGACTACCAGACGGCCATCGACTGGCCAGCCGAAGGCGCCAACGGCGAAGTCTCACTTCGGCTGATGGCAGCGCCGACGACGGACCCGTCCCGGCGCGCCAACACCGCCGACGCACTCGACTTCCTCGCCCAGCGGATCCCCGTCGAGCACCGGCGCCGGAGCCTGGTGATCACCAGCGCGATCTACGTGCCCTACCAGTTTCTGACCGCCGCACCGCGGCTGCTCGGCCGCGAACCGGCGCACGTGGAGGTCATTGGCACGCCCACTGCCACCGACGACCGCCATGGCCTGCTGGCACAGCGGATCGGCCAGGAGATCCACGCGGCGGTGCTCGCCGCGACCCGGCTCTGGCCGTGAAAACCCACCACCGCCCCGTCAGATGCCGTACCCGGCCCGCATGACGGCAGCGAGGGGACAGAGCCAGACTGACGTTGGGCAGCGCTGAACGACTTTCATGGTCATCCGACGCGACCAGCCGCCGTCGTTGAGGTCAACAACAAGGTACCCGGCCGCCTCGACCTCGTTACCGAACAGGCTCACTGGCCCAGATCTCGCGTCAGCTCAAGTCTCAGAACCGCCATCTGGTGATAGGCGAGAACCTCCGCCATGAACGACACATCGTCGTGCCACCTCCGCAGGGCCAGCAAATCATCTCGGGACATGGCGACTAGGGTTTCCTTGGCACCCTCGATGGCCTGTATGTTCGCAGCTTCCTGGCGTCGTGACAGCCCGAACCTGCGCACGCCCTCCCCATCGATTCCGAGCACCTTGTCGATGGTGTCGAAGTCGATTCTCTTCGAGCGAAAGCCGGCGGCCAGGGTGTCGCCCGCGACGTGACCGACGGCTTGGAGCTCGGACTGGTTCGGGAGGATCTGCAACAGCCACTCTCGTGCCTGTTCAAGCCCGAATCCTGGACCGAAGGGCCTGCCGACGTCGCTCGCCCGGGCTAAGGTCGCGAGCGCGGCCGTCGCGGCCTCTGCCCGCCCTTCCAGGCTGTCGGAATAGTCCGAGACGCGGATAGGTAGCTCGGACGTCGCGGACGTTGCTGGCAATGTCCTCTTGCTGAAAATTCCCACCGATACCCCCACCGGCACGCAGCCCCGGATGTGCAGAAGTAGACGCCATGATCCTAGACGAAGACGGCCTGATCGGCACCGGCTCCCGAGCCCAGGTCCCGCAGCCTGCCGTTATCGCCGCAGGCCTCATCGGCGGTGAACCACGCGAACGGCAGGCCCAGGCCGATCACGCGCTCGATCATCTTCCGGGCCAGCCCGTATCAGCCGTGTCAGCTCGAAAATCAGACCGGGCCGCGTTTTGTTTTCTGCACACCATACCGGAAAGCACCCGGAGATGGGCTTGGAGCGCCCAGCCGGCGGACGCTCGCCGGTCATGGCAGCCCCATGCGAATGATCCGGGCAGGTGGCGAGAATGCGGTGCGGCCAGAACCGGTCAGGACTTGCGTGGGGGAATGTGGCGGGCGAACAGCTGGGACCTTAGGCTATGCGATACTGACTTTAGCCCGACCAGGCCGCCGGCTTCTCAGCCTCGACGAGCCCAATTGTCATCAGGCACCTCTTGATCTCACCAGCCCGGCCTGAACTGATATTGTGGATATTCATCAGCCGTCGCTGCTCGTACAGTTCGATCACCTGTCCGACGGTGGCCGGAGCTTCACCTATCCCTGAAGCTAAAGCGCTAAGAGTCGGGACTGAGAGCAGCGGCGCCAGGCATTCGATTGCGCAATCCCGGGTTATTACGTGCATGCTCTTCTCATCCCTTGCCTGGAGTGCGTAGCGAGATTATTCCGGGCGTGCTCGCTGCTGACATCAGCGAAGAGGCCGCCTCACCTGCCGTCAGTCACCAGCTCGCACCACACCGCTTTCAGATGCGCGCTGACCCGGTAGTACCCCCACCGGCTGCTCAGGGCCTCGATCACCATGAACCCTCTGCCGTGCTCGGCATCAAGGCCGGCAGCCCGGGGCTGGGGATCATGAGGGCTCTGGTCCCAGACCTCGATGAGCACCTGTCTCCGGCTGGCCAGCAGGCGCAGGGAGACTAAGCCGCCGGCGCCTGACGAACGCGACGCTATGACCGCGTTAGTCAGCAGCTCACTGACCAGCGTCATGGCGTCCTCTGCCAGGTGATCGAGCTTCCACTCCCGCAGCACCTGCCTGGTGTGCAGCCGTCCGCACGCGACAGCCGTTGGCAGTGCTGCCAGCTCCAGCGAGCTGGCCAGCGGCCAGGGACCGGAGACGGGACCGGCACCGGAGCTGTGCTCTGTCGCGTCAGGGCGTGCTCCACCACGCCTCGCCGATACAGCACCGGTCCCGCCGCTCATGGGCGCTCCTTGATCAAGTCAGCCATGCGCCTGTCCCATCAGTGCCATGCTGGTGCTATCCTCACACGGTTATATCGCATATGCAAGTTGCAGATGCAACTTCCTCATGATCTAGGGAGTGATCCGTGCCCACCCACAGCAGTCCCACCGTCAAGCGACGCCGGCTGGCGGCCGAGCTGCGCCGCTACCGCGATCAGGCTGGCCTGACCATCGAGGACGTGGCCGGCCGCCTGGAGTGGTCCAGCGCCAAGATCAGCCGCATCGAGAACGCCCGCGTCAGCGTCCTGCCGCGCGATGTCAAGTTCCTGCTCGGCGTCTATGGCCTCAGCCAGCAAGACGACGCCTGGGACCTGCTGCTCACCCTCGCCAGGGAGTCACGCAGCCGAGGCTGGTGGCAGCAGTACGGCGACGCCGTGCCCGACTGGTTCGAGGTCTACGTCGGCCTGGAGGCCGAAGCCAGCGCCATCTCGGCCTACGACTCCGAGTTCGTGCCCGGCCTGCTCCAGACCGAGGACTACGCCCGTGCCATCCACCGGGCCTCACTGTTCAGCGCCACCGACGAGGAGATCGACCGGCGCGTCCAGGTACGCATGGCCCGGCAGCAGGTGCTCACCGCCGGCAGCGGCCGGGAGGTCTGGCTCGTGCTCAACGAAGCCGTCATCCGCCGCATCGTCGGCGGCCCGGCCGTCACGCACGGCCAGCTACACCGCATCCTGGAGACCACTAGCCTGCCGAACGTCACCTTGCAGGTCATCCCGTTCGCAGCCGGCGCCCATCCGTCGATGGACGGCTCATTCATCCTGCTCGGCTTCCCCGAGCGCACCGACCCGAACGTCGTCTACATCGAGTACCACACCGGCGCCCTGTACCTGGAGAAGCAGGAGGAAGTCAGACGCTACACCCTGATCTTCGACCACCTGCGCGCCGCAGCCCTGCCCGTAGACGCCTCACAGGCACTCATAGCCACCGTCGCTGATGAACTAGCATGAGGTAGCACCTCAAGGAGGCTGCGGCCATGAACATGAACACCGACCTTCCGGCAGCCATCTGGCGCAAGAGCACCTACAGCAACGGCAACGGCGGCGCTTGCGTCGAGGTTGCCCGCAACCTCCCCGGCATCGTCGCCGTACGCGACTCCAAGGACCCGCAAGGGCCGCGGCTGATCTTCACGCCCGCCGAGTGGGCGGCCTTCGTCAGCGGCGTACGAGACGGCGAGTTTGAGCTGTAGCCAGTCTCAGCCGGAGCAATAGCCAAGACCTGCGGATCACGACCTTTCAGGCGGCTTGCCCGTTGCCCGGGACGGCGACAGGTGCCATGAGCTGGCTCACCTTGCGCCGCGACACGCCGAACCGGCTCGCCATGGCCCGCTGGCTCAGCGGCGCCCCGGCCGCGACCGATGCCGCGTACGCGGCCCGGACCGCCTGCCCTACGTCCCCCGGCACGGCCGTCCCGGCCGCGGCCGGGAGTGGCCCGCGGGTCCGGCGCACGAGCTGGATCACCATCTCCACCACACCGATGAACGCGACCGCGGGCCACGCCAAGATCACCGCCCCGAGCAGCCCGAACCCAGTGCCGTAAGCGACATTCGCGCCCACTGTCGCGCCGATGCCGAGCCACAGCATCAGCCGGGCCAGGCCCGGCGCGTCCCGGCCGTTCCGGGCCTCGTGCAGCAGCACCAGCGAAGCAGCCAGGATCAGCCCGTCCACGCTCAGCGGCAGCAACCGGGCCGCCGCGCCCTGCTGGCCGTGCACCCGGCCCAGATCATAGATATGGGTGTAGCTGACCACCGCCGCCAGCCCCGCCACCGCGCACACCACCACCGCGGCCGCCACCCGGATCAGCCGATCCCCGCTCACCCCGCCGCCCCGGCCCCAGCCGCCCCGCCCGGCGTGGCACGCGGCCGGATCTCCGAGCCATCCCGGAAACAGCACGGGTAGAACAGATTCCGAGAGGGCGTCCCGCGCGGCGCCCGCCGCCCGTCACCAAGCACGGCCAGGTGCCGAACCTCGACGCACACATACCACTCATCTGGCCCGCACTGCTCTAGAATCGTGGCTGGAAGCCACGGCCACCCCGGCCGGTCGCCGTCCTCCTCCCGCTGGGATCGGGGGTAGCGGATCTCCACAGTACTGTCATCGGGGAACCTGCCATCGTTGACCTCGTCCACGTCGGCTCCTTGCCGGAGACACCCGGACAACCTGCGTGGTTATCACACCCTTGGCGGTCCGCACCGACATCCTCACCCCCGCGTTCACGGCCAAGTTCCCCTACGACGCTGTGGCGCTCAAAGCGCTGGCCAAGGGCTCGGTGGAGTTCACCCTGGCCTATGACGCGGTCTTCAACGAGCCTGGCTCGCCGTGGTTCAAGATGTTCGAGGAAGCGGTGTACAGCGGCAACGTCAAGACCGCGCTCCAGCAGGGCCAGACTGGCATCCAGAGCACGCTGGACAGCGTGAAGAGCTGAGCCGTGCTCCGCGCCGCGTCCTGGGTAGCAAGGACGCGGCGCGGGCCGCGTGCTCGGCGGCCATACTCGTTCCGGCCACGTCGCGGCCGGGACACCGGCCGGAGCTGGTGACATGGACGAGGAGTCAGCGATGACAAAGGCGCCAGGCATGACGCTGGCGGCCAGCCCGCCCGGCCGCGTGCCAGCGCTGGCCAGGGTCGCAGGCGCGCGGCGCGGCCTGCCGCGGACCGCGCAGAGCCGCAGGAATACCAGGACCGGACTCGCGCTGGTCTCACCGGCGCTGATCTTCGTCTCGGTCTTCGCGCTCTTCCCGCTCGGGTTCGGTATCTATATCTCGCTGACCGACTGGCCGCTGATCGGGCCGATCCATTTCATCGGCCTGTCGAACTACCAGAACCTGATCCACAACTCGGTGTTCCTGCAGTCGATCGTGTTCACGCTGAAGTACACCGGAATCGTCACGATCCCGATTTTCGTCATCGGTTACGCGCTCGCGGCGTTCGTCCGGTCCAACCGGCCAGGCGCCACGCTCTTCCGCACGATCATCTTCCTGCCCTACATCGTCGGCCTGGTGGCCGAGAGCTACATGGCCGTGGTCGAGTTGCAGCCGACGTCGGGAACGGCGAACTTCGTCCTTTCCAAGCTGGGGATCGTCAGCGACTCCACGGCCTGGCTGGTGCACACCGGGCTGGCGCTGACCGCGGTCAGCATCCTGGTTATCTGGTTCGCCGCCGGGCTGACGATGATGCTGCTGATGGCCGGGATGCAGAGCATCCCGCACGAGATCTACGAGTCGGCCCGGGTGGACGGCGCCTCGTGGTGGAGCATCGAGCTGCGGCTAACCTGCCGCTGCTTCGCCGGTCGATCGCGCTGAGCCTGATCGTCTCGGTCGTCGGCTCCTTCCTCGCCTTCAACCAGTTCTTCATCATGACCGACGGCGGGCCGGGAACGAGCACGGTTCCCGTGGTGATGTCCATCTTCGACACCGCCTTCGCTCAGATGGATGTCGGCCTGGCGAGCGCGATGTCGGTAGTCCTCGTGCTCGTCGTCGGGCTGATCACCTTTGTTCAGTTCCGTTACCTCCAGGGGGATAGCGACTGATGGCGCCCGCGCGGAGCCGCCGGCCGCAGCGCAAGCGCCGGCGTTCGGGATTCGGCTGGTACCTCGCCGGCGGCGTGGCGATCAGCGCGGTGTTCAGCGTGCCGTTGCTGTGGGAGATCTTCCGCTCTTTCCAGCCCGAGTCGGCGATCAGCGCGGCTCCGTCGTCGCGCACGTTCGGCGACCTGACGACGGCGAACTACCAGGCGCTGCTGTCCGGGCAGGACGACATCATACGCAATGTTACGAATAGCTTGATTGTGGCGATTTTGGCCGCTGTCATGACGGCCGCGGTCGCCACGCTGGCCGGCTACGGTTTCGCGATCTTCCGGTTCCGCGGCTCAGGCTCGGTCTTCGGGATGGTGCTGCTGGCGTTCATGATCCCGTTCCAGACAGTGCTCACCCCGCTGTTCCTGGAGATGCACTTCCTGCACCTGCTGAACAGCCTGGCGCTGTTCTACACCACGTTCAACCTCCCGGTCGGTGTATACGTGATGCGCAACAGCTTCCACCAGGTGCCGCGCGAGCTCGTTGACGCTGCCAGGGTGGACGGCGCGTCGGTGATCACCACGCTGGTGTCGGTGTTCAGGCCGCTGATCATGCCGGGAATCGCGACGACCGCGCTCTACGCCTTCCTTTTCTCCTGGACGGAGTTCCTCGGGGCGCTGAGCTTCCTGACCAATGACAGCCTGTTCACTCTCCCGGTTGCCCTGAGCAACGTGGAGACCGGGACCTACGGTGCGGTCAATTACGGACTGCTGCTGGCCGGAGCCGTGATCGCGATGGTTCCGTGCATTGTCGTCTATGTCGGGCTGCAGCGCTACTACGTGCGCGGGCTCGTCTCAGGTGCGCTGAAAGGCTGACCCGCCGGCCAGCTCACCGGCCTAGGCGGCCGGAGGAGCGATCGGCGCTCGTTCGTGTATTCACGCAAGCCACATCCCAGCGCGGCGGTTCGTACGACGACCAACTCATGTTCACATATGTGCAGGTCATAGCTGTGTGGCTGTGGTGGTGGACCTAAGGTCCCATCATGCGAACCAGCCTCGGCCAGAGGCGTGGGGGTCCGGGGGCTCGGGCCCCCGGATAGACACTGCGGCCTCCGACGAAGCTGATCGAAGATCAGCGAGCAGGCGAGGCCGGCTCGTGGGCCTAAGGTCCCGCCACGCGAACCGGATGATCTTGGTCGAAGGTGACCCGCTTGCGGTGCGTTTGGCCAGGTCACGGATCGCTGAAGCCACGAATTGATCCACGTGTGCAGCCCGTGCTGACAGCGCTGCATGCACGGCCAGAGAAGGTTGACGACAATGACGCTAGGCGGGCTCGCTGTATGGCAGGGCCAGGACACCGGCCTGGCTGCCGGCATGCAGTCATGTCCTGTAGGCGTCGCGTCGATGCGCGATGTCCACGACCGTGACAAGGTGCTCCTTGTCATCGATCCGGTAGATCACTCGGTATGTTCCGCGACGGGCACTGTGCCTGTCCTCGAGCGGCGGCAGCAAGCGCTTGCCGACCCGGTGAGGATTATCGAGCAGCGGACCGGTGATGAATTCGTACGCGGCCGCAGCCGCGGCCTCCGGCAGGACATCGGTCAACGCCCGGCGGACGGTTGGCGTCGTTCGCAGCGCGTATGGCTCCGCGGAGTCCTGGCTCACTGGCCAGCCGACCGCCGCCGCACTGCTTCGGCAAGTTCCGCCTGCGTCAGGAATTCACCGCGCGCCAGCTCCGCATCGGACTCGGCCAGCCGACGCATCGTGTCAGTGTCGCGGAGGATTTCTAGTGTTTCCTCAAGCTGCTCTAGATCCTCGACGGCGACGAGCACCGCCGAGGGATGTCCGTGCACGGTGACGGTAACCCGCTCATGGTGCGCGTGGACGCGGCCCACCAGTTCGGACAGGTGACTCTTGACTTCACCTAGCGGCAGCGTGGTCATGGTCAGAAGTCTGACTAAAAAAGGGTGCAGAGTCAAGGAGACGGCGCGAGCACTGGCGCCAGTGCGACGTGATGATGGCCTTAGGCTGAGCGTCATGGGTGAGTCCGACCACGTGCTCGCCTCCCGAAGGCGTATCGAGAAAGCGGACGGCAACGGCCGGGGCGATGACCCCTTTGCGCAAGTTAGCCTTGCCCTAGCAGAAGCCCTGTTAGCCGTAGCAGCAGCGATTGACCGCCTCTCCGCAGTGCTCAGCGGCCCAGACCGGCCTAAGCTCTCGGCCGCGCGTGGCTCTGCCGAATACATCGCCGAAATACGCCGGCGATACCCCAGCGCCTACACGCCCTGGACAGCTGAAGCCGACGCGGCACTGCTCGCGGGCCGCCAAGCCGGCCATGACATAGCCACCCTGGCCGACACCTTTGGCCGACAGCCTTCGGCGATCCGATCCCGGCTCCAGCATCTGTCCTAGCAGCCAACATAAGATCATGCACGGAGGCGGGAGATCCGAGATCGGCGAGTACCTGTAGTACGAACCCGAAGATCACTTTGGCCGAGATCCAGCGCGCCATGACGCAGACAGCATGGCGAACCGGCTGGTCGCCTAATGGCTGGCCGTCGGCAGGACCTGACCGCGCCATGGATACCTGACGCTGATGTCCGCCAGAGTCCGTTGCGCCTGTCCCGTCCGTGACCCGCGATCAGCGTTCGTTCATCGAGGATGCCGACGACGAGGCAGATTGGACGCTAAATGGCATGGAGATCTTGGGCCCGTCGGCCGTTCACACCTGGGCTCTGGATTACGTCGCCGCGAAATGGGTGAGGGCGCCGGTGATTGCGGCGGTGAACTTGCCGCCGCCTCCGTGGCCCTCGTCATCGATGATCTGGAGCTGG
>DATNIU010000044.1:0-16505 GCA_035604275.1 Streptosporangiaceae bacterium | reverse complement strand
GCGGGTATCGCGGCGGCCGACCGGTTCTGCGCCGCGACTCGAGAAGGGCTTGAACAAATTCTCTCTGGCTGGTCGCCGCACCAACACGCTGATCTGGTCAGGATGCTCGACCGGCTGTCGCACGCGCTGATCGGCGAGCCTGCCGACCGGCACCTCATCGCCAGGTAGCCCGTGGATCCTGCGGGGCTGCCGGGCCGCGGCCGTGGCGTGGCCCGTGGTGAACTGTGGCCCGTGGTGAACTAGGGCCCGGAGGATGCGGATGAGGATGCCCGAGGATGAGGCACGGACGCGATTCGGCGTTGGCCGGATCGCGCGGCTGGCGACGGCCGGCGCCGACGGCCGGCTGCATCTGGTGCCGGTCACGTTCGCGCTGCATGGCGACATCGTGGCGACGGCGATCGACCACAAGCCCAAGTCGACACCGGATCTGCGGCGGCTGCGCAACATCCGCGAGCACCCGTCGGTCTGCCTGCTCGCCGATCACTACGCCGAGGACTGGTCGCGGCTGTGGTGGGCCCGCGCCGACGGCCTTGCCAGGATCGTCACGGATCCCGCCGAATGCGCGGCACCGCTTGCCTGGCTCGCGGCCAAGTACCCGCAGTACCAGGCGCAGCCGCCGGCCGGCCCGGTGATCCTGGTCACGATCGACCACTGGACCGGCTGGCAGGCAAGCCCCGCCTGACCGGCACCACCTGGCCGCACCGCCTGGCCGCACCGCCTGGCCGCACCGCCTGACCGGCACCGCCTGACCGGCACCACCTGACCGCACCACCTGGCCGCAGCGCGGCACGAGACCCGGCCGACGTGCCCGCTCTCCCCTGCTCGGACAGCCGCTGAACACAGTCGCAAGGTCAGGCGTCCCGGAGCCGGAGCAGCAGCCCTCCCGCCAGGAGAGCGGCAAGCGCCCATGCCGCCAGCACGCCGAGCCCTTCCCATGGACCGATGGGCAGCTTGCCGAGGCCCTTCGTGGCCTGGATGGCGAGCCCGGCGTTCATCGGGGAGTACCGCTGGAACCGCCGCTCCCAGTGCGGGTTGAGGATCAGGCCGCCGATCACCGGCAGGACGTACAGCAGGCCGAGCACGACCGTGATCGCGACCCCGGAGTCACGCAACGCGGTCGCCACGCCCAGGCTGAACAGCGCGATCAGCGCCAGGTACAGGACCGAGCCAGCCGCGGCCCGCACTGTCGGCGCGTGATACAGCGACAGGGGCAGGAAGCCATGCGCCGCGGTGAATCCGTTGCCTGGCAGGAAGAGCCGGCCGGCCAGCAGCGAGCCGAGCACGGCGAGGGCGCCCGCTGCCAGCACGACGCCGGTCACGATCGCCGCCTTGGCGGCCAGCATGGCGGACCGGCGCGGCATCGCCGTGAGCGTGACCCGGATCATGCTGCTGCTGTACTCGCTGCTCATCGCCAGCACGGCGAGGACGGCGACGGCGGCCTGGCCGAGCTCGATCCCGGTCAGGCTGACCTTGGTCGTGTCCGCTCCGCACGACGCCGGGCACTTCACGATCGCGGTCGTCAGGGCGCTCACGCCCACCGTCAATGCGATCGCCGACAGCAGCAGCCACCCGGTGCTCGGGACGGTGCGCAGCTTCGTCCACTCGGCGTGCAGCGCGTCCCGAGCGGCTTCCGGCGCGCTGCTCCACCGGACGAGTCCTGGCCGGCTCATGCGTCCCTCCGGCGCAGCTGGTACACGGCGACGCCGAGGCCGGCCACCGCCCAGGCGCACAGCACGGCGAACCCGTACCACGGCGCGAGCGGATAGCAGCCGTGGTAGGGCAGGCAGCCGCTGCTCACCTGCGGGTACCTGACCGTGGCCTGCTGGAGGCCGAACGCCGCGGCGGGGGTGAGCCGCATGAGCCACTGCGCGGGTGTCATCGGCAGCACGGTCGCCAGGATCAGCGGGAAGACGAGCAGCACGATGGCGGCGGTGATCGCTCCCGCGCTGCGCCGGAGCAGGGCGCCGATGGCCAGCGCGAGGACGGCGCCGACGGCGAGCAGCGCGGCGGTGCCCACGACGACCTGGAGCCCGATCCCGCTGAACAGTGACATGACCGGGTATATCGGCTTTACCCAGCCGTTCGAGCGGAGCTTGCTCTCGGCGATCGGGAACGCGACTGCCGCGCCCGCCAACCCGGCGGCGAAGGTCACCGAACCCATCACGATGGCCTTCGCCACCAGCACGCGACCGCGCCGCGGGCTCGCGGTGAGGGTCGTGCGGATCATGCCGCGCCGGTACTCGGAGGTGATGAACAGCGCCCCGAGGGCGATCATCGCGATCAGCCCGATCAGCGACCCCTTGAAGGTGACCCCCAGGGGGTCGACGATCGGCACGTACGGCGCGATGTCGCCGGAGCCGGTCACCGTGAACGTGCCGGCCGACGCCGTGAAGCCGGCCGGCGGCAGCGGGCCGGCGCACGGCTGCCCAGGCGGGCAGTTGAGTTTCGAGACTGTGCCGCTGGCCCCGGCCCCGCCGATCGCGGCACCGCTCCAGGCGTGCCCAGTCGAGCCGCCCTGGAGGCTGACGTGGTCGAACGCACCGCGGTCCACCGTCCCGAACCCGACCCCGCTGTCGTTGGCGAAGGTCTGACGCACCAGCAAATACGGCGGGGACGTCGCGAAGAGGCCGGCCTGGACGGTCGACGGCAGCCCGGTCAGGCTGACGGCACCGACCTTCGTCCAGTGCGTGCCGTCGGCCGAGTCATAACCGGTGATCTCGTCGCCCACGCGAGTAAGGCGCAGCCAGCGCGGCGATGCCGCACTGACCGTGCCGGGGAGCCCGGCCACGTCGCCGGTGAAGTCGTACTGCATCCGCACGCCGTGGCCGCCGGTGATCATCATCGCGGCGTAGGCCGATCCCGGTCTGGTGCTCGCCTTGATGATGATCCCGGCCTTGGCCCAGGGCTGGACGGCGTGGGCGCCGCCCAGGAATGGCGGTTCCGACACTCTGCCGGTCAGCGATGTCACCCGCACCGTGATGCTGCCGTCTTTGGCCATCGGCTGGTGCACGAAATAGAACGTGTCGGTCGCGGCGACGCCGCCAGGCCCGGTGGCGACGCTCGGCAGGCTGTTGTTGTTCTGCGCGGTTCCGGCCAGGGCCACGGTCGCCAGCGCGGTCAGCCCGGCTGCTGCAACCATGCCGATGACCCAGCCGCGCACGGTCCTGAACTTGGTCCACTCGGCCCGCAGTAGCTGGGCGAATCCGTCGCGTCCAGGCTGCTGGGATGACCGGTACGGCGTCATCACGGGAGTTGTCATGGCGTGACCTCCCCGCCTGTCGCGGCGCGGAACTCGACCGCGTCCCTGGTGAGCTCCATATATGCCTCTTCGAGGGTGGCGTGGTGCCCGGCAACCTCGGAGAACGGCACGGAGTTCTCGGCTAGCAGCGCGACGATGCGCTCGGCGGCCATTCCGGACACGGTCAGGGTGTCCCGGTCGGTGACGGCGACGGTGGCCCCGGCGTCCGCCAGCACGGCCGTCGCAGCTGACCGCGCGGTCGTGCGCAGGCTCACCCGGTCTCCTGAAGCGGCGGCGATCAGATCAGCCACGGCGGCATCGGCGATGACCTTGCCGCGGCCGATCACGACCAGGTGATCGGCGGTGTCCTGTAGCTCGCTCATCAGATGGCTGGACACCAGCACGGCGCGGCCCTGCCTGGCCAGTGACGCGAGATAGCCGCGCATCCACACGATGCCCTCCGGGTCAAGCCCGTTGAACGGCTCGTCGAGGATCAGGACCCCCGGGTCGCCGAGCATCGCCGCAGCGATCCCGAGCCGCTGCCGCATGCCCAGGGAGTAGCCGCCAGCCTTGCGTCCGACGGCCTTTTCCAGGCCGGCCTGCTCGATCACCTCATCGACCCGCCCGGCGGTCATACCCTGCGAGTGAGCCAGCCACAGCAGGTGGTTGCGGCCGCTCCGGCTCGGCTGGAGCGCGCCGGCGTCCAGCAGCGCGCCGACGTGATTCAGCGGGTGCCGCAGGGTGTGGTAGGGGTGACCGCCGATCAGCGCGCTGCCCTCATCGGCGGCGTCCAGGCCGAGTATCACCCGCATCGTGGTTGACTTTCCGGCGCCGTTCGGTCCCACGAACCCGGTGACCTGCCCGGGCATGACGGTGAACGACAGCCCGTCGAGCGCGACGGTCGCTCCGTATCGTTTGTGCAGGCGGGTTATCTCGATAGTCGCTTCCATAGCTGGCACGCTAAGCCGCGGCAGGCACAGTCGTCGTCACGCGCGAGAGCCGTCTTCGGCGTCGCTGGCGCGGGGGACACCCGCCGTTCGTCCCTCGCCAGAGCGATGCCAAGTCAACCGGGCTGGGGGACGCGAGCGACCCTCCTAGCGGGGACAATGTCATAACGTGGGCCGCGTGAGTGATGGGCGCAGTGGCTGGTCAGCCAAGGCGAGACGGCGGATCGCCGACGTCCCGCACGCGCCGGCCGTGGCCGCCGGACTGCTGGGAGTGCTCGCCGCGGCCGAGGCGCTCCTGCGAACCGCGGGCGGCACGGCACACGGGGTCTACAGCGGAGACCTGCAGATCGCCCTGGTCCTGCTCAGCCTGTTCACGACGGTGCCGGCCGGCCTGCTGTGGGCTCAGCCGGCCGCGGCCGCCCTGGCCGTCAGCACGGCGAACGTGCTGTCGGTCGCGCTGTTCCACACGCTGACCGTCGCCGGTGTGGCAGCTCAGCTGGCCGTCCTGTACCGGCTCGGCCGGCGCGGCTCATCACAGCTTCTGGCCGCCGGACTGGCCTTGCCCTTCGTGGTGCTGGAGCTCGCCGATCCGGCCAGGTATGAGACTCAGATCCTGCTTGTGCTGCTCGCGGCGCTCGGCCCGGCGGCGGCATGGGCCGGGATCGCCCAGCGGGCGCGCAGCGAGGCGCTGGAGCACAGCGCCGCGCGAGAGGTCATCGCTGGGACTCTGGTTGACCACACGGCACGCGGCGAACGGGCTCGCATCTCCCGCGAGCTGCACGACGTGGTCGCCCACCACATCTCGATGATCGCCGTCCAGGCGGAGACCGCCAGGCTGACCACCGCGGGAATGCCTGCGGCCGGGGCACAGCGGCTGTCCGCGATCGGCGACACCGCACGGGCCGCGCTGACGGAGATGCGGCGGCTGCTCGGAGTACTGCGTGAAGACAGCCCCGCCGACCCGGCCGACCGGCAGCCGCAGCCCAGTCTGCGACAGCTCAACGATCTGATCGACGAGGCGAGGGAGGTCTCGGAGGCAGGCACTCGCCTCATCGTGCACGGCCGGATAGCCGAGCTTGACCCCGGTGTCGAGCTCGCCGCCTACCGCATCGTCCAGGAGGCCCTCACCAACTCCCGGCGGCACGCGCCAGGCGCCGCCGTCGACGTGGAGCTCCGCTACACCGACGACGCGCTGCGGCTTCGCGTCCGCGACAACGGACCCGGCTCGGCGGCCGCGCCGCCGACGGCCGGTCACGGCCTGCTCGGCATGCACGAGCGCGCGACCGCTGTCGGCGGCAGACTACGGGCCGGGACCGCCGCTGACGGCGGTTATCTGGTCGAGGCCATACTGCCTGCCGACACCACACAGCCAGCCGACACCACACAGCCAGCCGACCCGGCACAGCCGGCCGATGCAGCACTTCCCGTCGGGGCCCCGCTGCCAATGGAAGTCGCGCTGCCGGCCGATGCCACTCTGGCCGCTGTCAAGGCAATGCCGCCAGCGGCCGACCTGCCGGCCACGCGAGCGAGGGCCGCCGGATGACCGGACCACACGGGAAGATCCGCATCGTGGTCGCGGACGACCATCAGGTGGTGCGCGCGGGCTTCGCCGCGCTGCTTGATTCCCAGCCAGATTTCACCGTCGTCGGCACCGCACCCGACGGCGCCAGGGCCGTGCGGATCTGCCGGGATCTGAATCCCGATGTCGTGCTGATGGATGTGCGCATGCCAGGCACGGACGGAATCGAGGCCACCAGGCAGCTGGCCGGTCAAGGCCAGCTCGGACCGCGGATCCTGATCCTGACGACGTTCGACCTGGACGAGTATGTCTATGACGCGCTCTGCGCGGGCGCCAGCGGCTTCCTGCTCAAAGACGTCACCGCCGAGCGGCTCTTCGACGCGGTCCGGATCATCGCGGCCGGCGACGCGCTGCTCGCGCCGACCGTCACCCGCCGCCTGATCAGCGAGTTCGCCAGGCAGCGCGCGACGGCGGGCACCGCGGTCACCGCCTCGCTCGCCGCGCTCACCCCGCGCGAGACGCAGGTGCTCCGGCTGGTCGCCGAGGGCCTGTCCAACCCGGAGATAGCGGCCCGGCTGGTCGTCACCGAGGAGACCGTGAAGACGCACGTCAGCCACGTGCTCGGCAAGCTGGGCCTGCGCGACCGGACGCAAGCCGTGGTGACCGCCTACGAATCAGGACTGGTCGTGCCGCGCTCGCGGGGCTAGCGGCGCCGGCCTACGACCCAGGCTGTCATGATCCAGCCCGCCGCCGTCCAGGCCAGCAGGACGAGGTAGGAACGGCCGAGATCGGTCACGAGCCCGGTGGTCAGGCCAGCCCGGATGACCTCGGCCATGCTGTAGAACGGCAGTATCCGGTCGACGGCGAACAGCCAGGCCGGCAGGTTCGTCGGCGGGAACACGATCGGGGAGAACAGCAGCACCACGAAGATCAGCGCGTTGGCGATCAGGTTGGTCACCAGCGGGTTGCCGATCGCGAGCGCCATCCCGAAGCCGACCGAGACCGCCATCAGCGCGCACAGCCCGACGCCGGGCACGATCTGCGGCGAGATGTGCAGATCGATGCCGTACCGCCAGGTCGCCACCACCAGCGCGAGCACCGTGCCGGGCAGCGACAGCAGCGTGTAAAGCAGGAACGTCGAGGTCGCCTGGACACTTCGCGGGACCGGCATCGACCAGATGAAGTCGAAGGTTCCCTCCAGCTTCCGCTGGCCGACGGTGCCGGGAACCATGACGAACCCGAGCGGAATCAGCGCCAGGGCGGGTGTCCCCGTGCTGATGTAGAGCGCGATGGCCGGGGTGATCCGCGGGTAGAAGAAGCCGTACATGAGAGCCATTCCGGCGCCCATCAGGATCTGGATGACCACGGTCATGGCTGCCCATTGCCTGGCCTGTCCCAGGTCGAACCGCATCATCTCCGAAAGGCTGCCGAGCCAGTAACCGGGACCTGACCGCGCGGCGACGGGCAGGGAGGGAGCGCGCAGCGCGTTGCCGGTGCTCATCCCCGCCTCCCCAGCGCCCAGGCGGACACGGCAATTCCGATCGCGCCCCACACCGCCACGATCGCGTAGGAGGTCGCTACGCCGGTCACCAGGCCGTCGGTGAGCCCGGCCCGGACGATGACGGCCATGTGACCGAACGGGAGCCACCAGTCCACGGTCGCCAGCCAGCCAGGAAGCTGGCGAGCAGGAAACAGGATCGGCGTGTACCCGAAGATCGCGAAGATCAGGAGCTGGGTCGTCAGGCGGGTCGCCATCGGGTTCGGAACCGCGTGCCCGAGCGCGTAGCCGATCATCGTGCCGGTGAACGCGGTGAGCAGCACCGCGGGCAGGATGGCCGGGGAGACCGCGAACGAGATCCCGTACCTGGCCTCGGCGATGACCAGGGAAATCACGACAGCGGGAATCCCGGCCAGCAGGCACACCGTGTACCAGGCGCACGCCGCCGCGGTCTGGAGGGCCGGCAGCGCCCGGATGAAGTCATAGCTCTGCTGGAGCTTCTGATCGGCCACGAGCTGCGGTCCCAGGATCAGGCCGACCATGACGAGGTTGATCACCGGAACGCCGGTGGCGACGAACAGCGCGGCAATGGCCGGGATATGGCGGAAGAACAGCGCGATCCCGAGGACGAAGCCGGCGCCGGCCAGGATCTGAATCGACGCCAGCAGGGTCAGCCACAGCCGCAGGCCGGCCAGGTGCCAGCGGACCAGTATCCGGTAGCTGTGCAGCCAGTAGGGAAGGCCGGCCCGCGGCGTGACCCGTGCCCAGGTGAGCTCGGTCATCTCAGTCCTCGTCGTCCGCTGAGACGTGCCCGGTCAGGCGGATGTAGACGTCCTCGAGGGTGGTGGCCCCGAGCGCGTATTCCTCGGCCACGCCATCGCCGATCAGCCCGGCCGCCCAGCCGATTCCCTGGGCTGCGTCGGCCTCCTCGATGGCGGCGATCAGGTTGTGCCCCGCCCGCGCGTGACTGCGGACCCAGGACGGCAGCTCAGGTGTCCTGGCACCCGGTGCGAGCATCACCTGGAGCCGGAGGTGCCCGCGATCAGCCGCCTTCAGCGATGACGGCGTTCCCTCCGCGATCAGGCGGCCGTCGGCGATGATCGCCAGCCGGTCGACCGACTTCTCCGCTTCCATCACGTTGTGGGTCACCAGGAACACCGCGCATCCCTGCCGTCCGAGCAGCCGGATCTGTTCCCAAAGCAGCCGTCTGCGCAGCGGGTCAACGTCGTTGGTCGGCTCGTCCAGGATCACGACGCGTCCTGGCCACACCGTCACCATCGAGAACCCGACCAGCCTCTTGATCCCGCCGGACAGGCGCTGGCCCATCGTCGTCGCCCACTCGCCGATGTCCAGCGCCTCGATCAGCTGGCTCGTCCGCTGGCGGACCGCCGCCCGGTCCCCGCCGCGGATCCGGCCGGTCAGCTCGATCACCTCGCGCACCTTGAACGAGTCGATCGGCACCGGCGCCTGAGGCAGGTACGAGCAGAGCTGACGGGCCGCTCCAGGATCGGCCACCAGGTCGAACGGCCCGAGCCTGATCTGGCCCTCGGTCGGCTTGAGCAGCCCGATCACCTGCTTGACCAGCGTCGACTTACCCGCGCCGTTGGGACCGAGCAGGCCGTAGACCTCACCGGGCTGCACGCTGAGCGTGATCTGGTCGTTGGCCCGCAGCGTCCCGCCGTAGACCTTGGTGACGCCCTCGGCGCGGAAGCTCCAGTCTTCGCCGCCGCGTCCGGCCTGGGCGCTCGTCGTCGTGCTGGCTACCATGCTCACCTGCCATCGGTCACGGGAGAGCAACACCCCCGCCGCGGCCAGACGTCGCCATTCGCGGCGAATGGGTCGCCGCACCCCTAGGCTCGTCCGCTGGCTAGCTCGGCCGCAGGGCGATTTTGCCCCGATCAGCCTACTTGCGCCCTTCGGGCCGAGCGAGCCCAGGATATGCCTCAGCGCGGCAGGGGGCTCACAGGTCAGCGACCGCCGGGATCACCTCGCTGCCGATGACCTCAAGCGGGGTGACATCCCAGACATTGGCAACGGCGCCGATGGCCGCGCCGAAGCCCATCTCGGCGAGCCTGCCGAGCTGATCGACGACCTCGGCGGCCTTCTCGCCCTTCTCGCCGACGTCGAAGATGTGGTAGCAGGTCTTCTGAATCTCGTCGTAGACGCGGCCCTCAGCGTCGCAGTGCGCGCGCAGCACGTCGAGCTTGCGGGCCAGGTCGGGTCCGGGGAACAGGTTGCACGCCTGGGCGTAGCGGGCGACGAACCGCAGTGTCTTCCGCTCGCCGCCGCCGCCGATCATGATCGGCGGATGCGGCACGGACAGCGCCTTCGGGTAGTTCAGCGGCCGGTCAAGCTCGAAGTGCGTGCCGTGGTAGGGGGACTCATCGCCACGCCACATCTGCAGGCAGATCTGAAGGGTCTCCTCGAGCCGCTCGAACCGCTCGGCGACCGGCGGGAACGGAATGCCGAGCCCGGCGGACTCCTCTTCGTTCCACGCCGCCCCGATGCCCAGCCAGGCCCGGCCGCCGGACAGCACGTCGAGCGTCGTGACGATCTTCGCGAGCATGCCGGGATGCCGGTAGATCGCTCCCGTCACGAGCGTGACCAGGCTGGCACGTGAGGTGCAGGCGGCCAGATACCCCAGGGTGGTGTAGGCCTCGAGCATGGGCTGCTCGGCCGGGCCGACGACCGGGATCTGGAAGAAATGGTCCATGACGCTGATGAAATCGAAGCCAGCGTCGTCGGCCGTTCTGGCCACCGTGGCCAGGTCAGCGCCGAGCCGCGCGGGCGCCGGTGCGTTGAATTCAGGGAGCTGCAGTCCGATCTTCACGTCGGTACCTCCGTCAGGCAGCGGGTCAGGGGTCACATGCGGACCGCGAACATTAATCACAGGCGGGCAACCACGGGGCGCGCCCTGTTGATCTAATGATTACACCATTACTTTGCATAGCGGCCATCCGGCCGGGTAGGCGATCCCGGCTGGCGATCCTAACCTCCCCGCCAGCAGAGGGAGTGATCGGTATGACCGGGATGCTGCGGGTTCCCCGGAGCCGTGGCGCGCTCAGCGGCATGCTCCTGGTCCTGCTCGGGATCTGGGGCGGGCTGATCCCGTTCGTCGGCCCGTATCTGCACTATGCCTATCCGCCTGCCCGTGCCTGGACCTTTACCACCGGCCGGTTCTGGCTTGAGCTGCTCCCCGCGATCGGCGCCGTCGCGGGCGGCCTCGTGCTGATTGCCAGCAGGCTCCGCCCGGCCGCGCTGTTCGGTGCGTGGCTGGCGGCGCTCAGCGGCTGCTGGTTCGCGATCGGCAGCGTCCTGGCTCCGCTCTGGAACGGCAGCTTGTCGGCCGGACAGCCGGCCGGCGGGCCAGTCGCCCGGGCGGTCGAGCAGATCGGCTTCTTTACCGGCCTGGGCGTGGTGATCGCGATGGTTGCGGCTCTGGCGCTCGGCAGGCTCTCCGTGCTGGCGATCAGAGATGTGAAGATCGCCGAGCGCGCGGCGGCCGCTGCCGCCGCTCCGGCCGCCGCCCGGCCAGCCCCGGCCAGAACAGGCCCGGCCAGAACAGGCGCAGCAGCCACGACCGCGGCCGCAGCGCAAGATACCCTGCCGACCAGGAAGCCGCCCGCCAGGACAGTGCTGACCAGGGTCTTCCCGGCCAAGGCCGACCGGTCCTCGGTTCCAGGGCCTGACCAGCCGACGTCGTCAGGCCGTCGCCCCGGCCGGCCCAGCGCCCCCGACCCGGTGGCGGGCGGCGGGACGCGGGAAGAAGTCAGCTCGGGTACCCAACGGCAGTAACCGGGTCACGCTGACGACTCAGGGCGGCGGCTCCACGGGCAGGCGGCAGGCTATCCGATGCCGTGCCTTCCGTGCTGAATGGGAACTCAGCATGATCGTCGCATCGTCGATACTACCTTCACTGGTACTATCGACAGCGCAACTATCTGCGGTGCTACGAGTGCGCGGTGCTACGAGTGCGCGGTGCTACCAGTGCGGAGACCTAGTGATAGCCGGTTTCGTCGGCAGGCGGCGAGAGCTAGCCGTGCTCGATCAGACGCTCGCGGAGGTGCGGGCGGACCTGGCCTCGGGCTCGGGAGGTGGGCGCTGCCTAATCCTGCGCGGGCGCCGTAGGATCGGCAAGTCCGCCCTCGTTGAGGAGTTTCTCCGCCACAGCGCCGTTCCGAATGTCTTCTACACTGCCGAGATCGGCATCGGCAGCGAGCCGCTCTCGGAGTTTGTCCGTGCCGTCAGGGAGTCGAGCCTGACCGAAGCCGAGATATTCGCCGACTCTCTGCCGGGCAACTGGACCGCCGCGTTGCGCCAGCTCGGAGACATCCTGCCGGCTGACGAGCCAAGCGTTGTAGTCATCGACGAGGTGCCGTACCTCATGGACGAGCAAGGATCGTTCGAGAGCATCCTGCAGCGTGCTTGGGACCGGGATCTGTCGCGTAAGCCCGTGCTGCTCGTCCTCGTCGGCTCGGACCTGTCGATCATGCAAGCGCTCACGTCATACGGCCGTCCATTCCATCAGCGCGGCATGGACATGCCGATCGGCCCGCTCAACCCCGCCGATGTCGCCGAGATGACCCACCTGAGCGCTGCGGACGCCTGTGACGCCGCACTGGTCACTGGCGGGCTTCCCATCATCTGCTCCCGGTGGAGGCCGGGCGAGGACATCTGGTCATTCCTAGCGCGGGAACTGGCCAATCCGGTGAGCCCGCTGCTTGTATCGGCACAGCTGTCCCTCGCCGCGGAATTCCCCGACCAGGCTCATGCTCGCGCGGTCATCGACGCGATCGGCTCTGGAGAGCGCACTTTCACGAACATCGCCCGTGCGGCTGGCGGTATCGCCCACTCAACGCTCACCCGCGCCACCGAGCTGCTCATCGGCAAAGGGATCGTCGCCGGGGACTTGCCGCTCGGCCTGCACCCATCGAAAGAACGGCGGTATCGCGTCACTGATCCGTACCTGAGGTTCTGGCTAACCTTTCTTGGTCCCCATCTCACCGAGATCGATCGCATGCGGTCCGATCTGACCATGGCCCGGATCCGGCTTGGCTGGACTAGCTGGCGGGGGCGGGCCATCGAACCCATCGTCCGCGACTCCCTCGCAAGGATCCTCCCAGCGCAGGGAATCCCGGCAGCGTCCGCAGTAGGCGGCTACTGGACTCGCGGCAACGAGACCGAGATCGATATTGTCGGCGCCGACCGGGCTCCGATCGCCAGGAAACTGCTATTCCTCGGATCCATCAAGTGGTTCGAGAACTCGCCCTTCGACGACCACGACCTTTCGGAGCTTCAGCATCACCGCGGCCGTCTTACGGCCGAACCCGTGCCGCTGATCGCGGTGAGCAGGTCCGGCGTCTCCGCACGGCACCTCGACGCGGCTTTCCGCCCAGAGGACATCCTCCGCGCGGCTTCCCGCCCTGGCGTCAGCCCGGATACGGCCTCGGCCTGATGGCCGACCGTGACGTCGGCACGTTCGGCCACGGCGGCAACGGCCCCGGCTACGCCGTCGCGGCGTGCGTTCATCTCCCCCGAACGCGGGCGGTCGTGCCGCGGTCGTGGCGCGGTCGCCAGCGCGGGCCAGCCCGGTCGAGCTGGCCCTGCGCTGGCTCACGCCCTGACAGCTAACCGCCCGCGATCTGGCGCTCCGCGTCAGGCGGCGATCCGCACCAGGTACATGGTCCCGTGACTGACCTCGATGACGGCGGCCGACGGCCCGGTGAGCAGCATGAACGCGTTCGGCACGCCGAGCGTGCCGCTGACCGATCCGTTGCTGGCCAGCTTGCTGACGCTCGCCGTGGCGCACGTGAGGTGGGTGCACGGCTGGGCCAGCACGAGCAGGCCGACTCCGGTGCCAGCGATCATGTGATAGTTGTCGGAGACCCGTACCGAGCTGATCCGCGCCAGCGACGTCCGGTAGGTGTCCAGGTAGCTGCGGCCGTCGCTGTGGACCGACAGCAGCTCGACCCGGCCGGCGGCCAGCGCAAGCGGCGCGTTGATGTTCTTGTCCGGGCGGAGGGTGATCCGGCCACCCGGGCTGGAATGTGCCAGGTAACCCGCGTTCGCCGGTCCGTGCACCTCCTCGTAGTACAGCCCGGACGCGTCAGCCGCCATGTCGGCCGGGTACCCCTGCTTGTCGACCACGTGGACCGCCCCGGCCGAGGTGCTGATCCTGCTGATCCTGGCGTACTCGAACCCGCTGCTGTCCGTCGCCCAGTCGGTCCACGACCACAGCGTGTGGCGGACGGCGATCAGGCCAGCCGACGTGATCGGCTTCACCGGGCTGGTGAGCGACCATTGCCGCACCTTGCTGTCGTTCGACCGGCTGTACTCGGTGACCGTCAGCCCGGTCTGCACGAAGAGATCGGACGCGTTCGCGGCGAGCGCGAGCACCCTGCGGCTCGCGTGGATCGCGACGTGCGGCGCCGAATGGCCGGTGACCACGTAGACCACGGCGCCGCGCGAGTAGAACAGCGCGCCGTTCGGCGCCTCTGTGAAGACATTGCCGAACATGTTGCTCGTGCGGCCGAGCGCGACCGTCGCGGTGACGTGCAATTTGGGCGCCACGCGGTGCGCGGCCGCGCTGTCGGCAGCGTGCGCCGTCCCGATGGCGGCGAGGGCCAGGCCGGCCGCGGCCGGCACGGCGTACGCCTTCCTGAGAGCAGTCGTGAGAGACATCTAGCGGTTCCCCTCCGGGCTTGAGCGAAGCGAGAGCATATCGGACCACCATCTAAGACGCGATTACCACCGATGACGGATAGCCAAAGCTGGCACTTATCCGCTCGCGAGCGCGAGTGCCAGCGGAAGAACGGCCTGCGCACCCGCCTGCCTGAGCAGCATCGCCGCGACCGTCATCGTCCACCCACTGTCAACCTGATCATCCACCACAAGCACCGGCCCATCCAGCCGACCCACGGCACCACGCAGCGACTCCGGCATCACCAGCCTCTCCCACACCGCCAGCAACCGCTGCGCACTATTGAACTGCCGCGAGACCCGGCCCAGCGACGCACCATCGGCATAGCCAAGCCCCCCGAGGTATGGCATCCTCCCGATCTCGGCAATCCGCCGCCCCAAGCTCTCCACCAGCACCGGCCGGCTCCGAGACGGCACCGTCACCACCGCCACCGGCCGCTCCGCCCACTCCCACCCCGCCAGCACCTTGACCACCGCCGCCACCACATCCTCAGGCACCACGCCATCATCACCCGCCCAGGCACCAACACCAGCCTGTGCCGTGCTTTCACCACCCTCCGACGGCCCGCTGGGACTACCAACGCCCGCGGGCTCGGCGTTGCCGCCGAACCCAGAGCTGCCGATGGCGCCTGCACTCCCCTGTGCAAGGTCGTCGCGAGGCTCCACGTCTCCGCCGGGGCTGTCGGTGCCTCCGGGCACGGCGTTCCCGCCGAGGCCGGAGGTGCCGATGGCGCCGGTACCCGCCTGTGCAAGGTCTGTCGGAACGAGCAACGCCCGCAACCGAGGACCCCAACCTAGGTCCGTGAGTCTGCCAAGCGCCCGCCCAGGCTCCGCCGACAATTCGGCCCCGATCTTGCCGGCCACATCGACCCCTAGGTCCTTCATCCCGGTCGGCCACATCTTCCGCGGCTCCACGACGACGCCTGGCCGGAGCAACCGCTCGCGAGCGGCAGCCACGCCGGTGTCCGAGATCGTGACCGGCCAGTACTTCCCCGTGCAGTTGTCGCATCGCCCGCAGGGCTCGGCACCAGGATCGTCGAGTTCCCTGCGGAGGTACTCCATTCTGCACCCGGCCGTCTGCGTGTAGCCGAGCATCGCCTGCTGCTCACGCGCTCGCTCGGCCGCCACCCGGGCGTAGCGGTCCGCGTCGTAGTGCCACTCCTGGCTGGTCGCGGTCCAGCCGCCAGCCACCCGGCGGACCGCCCCGTCCACATCGAGGACCTTGAGCATCATCTCCAGGCGGCTGCGCGACAGATCCACCCTCGTCTCGATCGCCGCGGTCGACAGCGGCCGGTCCGCCTGCGCAAGCACCGCGAGCGTGGACCGGACCAGCCTCTCCGGCGGAAAGGCCAGGGAGGCGAAGTAGGCCCAGATGTCGGCGTCCTCGCGGCCGGGCAGCGCGATCACGTCGGCCCGGTCGACGCCCCGCCCGGCCCGCCCGATCTGCTGGTAGTAGGCGACCGGGGACTGCGGCACCCCCAGGTGCACCACGAAGCCCAGGTCGGGCTTGTCGAACCCCATGCCGAGGGCGCTGGTCGCGACCAGTGCCTTGATCTCGTTCGCGAGCAGGGAGTCCTCGGCGGCCTTGCGTTCCGCATGATCGTCTTTCCCCGTGTAAGCGGCGACCTGGTGGCCGCGCTCGCGCAGGAAGGCGGCGGTGTCGTGCGCGGCGGCCACCGTCATGGCGTAGATGATGCCGGAGCCTGGCAGGTCACCGAGGTGCTCGGCGAGCCAGGCGAGCCGCCGCTGCGGGCCGGGCAGCGCGACGACGGCCAGGTGCAGGCTGGCACGGTCAAGCGGGCCGCGCAGCACCAGCGTCTGGCCGGCCAGCCCCGCGCCAAGCTGCTCGGCGACGTCGCGGGCGACCCTGGCGTTCGCGGTCGCGGTCGTCGCGAGAACCGGGACGCCGGGCGGCAGTTCCTCGAGCAGGGTCCGCAGCCGCCGGTAGTCAGGCCGGAAGTCGTGGCCCCAGTCGGAGATGCAGTGCGCCTCGTCGACGACGAGCAGGCCGGCCGCGGCGATCAGCTTCGGCAGCACCAGATCGCGGAAGCCGGGATTGTTCAGCCGCTCGGGACTGACCAGGAGCACGTCGACCTCGTCGGCAGCCACCCGGGCGTAGACCTCCTCCCACTGCTCGGTATTGGCGGAGTTCACCGTGACCGCGCCGATGCCAGCCCGGCCGGCCGCGTCGATCTGGTTGCGCATCAGCGCGAGCAGCGGGGAGACGATGACGGACGGCCCGGCGCCCCGCGCGCGCAGCAGCGCGGTCGCGGTGAAGTACACGGCCGACTTGCCCCAGCCGGTCCGCTGGACCACTAGGGCACGCCTCCGGTCGGCGACCAGGGCGCGGATCGCGGTCCACTGGTCGTCGCGCAGCCGCGCGTCCTGGCCGGCCAGGGCACGCAGGCACCGTTCCGCCTCGGCGCGCAGGCTCGTGTCCGTGTCGCTTCCGTCTTCGCCCATGCGGTCCTTCGTACCAGCCGGTACCGACTGCGGCGACCGCTGGCGGGAACCGGCGGGCGGCGGGCGGCGGCGGGAACCGGCGGCGGGCGGGTGGCCGCGGGAACCGGCGGGCGGCGGGCGGCGGCGGGAACCGGCGGGCGG
>DATNIU010000043.1:0-9437 GCA_035604275.1 Streptosporangiaceae bacterium | reverse complement strand
GAGCGAGTCCGTCCGGGCGCGTCCGGGCGGCGCCGCTGACCGGGAGGCCGTCGTGCTGCGAGCCCTGTTCGCTAGCCAGGCCGCAGCACGGATGGCCACGGCATCGAGCTCGCCGCCGGCCAGCAGGGCGACGGCCGGGATGCAGAACAGGATGTACCTGGGATCGTAGGCCGGCGTCGCCAGACCGGCGGCGAGCAGCAGGAGCGGAGGCGCCAGCAGCCAGGGCAGGCACAGCTGCCTGAGCGCGGTCCATCGCGGGCCGCCCGCCGCCGCTCCCGCCAGTCCGAGCGCGAGCACGGCGATCAGTACCGGCCACGACCCGGTCAGCGCCCTGGGCACGCTGCCAACCGAGGCCAAGGTCGTCGGTGTCAGGAACCGCTGGGTGCCGTGCCGCTGCGGCCAGGCGAGCACGACCAGCGGGCAGACCAGCGCACCGGCCGCGGCGACCGAGATCAGCCATCCCCTGACGTGCCGCCATTGAGCCGGAGCGTCTGCTCCGGGCAGGCGGCCAGCCGGCCCTGACCGCCGCGACCAGACCAGGGTCAGGGCGTGCGCGGGGACGAGCAGCAGGCTGATCAGGTTCGCCCAGCCCATCAGGGCGACTACGGCCGCGTAGGCGGCCAGCCAGCGCCGCGGGGCGGCACCCCGCGCATCCGCCCCGACGATGCGGACCAGCAGGTAGCTGGCCAGGACGGCCAGCGCGAGCACCATCGCGTAGGACCGGGCCTCCTGTCCGTACCTGCTGGTCACCGGCAGGAACGCGAATGTCAGCCCGGCCGCGATACCGGCGCGCGGGGACATCAGCCGCCGGCCGATCGCCGCCGTGCCCAGGGCCGCGAGGGACATCGCGAGTGCCGACGGGAGCCGCGCTCCCAGTTCGCCGAAGCCGAGAACTCGCACCAGCGGCCACATGATCACGTAGTAGAGGCCGTGGACCACATCGGTGTGCTCCAGCATCCGCCAGAACGCGGGCGCCTGCCGTCGCACCACGGACAGGGTGGCGGCCTCGTCCCGCCAGAACGAGGCTCCGGTGATGCCCCACAGGTTCATGCCCAGTGCCGCGCCGGCGGGCAGCGCCAGGTGCCACGCCCGCCACCGGCGCGGCGCGGCGCTCTCGGAGCGGACGACCGCGTCCAGGGACTCCGGCGCTGCCGATCCAACGTCACTGCCAGTAGCCATGTCCAGCCGAATCCCATCGTGCGCGGCTCATCATGCGCAGCCCGTCCGCTTACCGTATCCGGACCGCGATGCGGCTCTTGGACGGAGCACTGAACTTGGACGGAGCACTGAACTGTCGCTGCCCGATGCCCGGCATGCGCCCATGCCGGTGCTCCTGGGCCAAGGCCGTGCGGGACCCGGGCCCGCCGGGCAAACTGCCGCAACTGAGCTGCGACCGGGTGAATTCGGCGGTACGCCTGCCTTTGGGGCCATTAGGCTGCGCTGAGGCCGCCTGGTACCGGTCGAGAACTGGCATTGGGCGCATGTGAGCCCGTTGTCCTGGCGAGGAGACCCAATGCCCATCTTCAGCAAGCCCTCGGGCGCCGCCGCTACCTGGGAGCCGCAGCAGGCCAGCGCCAGGCTCGCGATGACAGCCGGAGCGGACCCGAACGGCGTCTTCACCTCGGATCTGTCGGTTTCTGAGTATGCCCTGCTCGGCGAGGCCGGATTCGAGCCGCTCGGCTTCGTGGTCGGCTCGTCGATGTACCACATCGGCCTGCAGGCCGGTAAATGGTCAGAGAACTCCGAGCTCGACGTCCTGACCATGGCGATGTACAACGCCAGGGAACTGGCCATGTCGCGGATGCGGGGCGAGGCACAGCGCCTGAACGCCGACGGCATCGTCGGCGTGCAGCTGATTATTCAGGAATACGTCTGGGGCGCGGACGTGCTGGAGTTCATGGCGACCGGCACCGCGGTCCACGCGCTGCCCGGCCAGAGCGTTCCGCGGGCGCCCGACGGCGGCCCTTTCACCTCGGATCTGTCGGCGCAGGACTTCTACCGGCTGCTTGCCGCGGGCGCGACGCCGATCGCCTTCGTCCTCGGCACGTGCGTCTACCACATCGCTCATCAGTCGCTGATGCAGATGCTGCGCCAGTCCGGCCAGAACGCCGAGATGCCGCTGTTCACCCAGGGCATCTACGAAGCTCGCGAGCTGGCGCTGATCAGAATGCAGACCGAGGCGGCGCAGGTTAGCGCGTCGGGCGTGGTCGGGGTCAGCTGGTCAGTGAACAACTACGTCTGGGGCGAGCACGCCACCGAGTTCTTCGCGACCGGCACGGCCATCCGCAGGCGGCCTGACCATGCCAAGATGCCAGCGCCGAGCTTCACGCTCGGCCTGGACAGCTGACCAGGCCCGGCCCTCGCGCGCCGGGCGCCAGCTCAGGCCTGGCCGGCCGAATCGTGCCCGCCAGGCCCGGGCAGCCCGGATACCAGTCGGCTGCACTCAAGCGGCGGCGCCTCGACCGCGCAGTTCCTGGTGCCGAGCGGCTCGGCGACCGGATGGTCGGCCGCGCTCTGAAGCACGTTGTCATCGACCAGCGTGGCGGCCAGCACTGCGGCCAGCGCCAGCAGGCCCGCGCAGATGATCATCGTGGTCCTGAATCCGCTGCCGAGCAGGTCCGGCGAGTGATAGTCGGCGGCGCGGAGGCCGACCGCGGCAGGCAGCCCGGCGACCGCGAGGAGGCCGGCGGCGCGTGCGACGGCGTTATTGATACCGCTGGCGACGCCGGCATGGCGAACGTCCGCGCTGGCCAGCACGGTCGCCGTGAGCGGCGCCACGACGAGCGACAGGCCGAAGCCGAAGACGGCGACGGCGGGAAGAACGTCGGTCAGGTAGGATGCGTGGTCGCCGATCCGCAGCATGAGCAGCATCCCGGCCGCGCAGGTCGAGATCCCGCCGGTCATCAGCCACCGCGGCCCGACCCGCTGCGCGAGCGCTGCCGAGCGCGGCGAGAGGAGCAGCATCAGGACGGTCACCGGCAGCAGTGCGCTGCCGGCCGCCAGCGCGGAGAATTTCGCGCCGACCTGAAGCTGGAGCACCAGCAGGAACAGCATGCCGCCGAACGCACCGTAGACGCAGAACGTGATCACGTTGATCGCGCTGAACTGCCGTGAAGCGAAGACGTCAAGCGGAACCATCGGCGCCGGCCCGCGGCCCGGCGCGCCTGCGCCCCGGTGCCGCTCGACGGCCACGAACGCCACGGCCGCGGCAGCGCCGATAACCGCCGCAGCGATCATGCTCGCGGCGGAGACGTGCCTGCCAGGGGTGCCGATCAGCGAGTACGTGATCCCGGCCAGCGCCAGGGCCGCCAGGCCGGCGCCGAGCACGTCGAACTGCCTGGCCGCCTGGTCGTCGCGGGATTCTGGCACGTGCCTGAGCGTCACTGCGATCACGACCACCGCCACCGGCAGGTTCAGCAGGAACACCCAGCGCCAGCCTGCCGCAACCACTAGCCAGCCGCCGAGCAGCGGACCGATCGCGGCGGCCAGGCCGCCCAGTCCTGACCATGACCCGATCGCCCGCGGCCGGTCCTCCGGCGCGAACGAGGCCTGGATGATCGCCAGCGATCCTGGCACGAGCAGCGCGCCGCCGACGCCTTGCAGGACCCTCGCCGCGATCAGCATTCCGATGTTGACAGCCAGCCCGCAGAGCGCCGATGCCAGCGCGAACCACGCCACGCCGATCAGGAAGACGCGGCGCCGGCCGAGCCGGTCCCCGAGCGAGCCGCCGAGCAGGATCAGGCCAGCCAGTGCGAGGGTGTAGCCGCTCACGGTCCACTGGAGACCGCCGAGCGACGTGCTGAGCTGACGCCCGATCGTCGGCAGCGCCACGTTCACGGCGGTGCCGTCGAGCATGGCCATCCCGGAGCCGAGCACCGTCGCCAGGATCACCCAGCGCCCGCTCGCGCCGCCGAGCCGGATCGCGCCCGCGGGACTCACATCTTCGGCCAGGTATGCACCGGCTCGTTGGCGTTCATCCGCTCAATGTAGCCCTGCGTCATCAGCCGCAGGGCCTCGCACCGGTCGCTGAGTCCCCCGTCTTGCAGCCTGTGCACCGAATTGACTTGCCAGCTGGCCCCGTTCTGCCTGGTCAGGCAGCGCTGCTCGATGATGGACAGGAACCGGCTCGCATCGCCAGCGCTCACCCCGCAGCGCTCGAGGCCGCTCACCGCCATCGGCAGCAGCGTGCGGAGCGTCAGCTCCGTGACGGGGACCATGCCGACGTCTGGCCAGTAGACCTCCGCATCAAGGCCGTGCCTGGCGCCTTCCATCAGGTTGGCCGCGGCGGCGGAGAACGACATCTGCGACCAGATCGGCCGTTCGGCCACCGCGAGCTCGTGAACGAGACCGTAGTAGAACGCCGCGTTTGCCACCATATCGGCCACTGTGGGCCCGGCCGACAGCACCCGGTTCTCCACCCGCAGGTGCGGACTCCCGTTGACGACGGCGTAGACCGGGCGGTTCCACCGGTAGACCGTGCCGCTGTGCAGGGTCAGCTCCGCCAGGTTCGGCGCCTCGCCGCGATCGAGCATGGCCAGCGGATCCTCGTCCTCGCTCAGCGGCAGCAGCGAGGGAAAGTACCGGAGGTTCTCCTCGAACAGGTCGAACACCGAGGTGATCCAGCGCTCACCGAACCACACTCGCGGCCTGACCCCCTGCGCCTGTAGTTCAGCGGGCCGGGTGTCGATCGCCTGCTGGAACAGCGTGATCCTGGTCTCCCGCCACAGCTCAGCGCCGAACAGATACGGAGCGTTCGCCCCGACCGCCACCTGAATGCCGGCCACGGCCTGAGCGGCGTTCCAGAAGCTGGCGAACGCTTCGGGGGTGACCTGGAGATGGCACTGCACGCTGGTGCAGGCCGCCTCGGGGAGGATGTTGTCCACGTAGGCCAGCAGCCGCTCCGGTCCCTCGATGAAGATCTGCATTTCCTCGCCGCGGGCCGCCAGAATCTGGTCGTTCAGCAGCCGGAACCGCGGATTGGGCGAGATGGCGTGCTCCCCGGCGTCGCTCTGGCGCAGTGTCGGCAGGATGCCGACCATCATCAGGCGGCTTCCGGTCGACGCCGCCCGCGCGGAGGCACGCGTGAAGATGCCGTGGACCGTTGACTCGAGGGTGGCGAACACATCGTCGGCCAGCCTGGCCGGCGGCACGTTGAGCTCGACATTGAACCGGCCGAGCTCGCTCGCCCACACGGGCTCGGCGATCGCCGTCAGCACGTCGGAGTTGGTCATCGCCGGGTGGCCGAGCCCGTCCACCAGATTGATCTCGATCTCGAGACCGACTTGCGGCGAGCCGTTGTCGAACCTGGACTCCCGCAGCATCCGGGCGAGCACATCGAGACAGGTACGAACCTTCTCGCGGTAGGTACGCCGATCCTGGCGGCTGACAGTGATCGCCGGCACTTCCCTGCCCATTCCAGCCCTCCGCACGCAGTTAGCAGCTAGCCGCTATCTACCCACATTTGCACGGAAAAGGCCGGATGACCAGGGGCTTTAGCTCCTGGTCAGGGGAATGTGTGCGTCGGTCAGAGCCAGGTGGCCGCTATCAGCCCGCTTGCCAGTTTCGACGGCCGCGCGCCGTTCTCCGACACGTACAGGTCATGGCCGGCCAGGTACAGCAGCCACCGGCCGGTCGAGCTCACCGCAAGGCTGGTGTGGTCGAGCGTCGGGTAGCCGAGCGCTACCTGATGCACGAACGCGCCCGTCGTGGTGACCTCCCAGATCAGCCGGGACGTGTTGCGGACCGGGAAGCCGCCGCAGCAGGCCCGGCTGATGAACAGATTGCCGTCGGGCAGGAAGACACCCTGCCTGATATAGCTGCGCCTCGGGGTCGGCGAGCCGGTCGGCGGAACGTTGATCACACCGGGTCCCGGAAGGTAGTAGCGCGCCGTCCTGGTGTCGACGATGTCCAGGCCCCAGCCCTCGTTGTCCTGCACCGCCGCCGTCGAGACGGCCAGCCTGGTCCCGTCCGGCGCCCAGGACAGGTACGAGACCGGCAGCGGGAGCGCGCTCGTCCGTACGCTCGGCGGCAGCGGGAAGACCTGCTCGGCACCGGTCTGCAGGCTGCGCACCACGACCTTGGCCGAGGTGGACGCGAAGCAGTTCTGGTTGACCGGCGAGGGCTCGCTGGCGTAGGCCAGCTTGGTGCCGTCTGGGCTGATCGCGGGCAGCGAGCCGGTGACTACCGCGGCCGGCGTGCCGCCCGCCGCCGGGATCTTCTCGATGGCCGGCCGGCAGCCCGCACCCTGGGCGAAGTAGATGACCGAGCCGTCCGGGCTCGCCGCGATCTCACCGCCGGTCACGCCGCCAGACACCAGGGTCCTGGTGATATTCCCTGTTGCCGGGTCGATCAGCACCAGCGCTCCGGCCGTGGTGACGGCGGCGATGCCCGGTCGCGCCGCCGGTGCCGGGGTCTGCGATGCCGAGGCGCTGCCACTGCTCCCGGACGTCTGGGTGACGGTGACCGTCGGCTGGACGGTCGGGGCGCTGACACCGCAGCCGACCAGCAGGACCGGCACAGCCAGGACGGCCAGCACCAGTCGCCGGTCCCGGCGGCCGCACCGGCTGGGGCTCATCGTAGCGCGGTCAGCAGGCATGTCGGATGACCTCAATCTGGCGCTGTTGTGCGGTCTGCGGAATAGGTCAAGCCAGGACAACCGGGCGACCAGATGACGATGGTGACAGCAAGGCACCCGGTCGGCAAGCGCCGGGACTATTCATCCGTAATTGCACTGATTAGGCCTAGGCGCCGAGCAGGCGGTTCAACGTAGACAACGGGCCAGCGCACACATCTGAGCGTGCGCGGCGGGCCAGCGCGTGCAGCGGAGCGTGCGCGGCGGGCCAGCGCGCACATCGTGATCCGGCGGACGCTGGCACGCCGCTCGCCATCCGGCTGGCGCTTAGCTGGCGATCTGGCGGAAGGCGGCCACGGCGCTCGCCATCCGGCTGACCGCCTCGGTCACCAGCTCAGGGGACGTGCCGATGTTCAGCCGCGCGAACCCCGCGCCCTCGCTGCCGAAGAAGTGCCCCGGGCTCAGCGCCACCTTCCCGTGGTCAAGGAAGGCACCGGCCGGGTCGTCGCCCAGGCCCAGTCCGCGGCAGTCCAGCCAGGCCAGAAAGCTCGCCTCGCCGGGCGCGTAACCGACCTCAGGCAGCTGCTCGGCCAGCAGCCTGGCCAGCAGCGCGCGATTCTGGTCGATCTGCTCCACCACCGCGTCCAGCCAGGCCATCGACTGCGTGAAAGCTGCGACCGATCCGAGCACCCCGAGGTGCCCGGCGAGCAGGGACTCCCAGCGATCGCTCAGCAGCTCAGCGGCATCGGCCGAGCCGGCCACGGCCACCCCGCATTTCAGGCCGGCCAGGTTCCAGCCTTTAGAGGCAGAGGTAAAGACATAGGCACGTTCGGCCATCTCGTGATCCAGTGAGCCGAACGCGACATACGGCACGCCGGGCAGCACGAGCGGAGCGTGGATCTCGTCGACCAGCAACTCGACGCCGTGCCGCAGGCAGAGCTCGGCGATCGTGAGCAGCTGGTCGCGAGTCCAGATCTGGCCGAGCGGATTGTGCGGGCTGCACAGCACGTACGCCCGCACGCCGTCATCCGCCAGCACGCGGTCCAGCACGTCGGCATCGAGGTCGTAACGGCCGCCTCCGGCCCAGCGCAGCGGCGCGCTCACCACCCGGCGCCCGATCAGGCCGATCCGCATGGCGAACGGCCCGTACACCGGCGGGCTGATCACGACGCCGGACCCCGGCGGGGTGGTCGCGATCAGCACCTCAGCGATCCCGGTCATCACATCGGGGATCGCGAACACCCTGGCCGGGTCGGGCAGCCAGCCGAGCCGGCCCGCGGCGAAGGCCGCGAACGCCTCCCCTAGCTCGCCGATGTGCGGATAGCCGGTGTCTGAGATCGCCAGCGCGGCCCTGACCGCGTCGGCGATGGGCTCGGCGATGTCGAAGTCCATCTCGGCGACGAACGCGGGCAGCACGTCGGGCGGGTACGCCAGCCACTTGTGGCTCTTGCGCCTGGCGAGTTCGGGCAGCGAGCAGGTTCCGAGCAGCGGGTTCACTTTACGGATGCTGCCCCGCGCGCCTGCGCGCTAACGTCCGGACCGCCCCGTGCCCGAGCGCTGGCCCGTGCGCGGGTGCTGCCCCGCCCGCCGCTCAGGTAGCCGGATCTCGCCGGTCAGGTACCGCTCGATCGTGGGCCCGACGGTGACGGCGAGATCGTCGACGCTGGCGCCGGCGATCGGCGGCAGCGCGAGCACCAGCCTGGTCAGCGCGAGCCCGAGCATCTGAGTGGCCACCATCGCCGCCCGGAAGTCGGCCTCGGCGCTGCTGCCGTGCGTGAGCAGGCCGGCCGCACGGGCGACGGTGCTCAGGATCGAGTCGGCGATGAACTCCCGCAGCATCACCGCCGCCTGATCGCTGGTGACCGCCGAGCGCAGCAGCCCGACGAACGTCTCCCGCATCTGGTCGGACTCCCAGAGGCCGAGCGCGGTGCGGACCAGGTGCTCGCCGAGCCCGGCGGCCGGATCGCCACCAGTGGCCCAGGCATCGCGGGCCAGGGCGGCGGCCAGCACCTCGCTGGGCACTACCGGCAGCCGCATGGCCGCCGCGAACAGCGCCTCCTTTGTTCCGTAGAAGTGATGCACAAGCGCCGGGTCGACCTCAGCGACCGCGGCTATCGCCCGGATCGTGGCGCCGTGGTAGCCACGCTCGGCAAACTGGGCCCTGGCCGCGTCCAGGATCGCCTCCCTTGTGCCGCTGTCGCCGGAGCGCCTGCCACCATGGCCGCGGCGCGGCACCCGCCCGGCCGGCGATCCGCTGGCCGGGCCGCCGCGACGGCCGGCTGGTACCTCGCGGCTGACCCCGGCGATGTCATCCAGGCTCACGGCGCCATCAGCGCCGACCTCGCGCCTGCCGGGATCGGCCTGATCAGCGGCGCGCGCGGCATTCACGCCAGCGCCTTTGTAGCCGCTCCCTGGGCGGTGAGCTGAAAGAAGCGCTCTTCCAGGGTCGCCGGAACCTGCCGTACCACCGCGGGGATGTCGCCGAGCGCGCGCCGCACCACGGCCGGTTCAGCGTCCGGTACCCGCAGGCCCCGGCCTGCCAGCGCGACCTGGAGCCCGGCCGCCTCAAGCGCGCTGAACGCGGCGGACCAGGACTCGGCCTCCACTACGACGCACCGGGCGGAACCGACGATCTGGGCCGCCGTGCCCTCGGTCACCACGACACCATCGGCCATGATCACGAGCCGTCCGCACTCGCCGGCCTCCTCCATGTAGTGGGTGGTGACGAGCACTCCCGCGCCCCCGTCGGCCGCCTCGCCGATCGTCTCCCACAGTCGCGCCCGGCCAAGCGGATCGACCCCGGACGTCGGCTCGTCGAGGATCAGCAGGTCCGGCCGGTGCGACAGCGCCTGAGCGAAGGCAACCC
>DATNIU010000042.1:0-23631 GCA_035604275.1 Streptosporangiaceae bacterium | reverse complement strand
CCGGCCGCAGGCACCCGCCAAATGGCCATCCGTGGCGATATGCGGCACCGGGCGGCAATCCGGGCGCTTGACAACCACAACAACCGTGGTGTCTTTTATGACATCAGGAACCAGCGAGCAGGGAGGTCGGGCGCGTGACGGCCTTACCGCAGCTGAGCGAATCCCGGACGATCCATTCGGGCCGCGGGTCCGGCATGGTCATCTCGTGCGGCCTGACCGACATCATGTTCGCGGACATCACGACGTCGGTCGTGCTCTTCTTCGAGCGAGCGCTGGACGACGCTGGCCTGGCCGATGGGCTCGCCGCGGCGCTGGACCGGGTGCCGGCCTTCGCGGGCCGCCTCCGGGCCGGCGACGGGACGCTGGACATCGTCTGCGACGACGAGGGCGTGCCGATGACGACCTTCGACCTCGGGGAGACCCTGAACGAGGCGATCGGCCGGGTAACGCTGCCCGGATCGGGGCTTGCCGACCATGTCGACGCGCCGCTCGCCCGGGCGGGCGGGCACCCGCTGCTGAAGGTCCGGGTCAGCAGGCTCGCCGATGGCGGCACGGCGCTGGGCTGCTCGTGGCACCACGCCGTCGGCGACATGCAGAGCTTCATGCTGCTGATGCGGGCCTGGTCCGCTGCCGTCGAGGGGAACCCGCTGCCGGAGGTGCTTATCGTGCCGGACCGGGAGGCCTACCTCGACGAGGTGCTCCCGGCCGAGGACCTCGGCCGGCCGGGCATCCGGCTGCTCGACGACGACGAGGCCGCCCGCCTGGAAGGCGAGATCGGGGCGGCGATCATGACCGGGCGCACCGTCCAGGTCTACTTCGGCCCCGACGAGGCAGGCCGGATGCGGTCGGAGTTCAGCGCCGCGGCCGGGCAGCGGCTATCGACGAACGACTCGCTGTGCGCCCATATCGTGACCACGATCCGCCAGCTGGACGAGGATCAGGAGGCCAGGAACCTGGCAACCTCGGTCGATATCCGGCGGCGCCTCGGGCTGCCCTCGTCCGTGGTCGGCAACCTGACCAACGAGCTCCACCTGTCGGCCGCGCCCGGGACCGCGCCCGAGGTGCTCGCGGCCCGGATCAGGGACGCGGTGGACGACTTCGAGCACTCGCACCTCAGCATCCGCGCCAGCCGGGCCTTCCTCGAGAAGATCGGCCGAACCCGGATCCGCGACTGCGTCCCGGTCGGCTTCGACCTGAGCCGCCGGACCTTCAGCTTCAACAGCTGGAGCCGGTTCGGCATCTACGACGTCACGTTCGAGGGGCAGCGCCCCGCGTACTTCAGCCCGGCGGCCAGCGTTCAGCTGCCCTGGACCTCGTGGCTGGCCGACGGGTTCGGCGGCACCGGCTTCCTGTACACGGTCGTCGTCCCGGCCAGGCTCGTGGCGCGGATGCGCACACCGGAAGGGCGCGCGGCGATCCACCGCTTCAGGGAGGCTGACGACGCGCTGCCGGCGCTCGCCGGAGCGGCGCGGAAGCTGATCTGAGCGCGCCGCACCCGCGGGCGCACAACCCGGCATGGACCGGAAAACGGCCTGGCCGCCGCGTTGCCGCGACGGCCAGGCCACCTTACTTGTGCTGCCAGGTCCTTAATGCCTGGCTGGGCACGGGTTGTTGGGCAGCAACTGCTGGTAGTCGTCGAGCCTGGTCACGAACGTGCCACCGCCGCCGAAGGCGAGGAACTGCTGCGCGAACAGCGTGCCGAACTGACTGACGCCGCCGAAATCGCTGGCGGTCAGGCCTGGCACGTCGTTGCCGATGAACCACCGGCAGCCGCCCTCACCGTCCTTGGCAACCGAGTGGTCATGCGTGCTGGTGATCGAGTAGAAGGGGTAGAAGGCAATCGGCTGGCCGTCGTCGGTTGGCGGCGTGAGCGTGCAGCCCACCCCGGTGACCGTGCTGCACGTCCCGCCGAAGTCTGCCGCCTCGATCCGGGCGGTATCTGCTTCGAACGCCACCTGACTGTAATTCTTATTGAATTCGCGTCCGGTCAGCGGGCTGGTGAACAGCTGGGGTGTCGGGTGCAGATAGGTGTTGCCGTCCGGCCAGTCCTTTATATAGGACATCCCGTCGAATCCCGGTGCGTTGGCGCCATTGCAGCCGCTCACCTGGACGAGCAGCGACGCGCTCGCCGGGAAGCAGGCTGTATCGTCGCCGTCAGTCGGCTCCTGGTCGCCGGCGGGACCTTCCAGGCCGGTGCAGCTGAAGGTCGCCGCATCGACGTTGCTGCATAGGTCGAAGTGGCCGATCTCCTCGGCAAACGCGACGTTGTAGGAGTGTGCCGTCCACAGCACGCGGGTCTGCGGCGACGAGGTCGCGTACATCGGGTGGAAGTCGTACGGGATCTCGGTGCAGCTGGTGCCGGTCGGCGCGTACTGGATCTGGCCGAAGCCGTTGGCCGCGGACGCGGTCATGAAGCCGGTCACTCCCGTGGTCCGGTCACGGACCTCGGTCTTGAGGCCGTGCGCGGTGTCCTTCATGGTGACGACGAGCTTGTCGCCCGGCCGCATGAACAGCACATCGGGCTGCGCCGGATTCCCTGACGTGGCCGGGTTGAAGTCCAGCGGGTTCGGCGGGCCGACCGGCTTGCCGTCCTTGGTGAGGAACGCGAAGTTGACGTACTCCGTGCCGCCCAGGATCTGGCTCTGGCAGGTCGGGTTCAGCGTAGTCCCGTTGATCGGGTTCTCTGACAGGCTGTCGATGTTCAGCGCCGCGCACCAGTCGTGCGGGTCGCAGCTCTGGCTGTTGAACTGCGACACCCAGCCCGGCGGGTAGAACTGAAGCTCAGTGAAGGCCGTCCCGGCGTGGTGGGCCGGAGCGACGATGTTGGAGTCGCTGTCCGGCGTGCAGGTGCTGACCTGTTCCGGATACGACTGGCTGTCGCACATAGCCATGCCGAACCAGATCGCCGGGGTGAGCTCGAAGTCCCACGACCGGCCGGGCACGACGCTGGGCGGCGGTTCGGTCGGCAGCGTCAGCTGCCACTGGTTCCGGTAGCCAGCTCCGTTCTTGTTCGAGTAGTACAGGACCGAGGGCTCGTCGTGTCCCACGTACCTGTCACCGAAGACCGGGTAGCTGTTCTGGAGCTCGGTGCACAGCAGCCGACCGGTGATGCAGGCACCGGACTTGACCGTCAGATACGTCGCGGCACCGTGCGCTGGCCTCGCCGCCGACCGTGCGCCGGTGCTCGCCGATGCCGCACCAAGCGCCAGCCCGCTGGCGGTCACCAGAGCGACAGCGACCACTGCCGGACGCCACAGAAATCTCATTCGGTACCTCCATCTCAACAATCTCGCTGCGCCAGTGCAGCACCTTAGGAAGCACCCGGGAGTCTAAAGGCCGAAAGGCCGGTACGTCACCCCCCAAAATCACTAATTCAGCCAGGTCGCTCCGCGAAAGCCACATGCCATTCCGGCCGGCCCGCCCGGCCGGTACGCAAGGTCCGGCCCACGCAAGCGATCCCCGTCGCATGCGCTGATTCGTGAGCGATTGCCCGTCGCGTGCGTTCGGCCGACACAGCGAATCCCCGGCAAATCCGGCCAGGTATCATGGGCTGCCCGAGATCGAGCTGCTCAGGGCGCCGGGACGGCGTCAGAACTCAGCGCGGCGTCACGACCCAGCGCGGCGTCACGACTCGGCGGCCTCGCTCAGGGCGCGCACCACGGCGCGGAACCCGGCCAGCTCGGCGGCGGAGACGGCGCCGAGCCGCTCGGCCTCCAGCCCGCTCATCGCGGCCCTGGCCGCCTGGGCGACCGGCCGGCCCTGGTCGGTCAGGCTGACCAGGAACGAGCGCCGGTCCGCCGGATCAAGGTCCCTGACCAGGTAGCCACGGCGGGCCAGCCGGTCGAGCAGGCTGGTCAGCGTGGTCGGCTTGGTGCCGCTGGCGGACGCGAGCTCGCCGACGGCGCGCGCCTGCCCGTCCGCCAGCAGGGCGAGCGCGTTGATCTCGGATGCGGTCAGGTCCTCCCCAGCCAGCCGGGTGCCCAGGGCATGCAGGGTGCTGTGCGCGGCCCGCTGAAGCGCCAGGATCAGCGCGCCGCCTTCCGTATCCGCTGTTGCCTTTTCCGCTCGTGCCTTTCCAGATATCACGAAATCAGATTATCCTTAACGGAACTACCTCGCTGATCTCCTCAGTCAGCGAACTCGGCCCGCACCCCGAGCAGCCTGACAGGGCGCCGGCCGGCGAACCTGCCGAGCGCGGCCAGCGCCGCCTGCTCGATCGGCTCCGCGTCACTGGTCGGCGCCGCCAGCGACTGCCCGTGGGTTCTGGTCGTGAAGGGCACGTAGCGCACCTTCACCACGACCCTGGCCGCCAGGCGCTGCTCCGCCGAGATGTCGTCAGCCACCCACCTGGCGATCCGCGACACCTCGCCGCGCACCAGCTCCCAGTCGGCGATGTCCTGCTGGAACGTGACCTCCCGGCCGTGGCCGCGGGCGCGGTACGGCGTCGCGGTCACCGCTGAGGGGTCCAGGCCGCGGGCGGTCTGGACCAGCCAGGGCCCGGTAGTCGGGCCGATCTGGCCGGCCAGCGCGCGCGGGTCGGCGGCGGCCAGGTCGGCGACGGTGCCAATGCCCAGGCCGGCCAGCCGCCGGGCGGTCCTCGATCCGACGCCCCAGAGCGCGTCGGTCGGCCGGGCGCCGAGCACGTCGAGCCAGTTGTCGTGGGTCAGCCGGAAGACGCCGGCGGGCTTGCCGAATCCGGTAGCCAGCTTGGCCTGGAGCCTGTTCTGGCCGATGCCGACGGAGCAGTCCAGGCGGGTCTTCGCGCGTACCCGCCCGGCGACCTGGCGCGCGACCGCCTCGGGATCGTCGGTCTGGACGGCGAGGAACGCCTCGTCCCAGCCGGCCACCTCGACGACCGCGTCGAGTCCCCGGAGCACCTCCATCACCTGGGCGGATGCCGCCTCGTACGCCTCCCGGTCGACCGGCAGGAACACGGCGTCCGGGCAGCGCCGCGCCGCCGTGCGCAACGGCAGGCCCGAGTGCACGCCACGGGCGCGGGCCTCGTAGGACGCGGTGGCGACCACTCCGCGCTTGGCCGGGTCACCATCACCGCCGACGACCACGGGGCGCCCGCGCAGCTCAGGACGGCGCAGCACCTCGACGGCCGCGATGAACTGGTCGAGGTCGACGTGCAGCACCCAGCTGGCCACCCCTTCAGTCTCGCGCAGCGCTCTCCGGCGGTCACCGCAGGCACCGCCGACCCGGTCTTACTCGCTGGCGGGCGCGCCAGCGGAGGCGGTTCAATGGGCGGGTGCGGATCGTTCCCCTGACGCCGGCCTACGCGGCCGACGTCGTCACCTGGCGCTATCCGGCGCCCTATCAGCGCTACGACATGACCGGCGTCGCGCGGTTCGCCCCCGAGGCGTTCCGGGTGACGGTCGCCAGCTTCAACGTCAGGGCGCTGCGCGTGGTTACCTCGCTCGGATTCCGCGCCATCGGCCAGTTCCACGCTCTTGCCGGCGGCACGAGCTTCGAGATGCTGGCCAGGCCGGAGCCTGCCGCCGCCAGGACGTGAGGCGGCGGCGCGGACGATGGTCCCGCGATATCGACCCGAACGGCTCTGCCGCAGCCGGTCCGGCGCGAGTGATGCTCCGGTCATGACGACACAACGAGGCATCGGCGAACTCGGGCTCGGCACCGGCAAGAAGGCGCGGCTGAACCGGATCCTGTACCACCACGGCCTGCGGAACGGCACCGCTATCTTCCTGCCGTATGACCATGGGCTGGAGCACGGCCCGCGCGATTTCTTCGCGAACCCGGCCGTCAGCGACCCGGCGTACATCATCGCACTGGCCATCGAGGGAGGCTTCAACGGCATCGCGGTCCAGATCGGGCTGGCGGAGAAGTTCTACTGGGACTTCGCCGGCGAGGTACCGCTGGTCCTGAAGCTGAACGGGAAGACCGACATTCCGTCCGACGCTGACGCGCTGTCCCCGCTGCACGCGACGGTCGCCGACGCGGTACGGCTCGGCGCCGACGCGGTCGGGTACACGCTCTACGTCGGGTCCCCCGCGCAGGAGGCCGACTTCCGGCAGTACCGGCAAGTCCGCGAGGACGCGCAGCGGCTCGGCATGCCGCTGATCGTGTGGGCTTACCCGCGCGGCGCCGCGATCGAGGCAAAGGGCGGCAAGGACTCCTTCTACGCCGTCGACTATGCGGCCCGCACGGCCAGCGAGCTAGGCGCCGACCTGGTCAAGGTGAACTTCCCGGATCCGGAGAAGAGAACGGCCGTGCGGAGCGAGTACGACGCCGAGTTCTCCTCCCAGCAGGCCATCGACGCGGTGGTCAGGTCGGCGAACCGGACCCTCCTGCTCGTCTCGGGCGGCGAGCGCGCGGGCGACGACGCCATGCTGGAGAAGGCTCGCGAGGCCATGGAGGCCGGTGCGACCGGGCTGATCTACGGCCGCAACGTATGGCAGCGCGAGCATGATGAGTCGCTGCGCTTCGTCGGCCGGCTCAGGGAGATTCTGGCGAAGTATTCCCGGACCGGCCCGGCAGTGACCTGAGCCCGGGCCGGCACCGCGACTGGGCCAGATCGGGGCTGCTACTCCCACTGACTGCTCGTGCGACCTCCCCCACCGGGATGAGGCGACTTAGCACGACTTTCAGTGATGTTAACGCCCGACTAATACCTTTTGTGGCCACGTAATCCGTGCTAAGTCGCGGTGCTCGCCTACTTGGCGGGGCCGGCCAGGGAGGAGGTGGTGAGCGTCGTGCCGGCCGGGTGACCCTGGCGCGGGCCGTCGGCGAGCGTCCACGCCTGCTGACGGCCGTGCACCTGCCAGGTGTGCCCGGCGCCGGTCATGTCCACGATGGCAGTGTCCTCGTCGATCCCGATCACGGTGGTGCCGGCCGGAGGGTGCATGACCGCGCGGGTGAGCAGGTCAGGCACCCAGCCGAGCATCCGGTCGAAGTGCGGGAGCACCCTCAGGTGCGGCAGGACGCCGAGTCCAGGGTCAGGCTCGCGGTGGATAGCGCGGATCGAAGGGACCCATCCGGTCAGGGCCATGGCTCCGGCCGAGCAGCCCGCCAGCGACGACCCCGCCTGCCAGGCAGCGACGATGGCATCCCACACCCGGGTGCCGCGCAGGGTCTGCGCCAGGTATGCGGGGTTGCCGCCAGACAGGTAGACCAAGCCGGCGCCAGAGACCAGGGCAGCGAGTTCCGGCGCGTCCGCTTCGGCGCGGTCCCTGACGACGACCGGGATCTGCCGCACGCCGAGGCGCTCCGCCTGGGCGGCGCCGAGGTCGAGCCAGCGCCGCAGGCTCCGCTCACCCTCGGGCGCCGCGGCGGTCGGGATCTGAACATAACGTGCCGCGCGCCCGGCCAGCAGCAAGCCCTCGACGTCCGCCATCACCGTCAGGTACTCGCCGCTGCCCACCAGGGCCAGCGGCCCGGGACTCAGGCGCTGCTCCAGCCGCAGCGTGCCCGGACGAGCGGCAGCTCCCGGCACTCGCAGACGGTCGCCACGGGACAATCATGCCCACCCGTACCGCCAGGCTCAAGCCGGAATAACTCCGGCCTCGACGAGCTTCGCGGCTATAAGGTCGGCCACCGACTGCCGCTGGGAGATGAAGTGGATCTCCCAAGGGCCGTGCTCGCCGATGTCGCGCGCAAGCGATGACCACAGCCAGGCGAAGCTGACGGCCGGGTCTAGACCGCCCCGGCCGGCCCCGAGCAGCGGGAATCCGACGGACCGCAGCTCCGGGTTGAACATCTGGCGTTCCTCGCGGGCGATCGCCATGACGTTGCGGACTCCCGTGGCGATCGCCGTCGGGTCGACGTCGTAGTCGTTCGTGCCAGCCCGCGGGGCGACGACCGCGACATGGTAGATCCTGCGTACCCCCTGACTCGCCATCTCGCCCGACGAGGTGGCTACCACTGTGCCAGCCGCGACCGGCAGCCCGGGTCGTCCGTGCTTGCCCACCCAGGAACGGAGCTCGTCGGTCAGCACGTCCACGACGATCTGGCCGTCCGGCGTCCTGATCGCGGACGCCCTGCGCACCGAGGCCGACACCGAGGACTTGAACGACTGCGGCAGCTCAAGGTAGACGTTCGTCGGCGCCACCACGATGTCGACCCCGGACAGCAGCTCGACGGGCTCGACGTGCAGGACGATCCGGCAGCGGACGCCGGCCACCAGGCCATCGACGGCGGCCTGGCTGCCGAACTCGGGCCGCACGACCCCCGGCCGGGCCGCCGCGGCTGAGGGGGGGCCGAGCTTGAGAATCTCCTCGGCGACCTGCTCGAGCACCATTCGCTCGTGGTACTTGCGAAATCGCTCGACGCTGACGCCGTAGACCAGCGCCGCCCTTCGCCGCCGGTCCGAGGCAGGCCGGTCGCGGGCGCCGCTGGCCAGGCCGAAGGTCGCTGTCGCGGCCGCGCCGAGGTCGCCGCGGCCCAGGTTCTGCACCGCCGCGCGCAGCAGCGCCTCGATCACGCCGGGTCCGCCGCCCGCGGCCGCCACTACGCCGCTTCCCGCCGCGACCTGGCGGAGCCAGCCGAGGTCGGTGTGCCTGAGCCGGACCAGCCCGCGCTCCCTGAGCACGCGCAGGTCCGCGACGATCTCATCGACCGTCGGGGCGTCGGGAATCGCCGGCATAAGGCCGAGCATGGCGGGGCCGGGTGCGTCGCCGCAACGGTTACCGGCCAGAGCGTGCCCGGATGCCGGCGCGGGACGCCGGAAGACGCCGAACCCCGGGAAGGCTAGCGTCCTCCCGGGGTTCCGCGGCTCGCCGTCCGCTCAGAGCGCGTGGGGCAGCATCAGCAAGATGATGAACGCATGTGGCTGCATCTGCCGGCCCTCCCTTCACTGACCTGGCAGGCCCGTCCTGGCCTGGCAATGTCAGTGAACGGCCGGATCCGTCTGGGCGGATGGTCACGAACTGGGCGAAAGCTGGTCGACTTCAGGTCGTCGCGAGCCGGCCCTGGCGGCTCCGATGAAGCGGCGGCCCGCAACCCGGCTAGGCGGTCGTGCCGTCCTGCCACATCAGGCCGTATCCCAGGCCTGGCCGCAGGTCGCGGAACGTCACGTGGACCTCGCCGAACCGGTCCGGCCGCATCGTCTCGCTGGCCGGGTTGCGCTCGTAGATGACGGCGGGCGGCACGCCAGACAGCTTCCAGATGGTTCGCGGCAGATGCCGGAGGCTGAAGCGCACGCGCAGGTCAAAGTAGTCACTCCGGCGCAGCGGGACGTGCACGTAATGGGTCGCCATCGGCTGGCCAGGCGGAATTCGCAGCCGCAGGGCGTACTCGTGGCGATCGCCGGTCCGCAGCGGCTCGGGCAGCGCGATGACATTCCTGAAGAAGCTCTCGTACGGCTGCTCCCGGAGCTCAAGCGAGCCGCCGTGCAGCAGCTCGACGTTCAGCCGGTGAGTCGGCGCGGAGTCCTCCGGGTGACGCGGCACGCTGATCGACGTCGAGAGCTCGCTGAGGCCATCGACGGTCGCGACCGCCACGCGCTGCTCGACCGCCTCGATCGGCTCGGTGTCAAGCCGCAGCAAAGCCGAGAACGACTCGACGTACCAGCCCTCGGAGTCGTCGAACGCCGGCTGGCCGGACTCGGCTGCGGCCCGGCCCGGCGCCTGGCGGGCAGCGCCCGGTGCGGACGGGCCGTACCCGGCGCCATTGGCCCATGGCGGCGCGACCGACCGGGAGATTTCCGGCGGCAGGTCCGAATCCAGCAGCCGCCGGATCTGCGACCAGTAGGCCTCCCAGGCCGCCAGATTCCCGGAACACGCCGTCACGAACGCCTTGACCACCTTCAGCGTCGGAAGCCGCTGCCCGGCGGCGGCATCTTGCATGGTGCTGGTCGCGTAATGCGCGCTCCTTGCCAGCTGGGTGTAGGTGAGTCCGCTCCGGTTGCGGAGATCGCGAAGCCAGAATGCGAACTCGCGCACCGGCGTGCCGTCCCGTTCAAGCGGCGATTGCGGTCGTCCCATGCTCACTTTCGTCCCTGCCAGCGCGTGGTATGAAGCTATCGAAGAGTTTTCCACAAATCACCCGGTTCCCTGTGCTGAACTGCACCGTTACAAGATCGTCGTGCGTGCGTTAACCAGAATTGACCCGAAACGGCCCGTCCGCCTTGATCTGGGCACCGAGACCGAAGTAGACAAGCGGAAGAGCGGTCAAGGAGCGAGGGACGCACCGAGGGCTTGACCGGTTGACCCCGCCGGGGTAGAGCAACGCCGGCGAGGCGTGGTCGGGGGCAGCAGGAGCCATGACTGCCCCCGACCGCTGCGTTCGCCCGCGGGCCGACGGCCGTGTCGCCGGCGAAGTCCGGAGCACAGCGTGCTAGTCCCGAGCCAGCCTGATCCCTGTCAGGCCGGCTCAGGAGCAGGTAAGTCGGCACTCCCGCATAGTTCTGCGTGCCCTGCGAGATCGCAGAGCGGCCTCCTCGCGACGTTTTGTTACGGAATGACCGTCTTCCAGCCAGCCCCTCGGCCCTGACGGCTGCGACGCCGGACCCGTCAACGCGGCCGGATGTGCCGGTGGTGGCGCTGCCATCAGCCCGGCATGCAGCGGCTCGTCATGGTGCGGAACAGCTGCGGTGCGGATCATCGGCGGCGGCCGGCCGCTCCCCTCCGTTGCGCCTCTCCCGCTCCTTCGGCGGAGCTATGAAAGGCTAGGTACAGATATGTGGATCTTCACCATTGCCTGATCCTGCCGGCGTTGCGACGGCACCGGGACTCGCGAAAGAGGACACTGTGGGGGAGAAATGTCACGTGGAACCAGAGGTGCCAGATAGATGACAACCCCCGTCGCCTAGGCGTCCGAGCCAGCAGTGCCCGAGCCAGTGCCTGAGCCAGCGGTACCCGAGCCAGTGCCTGAGCCAGCGGTGCCCGAGCAAGCGGTGCCCGAGTCGGCTGAGCTCATCGCGGCGGAGATCAGGTCCCTGAGAAAGGGCCGCGGCATGCAGGCCAGTGATCTTGACCGGCGGATCGGCCCGCATCTGAGGGAGCTAGCGGCAGGCGAGAGCGGCGGCGGGGCCGTCCGCCGGCACGCGCTGGCCACCGAGCTGAGCAGCTGCCTGATCCAGCTTCCCGGTGACCTGCGCACCGCCATCATGGCCAGCCTGGGGCTGTCCACCGAGACCCGGCAGATGCCCCACTTCAAGGACCGGGTCTCCTGGCTTGGCACCCGGCTGGGTTACGAGTACCGGACGGCCCTGCGGCGGATCGACTCCGCCGAGCAGCTGCTGGCCGAGGAGATCGCCCGCGAGCTGCTGCGCCGCCGGGGCCGGATCGCAAGCTCACCGGAGGGCTGGTATCTCGACGAGTTCCGAACCGTGCTCCGCCTGGATACCCCGACGCCGGAGTCGCTTGAGCATCGCCGGATCATCGCCACCCGCGCCGACCTGACGGAGGTCATGGCCTGGTTCGATGTACCGCCAGGGCCTGACCAGGCCCGGCCGGCCCTCGCGGCGGAGATTCTCTACGGCGGGCGCCTCGTGCGGCGGGAGCAGCCTTCGGGCAACCGTTTCCAGTTCGTCGTTCAGCTGCCAGCGCCACTGCGAGCGGGACAGGCACACGAGTACGGGCTGATCTTGCGGGTGCCGGAGGGCCATCAGATGCGGCCGCACTACATTTTCACGCCGGAATGCCAGTGCAATGTGTTCGACCTGAGAGTGCGATTCGACCTGAATCGCCGGCCGGTCTGGATCCGGCGGGTGAACGGCGAGACCGTCCGGATGTTCGATGCCGCGCGGCCGACCGGCGATCTGGCCTCCATCGACGAGGCCGGAGAGCTGCACCTGCGGTTCTACAACCCGACCAGGTACCTGGGCTACGGCGTTCAGTGGCAGCCGTGACCCGGCGTCCGCCCGACGTGGGCTCGTCGCGCCGGGGACTAAAGGACCGGGCCCGCCCGCAGGACGGGCGGGCCCACCCCCGCATCCCCCCGGCTAGCCAGGCGGGCCCTACCAGGCCCACGAGAACAGCGCTGACAGGATCTCCAGCCAGATCTTGATGCCGTGCGGTTCCATCCTTGTCACCTCCGCTCCCTGCCCCAAGCTCCGGCGTCACCTCGGGTGGCGCCCGCACGCTGTGCCGGCAGTCGGCCCGTTGGCCGTGATTCACATCCCAGCGGCAGGCCGCGGGCACGCCTTTCGCCAGCGAACGGCAGCGAAGACGTGCCGTCAGCGGACGGCGTGAAGTGGACTTCGGCCGCTCGCCTGCTGTTAGCTGGTCGAAGCGCGGCGAACGAATGACCCGCGGGCCGGCGACCGCACGCCGTTCGGGCGGCCGCACGCCGCTCGAGCCAGCCGGTGGCCAGCGCTCGGATCGTCTGCCCGGAGGTTTGAGTGACTCGGGATCAGCGGGGAGACCCCGACCTGCCGCCGGGACCCGCGAAGGACCTCGTCGATCTGTTCCGGCAGCTGCGGCATGCCAGGCGGCTCTCCGGCGGCCAGATCGCGGTCAGGACCGGGCTCTCGCCTGGTCACATCAGCGAGGTCCTGCGCGGGTGGAAGGCCCCGAGCCCGGACGCCGCCGCGAAGATCGCCAGTGCCCTCGGCGCGAGCCACGATGTGGCCCGCAGGGCCGTCCGGCTCGCCGAGCAGCTGGCCGAACTGAACCGGCATAACCGAAGCAGGATGCGCGACAGGCTGCCGCGCGCGACCGCGGCGCCAGCCCCGGCCTCGGTACCCGGCCAGCCGGAGCCGGGCCATCCGGCCCCCGGCCACCCGGCCCCCGGCCACCCGGCGCCCGGCGCCGACGCGTCAGGGCCCGGTCAGCCGGCCCGCCGGCCGCGGTTCAGGGAGGCCGGCCCGGCGACGGCCAGCTCGCTCCCCACTGGCCGGCCCGCAGCCGGCCGACCGGAGCTCGGCGGCGCACCAGAGCACGCGGGCGTCGCGTGGCCGCACCGGGTGGGAGTGGTGCCTCCGCGGGCCCAGTGCTTACAGCACAGGCCCGAGGCGGATGCGCTGGTCGCGGGTCTCGCCGCGAAGGTCAGCTCAAGCGGGACGACGATGGTCCTCACCCCGGTCCTCGCCGGACTCGGCGGGGTCGGCAAGACCCAGCTAGCAGCGGCGTGCGCCGAGGATCTGTTCGCCGCCGGCGCGGTGGAGCTGCTGGTGTGGATCACCGCGGGGTCGCGAGCGGAGATCGAGTCCGGCTTCGCGCAGGCCGGCTTCGAGATCACCGGGATCGCGGACCCTGACACGCCGCGGGGCGCCGCCAGATTCCTGGCCTGGCTGGCCGGCACGAGGCGGCGCTGGCTGATAGTTCTCGACGACCTGGCTGTCCCGGCCGATCTGACCGGACTGTGGCCGCCGACGCGGCCGGGCGGCCGGACGATCATCACCACCAGGCGGCGGGACGCATCCCTGAGCGGGCCGGGCAGGCAAGTGATCGATGTCGGGCTGTTCAGCGCGGCCGAGGCAGCCGGGTACCTGCGAGCCAGGCTCGCCGACCGACCGCACCTGCTCGATGCCACGGAGGCGCTGGCCGCGGACCTGGGGCTGCTGCCGCTGGCGCTGGCGCAGGCGGCCGCGTACCTGCTCGACCGCGACCTGACCTGCGCGCAGTACCGTGCCCGGCTGGCCGACAGCCGCGCCCGGCTGACGTCGCTGCTGCCCGAGCCAGATGCACTGCCCGACGCACACCGGGACACGGTCGCCGCGACGTGGTTGCTCTCTGTCGACCTGGCCGACCGGCTCGCCCCGAAAGGGCTGGCCCGTCCCCTGCTCGAGCTCGCCGCCGTGCTGGATCCGAACGGCATCCCGGCGGCCGTGTTCAGCACCGCCGCCGCCCGCCGCTACCTGACGCGGGCGCGGCCCGACGGCAGAACCGGGGCGGTCGTTCCCGCCGGGCCGGAGTCAGCCGGGCCGGAATCAGCCGGAGGAGCTCAGATCGGGCCGGAGTCAGCCGGGCCGGAGTCAGCCGGAGGAGCTCAGATCGGGCCGGAACAGGCCCGAGACGGACTGCACTGCCTGGCCAGGCTCAGCCTCGTCACGCTCGATCCGGGCAGCGGCGCCCGCGGTGTCCGCATTCACGCGCTGGTTCAGCGCGCCATCAGGGACGAGCTCGGGCCTGACCGGATCGGCCAGGCGATCATCGCGGCAGCGGACGCCCTGGCCGAGGCCTGGCCGGCGGTCGAGCACGAACCGGGCTTCGGCCAGGCGCTGCGGGCCAGCAGCGATGCCCTGGCCGGGCAGCTCCCGGATGCGCTCTGGACCCCGGGCGCCCATCCGGTGATCTTCCACGCGGGGCGCAGCCTCGGCGATTCCGGTAGCGCCAGCGCCGCGGCCGAGTACTTCGAGCGGATCCTGGCCACGGCCCTGCGGCAGCTCGGCCCGGACCACCCCGACACCCTGACGGCACGGCACGAGCTCTGGCACTGGCGCGGCGAGGCCGGGGACCCGGCAGCAGCCACCGCCGGGTTCGATGAGCTGCTGGCCGACCGGCTGCGGATCCACGGTCCCGACCACCCGGCCACCCTTGCCGCGCGCCACGAGCTCGCCCTCTGGCGGGGTCAGCAAGGCGACGCGGTTGGGGCGGCGGCAGCCTACGAAAGGCTGCTGGCCGACCGGCTGCGGATCCTCGGCCCCGACCACCCCGACACCCTGACTACCCGCGGCAACCTGGCCTGGTGGCATGGCCGGTCCGGGGATGTCGCGAGCGCCAGTGCCGGGTTCGATGCGCTGCTGGCCGACCTGCTGCGGATCCTCGGCCCCGACCACCGCCACACGCTGACCACCAGGCACAATCTTGCCTACTGGCGCGGTCAGGCCGGCGATCCGGCAGGGGCCGCCGCCGGCTTCGATGCGCTGCTGGCCGACCTGCTGCGGATCCTCGGCCCCGACCATCCCGATACCCTGAATGCCCGCAACAGCTTCGCCTGGTGGCGCGGGCGCGCGGCCGACGTGGCCGGGGCAGCGGCCATGTACGAGGAGCTGCTGGCCGACCGGCTGCGGATCCTCGGCCCCGACCACAGGCTGACCTGGGTGACCCGGCACAACCTGGCCTACTGGCGCGGCGAGGCCGGGGACCCGGCCGGCGCCGCTGCCGCTTACCGGGAGCTGCTGGCCGACCGGGTGCGGATCCTCGGGCCCGACCACCCGCACACCCTGAACTCGCGCAGCGAGATGGCGCGCTGGCTGGGCAAGGCCGGGGACCCGGCCGGCGCCGCTGCCGAGCTCGAGGAGCTGCTGGCAGACCGGCTGCGGCTGCTCGGCCCGGACGACCCTGACACTCTGATCACGCGGTACAACCTGGCGTGCTGGCGCGGCGAGGCCGGGGACCCGGCCGGCGCCGCTGCCGAGCTCGAGGAGCTGCTCGACGACCAGCTGCGGCTGCTCGGCCCGGACCACGCCGATACCCGGGCGACCCGCGCGGAGATCGCCCGGTGGCTCGGCGCGGCCGGTGCCGGGCCGGCCGGCCAGCGCGGCCTGGACGAGTTTTCCTGATGCCATCGCGCGAGGGAGTCCGCTCGCGATCGCACACCTACGCTGAGGTCCCGACGAGGTGATCTCGCACAGGACTCGCACAGGAAGGGTCAACGATGTCCATCAGCACAGCACTCGCGGCGGAGCGGATCCTGACCGAGCTTGAGGGTGCGTCGCAGCTCGCGCTCTCCGAGCGCGGCGACTGCCTGCATGTCACGATCGACCCCCAGGTTCAGCGGCCGCATGACGAGCTCGGCGTCGCCAGGCGCGTGCGCTGCGCCTGGGAACTCGGGGAGCTGAGCTAGCGTGCCGACCGGGCGGGGCGCTACGACGGTCCAGCCGCACGGGCCCGTAGCGCCTCCATATCAAGCACAACGGTCCGGCGGTAGCGGTTCAGCACGATGCCGTCGGCGCGGAATTCCTTCAGGACACGCTCGACGGTCGACCCGGCTACCGCCGCGAGCGCCCCGAGGTCGGCCTGCGTCAGCGGAGGCATGATCACCGTGCCATCCGCCCTCGCCACTCCGTGCTCGGCCGCCACCTCGTACAGCAAGCTCGCGAGCCTCGCGCGGGAGTCCAGGGCGTGCGCGGCCGTGCGCCGGTCACTCGCCCGGCGGATCTTGTCGGTCAGGATCTGCATGATCTTCCGGTTCGCCGCCGGATGCCGCTCGCAGAACTCCAGGAATCGGGTGCGGCTGATCCGCACCGTGGCCAGCGCGCCAAGCGCGGTCACGCTCGCCGTGCGCGGCCTGGAGTCGATGACGGCGAACTCGCCGACCAGGTCACCCCTGCCGCGCAGGGCCAGGATGGTCTCCGGTCCCTGGCCGGCCGCCTGCGCCACCTTGACGTAGCCAGCCAGCAGGACGAACAGCGTCGCGCCTGACTCGCCCTGACGCAGCAGGACGTCCCCGCGGCCGAAACTTATCCGGGTGCCCGCCGAGAGCAGCCCGTTTCGCTCGTCCTCGGAGAGCCTGGCCATCAGGCTGTCCCGAGGCCACGGCTGCGGGCCAGGAACCCTCACGGACAGCTGTCCGCAAGCGACACCAGGAATGGCGCGGCCGAATCGATCGGCGCTGACCTCCGCAGCGTGAACGTGCCGAGCAGCCGGCGGCTGACGAGCGCCTCAGCATCGAAGAGGCCGGCCAGCTCGGTGACCTCCTCGGGCAGCTCAAGAAGAACGAGGGCGATCTGGCGCCGCGCGAGCAGCGGCGAGCCTTCCTGCGCCTCGAACGTCCAGCCGAACCCGTCGGCGCCGAGGTCGACGGCGGTGGCGACCGGCCCGGTCTGCGTGCTCGGCGTGCTCAGGTCGGGACGGAGCATCAGCACCGGGGCGGGCGGCTTCAGGCTGATCCTGATCCGCACCACCGCGTACTGCCGGTTGGGTGGCAGCTCGTCGAACATGAGCCAGAACTTGACCAGCGCGAACCGCAGCCGGCTCCGCCCGGGGCGGCGGCGGGCTATCGCTGGCAGGTCATCGGGTGACAGCCAGTAGCACGTGACGCGGTTGAGGCGGACGCCGCCCTCGCTGACGAAGCGCGAGGTTGGCTGGCCGAGTAGCTGCTCCTCGACGAAGAGCTGGCGGGACGCCAGATACTCGCCGGCCGGCTCCGGCCATGGCTCGCCCTCCCGCGGGCCGGCCAGGAAGGCCCGCAGGCCGGGCGCGAGCCGCGCCGTCTCGTTCGCCGAACCGCTCATCACGCCTCCGGATGGGGTACCTCGCAGCGGCGGAGCCGGAATCAGGCCGCCCGCTCAGCGCTACCGGCCTGTCCCATTGTCCGACCTCCGGGTACCGGCCACGTCCGCTTCCTGACTTGTCCGATGCCAGCTCGCATCAGCGTGGCTACGCTGAAAGCCCAGCGATTCTCTGCTCTTTCGACGATACCGAGCAGAACCAAGCCAGGAGCCGCGATGACTGGCATGCCGGAGGGTGTGCGGAAGGTGTGCGTCGCCTACGACGTGGCGAACTACAGCGGCCGCGGCACGCGCCGGGAGTACGCGACGCAGCGGCGGCTGGCCGAGCTGCTGGAACTGGCCCTCCGCACGGCGGGTCTGGAACCCGGCAGCTACGAGATGCAGGAGCAGGGAGACGGCGGCATCGCGCTGCTGCCCACCGGCGGTGCGGTAGACGAGCCCCGGATGCTCGTCACCCTCGTGAGGTCCCTGGAGACCGGCCTGACCGAGCTGAACGAGGATCTCGTGCCACAGGCGCGGATCCGGCTGCGGGTAGGTCTCCAGGAGGGAGTCGTCCACCTCGCGCCGCACGGCTATGTCGGCACCGCGGTCATCGGGGCGTGCCGGCTCAGGGATGCCGGCCCGGTGCGCGACGCCCTCAGGGCGAACGCCGACGCCGTTCTCGTCGTCGCCGTGGCCGACGGTCTCTACGCCGACGTGCTCGCGCATGGACACCACGGGCTGCCCGGATCGGCGTTCTCGCGAGCCGAGGTCAGGGTCAAGGAGTTCGCTGCCAGCGCGTGGATCTATGTCGCGCCCGCCGGGCCCGGGCCTGGCGGGCCTGGCGGGCCTGGCGGCTCCGGCGGGCCAGCCGGCCAGCCTCCGGTGACGAGCGCCGCCCCGCTCGCGCCGGACGTCGATGAGCCGGAGCCAGGAGCCGCGCTCGGCAGGCTCCTGGCATCCGACCTCGACACCTGGTAGTCCTTCCCCGGCGCTACCTGCCAGCCGACTCCCAGGCCAGCCCGGGCTCGGCATCCCGGGCCAGCTCCGGGCCGGGTCGAATCCCGGCTCGCTCATGACCAGCATGAGCACGAGCCTAGCCAGCGGCCCGGAGCCTAGCCAGGTGCGGTCAGCTCGCCGGCTCGGCGGGTGTTGATCACCCGGTCGGCGGAGATTCCGAACCGCTCGGCGCGATCGCAGCCGCTGCCCAGCCAGTCGAGCTGACCCGGAGCGTGCGCGTCGGAGTCGATGGCGAACAGGCAGCCCAGGTCGACCGCTATCCGCAGCAGCCGGTCGGGCGGGTCCTGACGCTCTGGCCGGCAGTTTATCTCGACCGCGACGCCGTGCACGAGGCACGCGGTGAACACAGCCTCGGGATCGAAGGACGATTCCGGCCGGCCGCGGCCGGCGATCATCCGCCCGGTGCAGTGCCCGAGCACGTCAACGTGCGGGCCGGACACCGCGGCCACCATCCGCTCCGTCATCGCGTCGGCGGGCATCCTCAGATGCGAGTGCACGCTGGCGACCACGACGTCAAGCTGGGCGAGCAGGTCATCGCGCTGGTCGAGGGCGCCGTCGTCGAGGATGTCGACCTCGATCCCGGTCAGCATCCGGAACGGGGCAAGCGTCGCGTTGAGCCCGCTGACCAGCTCGAGCTGCGCGGAGAGACGATCAGCGGACAGCCCGCCCGCCACGGTCAGCCGGGGCGAGTGATCGGTCAGCGCCAGCCATTCGTGACCCAGGTCACGAGCCGCCTCGGCCATCTCGATCGGCGGGCTTCCGCCGTCCGACCAGTCGGAGTGCGCGTGGCAGTCGCCGCGCAGGGCGGCGCGCAGGCCAGAGCGCTCGGCCGGCGGCGTCTGCGCCAGCAGCCTCGCCAGGTAGTCAGGCACCTGGCCGCCGGCCGCCTGCACGATCACCTCGGCGGTCACCGGGCCTATTCCTGGCAGCGCCGGCAACGTCCCCTCGCCGATCCGCTGCTCAAGCTCGCCTGCCGAACAGGCCGTTACGACCTGGGCTGCCCGGCGGAACGCACGCACCCGGTAGGTCGGCGCGCCGGCCCGCTCGAGCTCGAACGCGATCTGCCGCAGGGCCTGAACCGGATCCATGGACCCGAGGCTAAGGCCAGGCGTCCGGGCCCCGGCCCGCCGGATCGCCGCCGGCGTCGCGGGGTGGCCGCTCACCGGCCTCGCGGCCAGGAGCGCGAGTCAGCCGCCGGCCATCGCGCCCACGACGAGAAACGGCTCCTGGCCGACCGCGACCGGGCCGGGCAGCGGAGCATCAGGCGGCTCGCCCGACACGTCCTGCTGGCAGGCGAAGAACCGGACGAACCCCCTTCGGTCGCCGGTCACCTGGTCGCGGATCGTCCCCCGCAGCATCGGGTAGCTCGCTTCGAGCGCGTCGAGCAGCAGGCGCTGGGTGGCCGGCCCGGCCTCGTCGAGGTGCAGCTGCACCTCGCCGGCCACATTGGCTAGACGACGCAGATGAGTGGGGAGCACGACCCGGATCATGGCAGCACCTGCGCATCGACCGATAGCACCGCCGGCAGGTCACGCGCGATCGCGGTCCAGTTGCCGCCCTCGTCAGCCGACGCGTACACCTGCCCGCCGGTCGTGCCGAAGTAGATGCCGCACGGTTCGAGCGAGTCGGCGGTCATCGCGTCCCGCAGCACGTTGACGTAGCAGTCGCGCTGCGGAAGGCCGTTGACCAGCGGCTCCCATTCGCCGCCGCCAGTGCGGCTGCGGTAGACGCGCAGCTGGCCGCCGGGCGGGAAGTGCTCGGACTCACCCGCGATCGGCACGAGGTAGACGGTATCGGGCTCGTGCGCATGCACCTGGATCGGGAAGCCGAATCCGGCCGGCAGGTTCCCGGTGATCTCATGCCACGACTCGCCGGCGTCATCGCTGCGCATGACATCCCAGTGCTTCTGCATGAACAGCACCTCGGGCCGGGCCGGGTGCATCGCGACATGGTGCACGCAGTGGCCGACCTCGGCATAGGGATTCGGCAGATCCTGGGACCGCAGGCCCTTGTTCACCGGCCGCCACGTCGCGCCGGAGTCGTCGGACTTGAACAGGCCGGCCGCCGAGATGCCGGCGAATATCCGGTCCGGATCGTCGGGCGGCAAGACGATCGTATGCAGGCACAGCCCGCCGGCCCCCGGCTCCCAGGACGACGCCGACTCATGCTGGCGCAGCGCGGCGAGTTCCGCCCAGTGCTGGCCGCCGTCGGTCGAGCGGAAGAGCGCCGCGTCAGCCGCTCCCGCGTACACCAGGTCGGGATCGGCCGGCGATGGCTCAAGGTGCCAGATCCGCTCGAACTCCCAGCGGTGCGGCGTGCCGTCGCCCCAGTGCCACCGGTGCGTTCCGACCTCGCCGTCATAGACGAACTTGTTGCTCATCGCCCGCCAGGTCCGGCCGCCATCGTCTGAGCGCCGGATCAGCTGGCCGAACCACTGAGTGGACTGCGACGCGTAGAGCCGGTCCGGATCGGCCCGTGATCCGGTGATGTGAAAGACCTCCCAGCCGGGGAAGTGCGGATCGCTTATGGCCCATCGGCCGCGCGCCGAGTCCGAGGTGAGGACGAACGCGCCCTTTCGCGTGCCGACCAGTATCCGTACCTGGCTCATCTGACTCCCTTCGGGCGATCGGGGACCACGTCGGCGGTCATGGCTTGAGCGCCTGCTCGAAATCGGCGATCAGGTCCTCGTGGTGCTCGATGCCGGCCGAGATCCTGATCGTCCCCTCGCCGATCCCCGCCGCGCGCAGAGCTCCGGCGTCCAGCTCGCGGTGCGAGCTCGACGCCGGATGCGCGACCAGCGTCCTTGGCCCGCCGAGCGACGGGGCGAACGCCGCGCAGCGCAGCCGGCCGAAGAACGGCCTGGCGCCCTGCGGCCCCCCGGCCAGGTCACAGCAGAGGATCCCGCCGAACCCGTCGAGGATCCGCCGCGCCAGCTCATGGTCGGGCTGGCCAGGGAGCCCCGGCCAGCGCACGTTCGTCACCTCGGGATGGCCGTCGAGGAAGCGCGCCAGGTGCCCGGCGTTCTCGCAGTGCCGTGCCATCCGCAGCGGAAGCGTCTTCAGCCCGCGCAGCACGAGCCACGCGGCGAACGGGTCCGCGACCACGCCGAGGTCGACGGCGAACCGCCAGATCCGCCTGTGCAGGTCACGGTCGGCGAAGACCGCCAGGCCGGCCACCACGTCGTCGTGGCCGCCCAGGTACTTCGTGGCCGAGTGAACGACGACGTCGGCGCCGTGCTCGATCGGCCGGCACAGCACCGGGGTGGCGAAGGTGTTGTCGACCACGCAGGTAAGCCCGGCCGCCCGGCCATCGGCGAGCAGCGCGGGCAGGTTGGCGACCTGGGTGGTCGGGTTGGTGATGGTCTCCAGGTAGAGCACCCGCGCTCGCGGCCGCAGTGCCTCCGCGAGCTCCGCCTGGTCGTCGCCCGCGATGTAGCTCACGCCGATGCCGAACCGGTCCGCGAGGCGTCCCAGCACGCTGCGCGTGCCGCCGTAGAGCCGTGCCTGCGCGATGACGTGATCGCCGGGCCGCAGCAGCGCGAGCAGCACGGCGTTGATCGCCCCCATGCCCGAGCTCGTCGCCAGCGCGGCTGTGCCGCCCTCCAGGTCCGCTATCGCGTTCTCGAGCGCGCGCGTGGTGGGATTGGAGTGCCTGGTGTAGGCGTAGCCGCGATCCGGGAGTCGCAGGGCGGCCGCCGCCGCATCGGGGTCGTCGAATTCGAAGGTCGACGTCTGGTAGATCGGCACCGCGGCCGGCCGCGAGCCCTGCGGCACCGGCGCCGAGTAGCCGACCGCGCGGGTCTGCAGATGAGTCACGACATCCCTGCCCTGGCGGTGACCGCCGCGCCGGCCCGCTCCGGCGCGGCGCCGGGCTTCGGCCGGTCCGTGATCGGAGCGGCGGGAATGGTCCTGGCATTGACCCTGCTGCCGACCCTCGATCGCAGGGTGACGCTCAGCTCGCCCGCCGCGGAGCGGGACGGCTGGATGGTTCGCTCGGCCGTCCAGCCGGCGAACCTGAACTCCCCGGCCCCCACGTGGACCAGGCCGAAGGCCGGCTCGTCCGACAGGTACAGCGCGACGCCGCCGTTGTAGGCGTCGACCGCGGCCGCGGTCGTCGGCTGGTCGCGCAGGAACTCGCCGTCGGGTTCCTCCCAGGAGCGGAAGGATCTCGGCAGGCCGAACCCACAGCGCAGCTGATCGGCCTGCGCGGCCGGCAGCGGCACGTCGGGCGGCTCGAACATGCTGCCGTCGCGCACGGCCCCGGTGCGGAACTCGGCCGGGAACAGGGCAAGCAGCTCAGGCGTGACGTACACATCCACGACGAGGTGGACCCGGGTCCGGGTCCCGGTGTTGGAGACCGTATGGCCGCGGGTGAAGTCCGCGTACCAAACTTCTCCCGCTCCCCAGCAGTGCCGTTCGTCCGCGATGAACAGCGCCGCCTCCGGCATGGTCACGATCGGCACGTGCAGGCGCACCCTCCCCCATGGCAGGCCGCACTTGCTGTCGCTGTGCACCGGAATGCTGGCGCCGGGGCCGAGCGCCATCAGCCGCGCCGCGGCCAGCCGCCCCGGAATCGCCGCCAGGACCTCGGCCAGGTACGGCAGCTGCGCCAGCCACGGGGTATCAGCGAAGTCGGCGAGATCCGGGCCGCCAGCGTCGCCGCGGTTGCCGTCGCCGCCGATACTCCGCAGCGGAATGGTCCGCCAGTCCAGCTTGGTGGCATAGTCGCCCAGGCCATCGCCAGAGACGATGCGGATCTCCTTCCAGTTGGTCACTCGTATTCGCGCCACGTCCGCGAGCAGCCGGCCCAGATCGAAGGTCACGGCGAGCCGGGCGGTTGGCGGCAGTTCTGACAGGATCGGCGCTTGCGGCCACGGGTCGACAGCTGACACTGATGCCTCCGGAAGTTTCAGACGACGAAGACCGGGCCGGCGGCGCCGTGCTTCACCCGGCGGCTGGGGCCTCCGAACGGGGCGGTCTTGCGGACGATGGCGGCAGGCACCGTTCCTGCCATAGCGAAGGAGCCGTAGTCCACGTACGTCTCCTCGGTGGCCAGCGAGCCGCACCGGACGATGGACGTCGTCGTCGGGTGCGATCTGGCGAGCCGCTGCACAAGCCACGCCTCGCTGGATGCGAGGGCCTCGTCCAGGGCCGCGGCCCAGCGCTCCGGCTCGGTCTCGCAGCCGATCGTCACGCCGCGCCCGCCGTAGCCCGCACCGGGCTTGAGCACCAGCGACTCGCGGTTGGCCAGGCACCAGGCCGGCAGATCGAGGCGCTCGCCGCCGATGTCGGCGTGCGTCTCCTCAAGCACCCTGCTCCATGGCACGAACCCGCCGAGCTCCGCGGCTAGCCCGCGCGGGAGCCGGCCGGCGTCAAGCTCCTCCGATACGGTGGCCAGGATCGTCTTGTTGACGGCGATCGCGTCATCGAGATCGTCGACGATCACGACCTTCCCGTTGCGGCCCGCCGTCAGGAACGGCTCGAGCATCGGGTAGTTGCCGACCGGATCCGGCTCCTCGCCCGCCACCCGGTACAGGAGCGCGCACCGCTCCCCCG
>DATNIU010000041.1:0-9958 GCA_035604275.1 Streptosporangiaceae bacterium | reverse complement strand
CGTCGGATCAGGCGCCTGCGCCGCCTCACGCTCGTCCGGGCCGGCCTCGGCGGCAACCGCATGGCGGCCGCCGACGTGCGGGAACGGGATCAGCAGCGCCGCGCCGAAGATAACCACCATCACCGCTATGACGATCAGGTTGGCGAGCGAGATATCGATGAAAGACCAGCTCAGGTAGTGGCCTGGCACATTCAGGTTGATCGCCAGCCCAGCCTGGCCGGCAACGGAGGGATTCATTCGGAGCTCCCACGAGGTTGTAGGACTATTCCAGACCCGGCACGCGCCAGGTTTCCCATACTGTCGCCCGAGACGGATCGTACCCGGCAGGGATATCCGTCATGCGGGCTGGGGACCTTGGTCCCTATTACGCCGTCTATGACCCCTGCATCCGGATTCCGCTGGGGCAGGGCAGTGCCCCCGCCGGCTGAGCCGTACGGGGGCACCTGGTGCGCGGCCATGAGGTCAGGCCGTCTGGACCTGAGAGGCGTGACTGATCTTGGCGAGCACCTCTGACGACTCGGGGACCCGGCGAAGGTGCCAGAGTCCGGCGAAGGAGAGGATCAGCATCAGCGCGGCCCCGGCGAAGGCGAAGATTGCCGCGATTCCGGCGATCGCCCCCAGCTTCCAGAAGCCGTATGCGTTGAGCAGCATGCCGCGCAATGTCGTGCCCTTGAAGACGGTGGCCACCAGCCCGGCCAGCTGAGTGTTCTTCGGCGCCGCCATGGCCTTCGCCGACAGCTGCGAGTACGTGCCGCCCATCTTGGACAGGTGGAACGCGATGAAGTGGTCCGCGTAGGCCTCGGCCTGCGCGCCAGTCGTCATCAGCTGGCCCGCGTAGGGCTTCATCGCGGCAGCGTCAGCTGCTGGCAGGGCCTTGAACTCCGGGTTGCTCGTGGTCGGGAAGTAGATCTGCTGGGACGCCAGCTGGTTGTGAACCTCGCTGTTCACGAAAGTGTGACCCCAGTTCAGCAGCACCCCGGCGACCAGCAAGATCGCGGCGAGAGCGAGACCGGCGAACACCATCAGTGCGTCGAATGTCCTCCTGCGCATGTCGATGCCTCCTTGCATCGTCGTGCCGGTCCGTCCTGCGGGTCCGGCAGCAAGCCATTCATTTAGCTGGCTTAAGCATCTGATCTAGTCCCAGCCGGCGCTCAGGGCCCAGAGTCAGCGAGCAGCGGGACCTCCGTCACCAGTTGGGGGTGACTACCTGCCCTTTCACAGGCAACGTACGATCGCAACGTTGGCCGGACTTCGACAGGCGGGAGTCGCTGTGGAACCGCGGGAGCCGCACCCCTTGCTGCCCGGCCTCCGGCTGGACGAGCTGCTTGATGAGCTGCAGGTCAGGCTGCAAGCCGTGCTGTCCACCAGGGACCGGGTGTACGCGCTGCTCGAGGCGGTTGTCTCGGTGGGCTCCAATCTGGAGCTCGAGGTGCTGCTGAGGCGCATCGTGGAGACCGCCGTCGAGCTGGTGGCCGCCAGGTTCGGCGCGATGGGCGTGATCGGCGCCGACGGCCAGCTCGCCGAGTTCATCCCGGTCGGGCTCAGCGACGAACAGATCGCCGCGATCAGCCACTGGCCGGAGGGAAAGGGCCTGCTCGGGCTGCTGATCGCGGACCCGAAGCCGCTGCGGCTCGCCGACATCAGCAAGCACGCCGCCTCCTTCGGCTTCCCCGAAGGTCACCCGCCGATGCGGACATTTCTCGGCGCCCCGATCAGGATCCGCGGCGAGGTCTACGGCAACCTGTACCTGACCGAGAAGGAAGGCTCCGGCCAGTTCGACACCGAGGACGAGGCGGTGCTCGTCGCGCTGGCGGCCGCGGCCGGGGTGGCGATCGAGAACGCCAGGCTGTACGAGGAGGCGCGCAGGCAGCAGCGCTGGCTCAGCGCCACCGCTGACGTGACCAAGCGGCTGCTGTCCGGCGCCGACATCGGCAACGCGATGGCGCTGATCACCGAGAAGGCGCTGGAGATGACCGGCTCTGACCTCGTGGTGGTCGCGCTGCCGGCCAGCGAGGGCAGCACGCTGCATGTCGAGCACGCCGCGGGCGAGGGCGCGCGGGAGGCGCTTGGCCTGGTGCTGCCCGTCAAGGACTCCGCATCCGGCCTGGTGCTGAGCACCGGCGAGCGGCTGACCATCGGCGACTTCGGCACCGACGAGCGGGTCAGCGGGCTCGCCAAGGAGCGGATGCGGCTCGGCCCGGCGGTCATCGTCCCGCTCGGCTCTCCGGGCGAGGTGCGCGGCGTGCTCACGGCCGGCCGTCGTCCGGGTTCCATGCAGCTCTCCCCCGCCGCGTCCGACATGCTGGTCACCTTCGCGTCACAGGCGGCCATCGCGCTGCAACTGGCCGAGCACCGCCGTCAGGCGGAGCAGATGGCCGTGTTCGAGGACCGGGACCGGATCGCCAGGGATCTGCACGACCTGGTGATCCAGCGGCTCTACGCGACCGGCATGTCGCTCCAGGGCACGAGCGCGCTGATCGTGGCGCCCGAGGTGGCCAAGCGGGTCAGCCGCTCCGTCGACGCGCTCGACGACACGATCAGGGAGATCCGGTCAGCGATCTTCGCGCTTCAGACGCATTCCGACGCGCGGCCGGCCAGCCTGCGGGCGCGGATACTCTACGTCGCCCAGGAGATGGCCTCGGCGCTCGGCTTCGCGCCGTCGCTGCGGCTGGACGGCAAGCTGGACACCGCGGTGCCCGAGCAGATCGCCGAGCAGATGCTCACCGCGCTGCGCGAGGCGCTGTCGAACGCTGCCAGGCATGCCAGCGCCGGCCGGGTCGACGTGACGATCAGGGCGGACGACGAGCTGACCATGACCGTCCGCGACGACGGAGTCGGCATCCCCCCGGGCGGCCGCCGCAGCGGCCTGGTCAACATGGAGCAGCGGGCGGCCAGTCTGGGCGGCTCGCTGATCGCCGGGCCGGCCGACGGCGGCGGCACCGAGCTGGTCTGGCGGGTCCCCCTCAGGCCGGCCGGCTCGCCCGGGCAGGCCAGCGCGGGCCAGCCGACCACGGCCGCGTCAGCCAGTGGTGATGATCACTGATTGGAAGCTCGCAGCCGCATCCGGTAGCCGACATCCGCCGGATTGCGGAGCGTGAACGTGAACAGGTACGTCTTGCCGGGCGACCTGGAGCTGGTAGCTCGCGATCCAGCCCGACCTGTGACGCGTCACTACGAGGCTGGCCCACCTGCCGCTTGCCTGGTCGAGACGCTCAACGACGGCCGTGCTGTAGACGGCGTGGCTGTACCTTCCCAGGTTGAGATCGACGGTGACCCGCCTCGGCGGACCCGGCGTTGCCCACGGTGAAGGAGACCGGATTAGGCACGCCCGATGCGTAGCTGACCGGCGCTCTCAGAGTCAGGCTGAGGCCCGGCCGGTCTGGTCGCATCAGCGATGCCGACCCCGGCACGGGCGTGCTCGGGTCAGCTCGTCGGATTTGTTAAGACCGAAAAATGATTTTTTATCCGGTAACAATTCCCGCGCGCGACTCCCGGCCGCCTAGGCCGGGCCGTGCTCGTAGCTGGCGTGATGGTCGCCGTCGTGGCCGGGCTCTTCGAAGAGCCTGGCCGCGTACGCGGCAGCCTGGGTGCGCCGTTCCATGCCGAGCTTGGCGAAGAGGGCCGACACGTAGTTCTTGACCGTCTTCTCGGCCAGGAACAGCCGCTCGCCGATCTGCCGGTTGGTCAGGCCCTCGCCGATCAGCTCGAGGATCTTGCGTTCCTGCCCGGTCAGCGCGGACAGCGGATCTGAGCGATGCGCCTGATCCCGCATTCTGGCCATCACCCGGCTGGCCGCCTCGGGGTCGAGCAGCGACCGGCCGGCCGCCACCGTCCGCACCGCCCCGATCAGGTCGGTCCCCCGGATCTGCTTGAGCACGTAACCGGCCGCGCCGGCCATGATGGCGTCGAAGAGCGCCTCGTCGTCGCCGAACGAGGTCAGCATCAGGCAGGCCACGTCGGGCATCTTGGACCGGATGTCCCGGCACACGCTGACCCCGTCGCCGTCCGGCAGCCGCACGTCGAGCACGGCGACGTCCGGGCGCAGCGCCGGGATCCTGGCCAGGGCGGACGCGGCCGTTCCCGCTTCGCCAACCACTGTGATGTCGGGCTCAGCCTCGAGCAGGTCCCGGACGCCCCGCCGGACGATCTCATGGTCGTCAAGCAGGAACACGTGAATCTGCCCGCTGTCCCTTGCCTTCTCATTCATCTACCCGAACGCCTTCCCACCGGCAGGCCGGACCGGCTGCTGACTGATCAACCGGGCGTGTCAGCCAAACTCTAACCGGCGCAGGAGAATCGGCCAGGGACGATGGTCCCGCTCCGGCCGGGCCGAAGTCCCCGGCTGGCACCCGAAGTCCCCGGCTGGCACCCGAAGTCCGCTAGAGCAGGACCTCGTCGAGCCTGCGCCTGACGCTGACGGCGGCCTGGCCGGTGGTGCCGAGCCTGAGCACCATCTGGACGTACGCGCCGCCGCTCAGCTGGACCCGGATGAAGTCGCGGAGCTGAGTCAGCTCAAGCGGCTGGCTGTGCAGCGCCGCGCTGATCCCGCAGCTGCTGGCGAGCAGCAGCACCCGCTGAAGCGCCTGCCCGGCGTTGACCCAGTCCGACGGGTGGTCGTCCGCCGTCGTGAGCATCGCGACCACGCCGGCCGAACGCGGCACCGAGCCCTGGCCGGCCGGCGGCAGACCCCAGCCGTGGCCGTGGGCGAAATCGCGGCTCGGGAAGGACGGCTCGGTGCGTTCCTGCCTGGCCGGGTAGGCGGTGGCCGGAACGCCGTCCCGCCGCTGACTGCCTGGCGGCGGGGCCCACTTCGACTCTTCCTGAACTCGCGCGCTGTCCAGCCGCAGGGCGTAGTCCGCCGCCTCCACCACCGCGGCCAGGGCGGCCCGCTGGCCGTCGTCGCCCATGATCCGCAGCGTCGCCTTCTCCCTGGCCGCTTCGTCCCGGAGCGCCGACAGCAGGCCCGCGGGCAGCGGCTCGGCGTCAAAACCGCCGCGGTGCGTGCGGCGCCTCGGTATCTCGGCGAACAGCTGCCGCTCGTACTCCACCGGCGGGGTCTGATCCCCCCAGCCGACCCTGGCCACGAGGTTCGGCAGGTCCGGGTCGGGAAGCACGCTGACCTTCGGCACGAAGCCCAGATAGCGAAGCGCGACCCTGACCGTGAACAGCGCGGCACCGCAGCTGATCAGCATCTCCCTGCCGTCCGGGTCGGCTACCCGCAGCCGCCGCTCGACGTCGGCGTGCACGCTGACCTCGCGGTCCGCGGTGCTGAACCACCAGGGCTGAGTGTTGTGCACGGATGGCGCGTGCACGGCCGCCTCCACCACGAAGCGGGAGATCTCCTCGGGAGTGCTAGCCTCCTTCGGCAGCTCGCCAGACGGCGCCCAGAACACGTTCATGACCTCTCCTGTCCGGTTGCCGCGGGCCGGATGCCCGTACTTCAAGCAGACTGCCACATGCCGCGGTGGTGCAGATGCGAAGGTCCAGGTGGCACGGGACCTTCGTCGGTCGCGCCGGAAGCCGGCCGAGCCCGCCGGCTCGCTAGCGGCCCACGACGCACCGATACCCGCAAACAACAGTATGAACGCGGCTCGGCCTAACGGGAGCGGTCCCGCTCGATCAGGTCGCCAGGCGGCCGCCTGGCGGTCGCCTGCGCGGTCCTGGCGACGCCGAACTGCATCAGCAGCTGCGGCGCCCCGGACAGGGTCAGGCGGGTGCGGATCAGCTCGCGGGTGGCCGCTTCCTCGAGCGGCTGCGAGTTCAGGGTCGCGAACACCCATCTGGTCGCGGCCCGGGCCAGCAGGCGGTGCAGCGCCTGCCCGGCCCTGATCCAGTCGGTGCGGGTGTCGCCCGGGGTGAGCAGCACGGCGGTGGCCGCCGCCGGGGGCCCGCCTGGCGGCAGCTGTCCGATATGACGGCCGAGGTCGAGATCGCGCTGCGGCAGCAGGCCAGGCTGGCGGCCTGCCTGAGGTGGGATCGCGCTGGCCGGCACGCCGTCCCTGGCCACGTTGCCCGGCGCCCTGACCCACTGCCTGGCGTCGGAGCGGGTCTGGCTGTCCACGCTCTGGCCGCGGGCCGCCCTGGCCACGATGGTGGCCAGCTGCTCATACGCGCCCGGCCGGTCGATCAGTGCCAGCTCAGCGTGCTCGGCCACCGCGTCATGCTGCATGCCGATCAGCATGCCGCGCGGCAGCGGCGCGGGCAGGAAGGGGCCGCGATGGGTATGCCGGTGCGGCAGGGCATCGAGCATCCGGCGCTCAAGCTCGGTCATCGGGAGCTCGGCGCCCAGCCGGACTTCGGCGAGCAGCCTGAGCCGGTCGGGATCGGGAACCAGCTTGACGACCGGCTGGTAGCCGAGCGAGCGGATCGCGAGCCGCAGACCGAACAGCGCGGCGCCGCAGCTGATCAGCATCTCCCGGCCGACCGGATCGGCGCGGAGCCTGCGGGAGGGATCGCAGTAGAGCTCGATCGAGTACTTGGAGACCCGGAACAGCCAGGGCTGGGTGTTGAGTATCGACGGCGCGCGCGCGGCCGTAGCGAGCAGGTCATCGGCGCGACCCGCCGGAATCGGCACAGCGCTCCCCGGGGTCTTCTCCGGCATCGCAACCACCTGCTTCCCACTTGCGAGCAGGCTCCCTCGCATCTGCTGAGGTCAGACAGGGTCCTTCGCGGGCTGTAGGCGGGACTTTCGTCACTGGAGCGGGGTTCGCGATGGTGAGCGGGCACCCGACCCCTTTGCGCGGCAGGACCGGAAGATCCGCGTCTGGCCACGCCTGACCAACTTCGTCGCGCCCGGATGGGCCCCCGCGACATCCGGGCGCGGCGAACCAGGTCAGGCCGCGGCCGCTGGCGGGCGCCGGAGGCAGCCGCCCGCCCGGCGACCTTGAATCAAGACTAAACTACACTAAGTAACTGACTGCTTACGCCAGGGGGTCGCCGATGCAGCTCCGAGAGGCCGCCGAGGTGCTCAACGTGCACTATCAGACCGCCTACGGCTGGGTCAGGGATGGATCGCTGCCGGCCCGCAAGCACGGCCGGGGTTACGAGGTCAGTGATCAGGACGTGCGGGCCCTCGCCGCGCGGCGGCAGGCAGGACGCGAACCCGCCCGCCAGATCCGGGTCCGCGACTGGGCAGCCCAGGCCAGCCGGCTGTACGCCGCGATCGCTGACGGGCAGGAGACTCAGGCACGGCGATGCGTTGAACGACTGGCCGGCAGCACCGACACCGACCTGTGCGATCGCGTGATCGCCCCGGCGCTGCGCCGGATCGGCGACGCCTGGGCAGCGGGCAGGCTCTCCATCGCCCAGGAGCACCGGGCCAGCGCGATCTGCGAGCGGCTGATCGCCGTCCGCACCAGCCAGCCGGCCGGCCGGCCGAGAGGGACCGCTGTGGTCACGACTCCGCCTGGCGAGCGGCACGGCCTGCCGGCCCTGATGGCCGCGGCCTGCCTGCGGGAGAACCACTGGCTCGTGCATCACCTGGCCGCCGACCTGCCGGTTGCCGAGATCAGCAGGCTGGCCACGCACATCGGGGCCGGCCTCATCGTGCTATCGACCGCCACCACCGAAGGCCAGCGACAGGCCGAGATCGCCGCCGAATACCTCAGAACCGCCGCGCCAGGAATCGAGCTGCTCACCGGCCACCCGAGCGACACCCTGCACGAACTCCGGCAGCTGGCGGCGGACCTCGCCACGTCACCCTGAATGCCCGTCCCCCACCCAGTCCATCGCCCTTCGCCGCCCAAAGCCACGACTTATTACGAGTTACCGCTCGACAAAAGGCGCGAACCGGACGTGATCATGACGGCAATCAATGGTAAGTGGCCTAGCCCGAGTTTCCTAGATAAGTTGATCTTGTAGGCGTTTCCGCAGGTGGCGGTGTGTGCTTGGCGGGTGTGTGCCTATGACCTAACTTTCTGGCGCCCAGCGGTCCAGGCCGAAGGTCTGGTGTAGTTTGCGCTGGTCTTCGGTGAGTTCTGTGGTCATGCGGCGGGCTTTGGGCCGTCCGCCGGTGGAGGGGTAGAGCAGGACGGTCTCGCCGATGGCGGCGAGCTGGGCGAGTAGCTCGCGGACGGAAAGGCGCAGGCCGGCGCGTTCGGCTTGGCGGCGCATGAGGTGGGCGATCTGCAGGGCGAGCACGCAGGTGAAGGTGTGGACGCGGATGTTGTGCTCGGTCCAGTGGTGCATGGGTGAGAACGACACGACGTGCGGGTCTTTGAGCTGGCGGAAGGAGAACTCGGCCTCGGACTGGGACCGGTAGCCGGCGATGACCTCGGCGGCGGGCCAGTCGTCGTGGTCGGTGATCAGGACGTGCTTGCCGAAGAGTTCTTCTTCCAGGGCGGCGCGAGCATCCGGGTCCACGGTCCAGGTCAGGCGCAGGTTGCGGGGCTGGCTGCCGTCCAGCTGCCAGGTGATGACCCGCCGCGCCCAGGGCTTGCGGGTGATCGCGGCGATCTCTGCCTCCACTTTCTCCCGTGGCCGGCGGGTCTTGCCGCGGGCCAGGGTGGCGGCCAGCTCGTCCAGTTTCTTGCCGGCCTTGGCCAGCGTGGTGCCGTCGAACCCGCGGGCCTGGCTGTCGTGCAGCTGCGGTGAGTGGGTGAGGATCGCCCGCCGCTCGGTGCCGTAAACCTCGCGGCGGGTGTCATGGGCGGTCAGGCCACCGAACCGGTCCTTGTCAACGATGGCGCGCCTGGAGGCGGGCAGGGCAGTCAGGTCCGGGCAGTCTGAGGCCGGGACCGAGCCGATGTAGTGCAGCCCGGTGCTCGCGAGGTGGGCGAAGTTGGCCTGGGAGTTCTGCCCGGCGTCGAAGACCACCGTCATGTCCGCGCCGTCGCCAGAGACGCCCGCCGCCGCGGTGATCGCCTCGTACTGGCCGCGCAGCTGGCTGATCATGGCGGGGAACTGGGTGACATCGGGCCGGTCGCCAGGGTAGGCGTGCCAGGTCAGCGGGATTCCGCCGTCCCGGGTGACCACCAGGCCCAGGCCGATCAGCCGCAGGTCGGAGCGTTTCTGCTTGGCCTTGCCGCGCTGCGCGATCGGCGCCTTGCCGTTGCCCGTGTCGATGAAGCTGGCGAAATTGGTCATGTCCAGCGCCACCGAGGAGCAGTCCACCCCGGATGCCTCCACGATCCGCACCGCGACCGCCTGGCTGACCTGCTGCAGCTGCTCCAGGGTGACAGCGTGCATCGCGTCCCAGAACCGGCGGTGATCCAGGACGCTGGCGGGGATCTTGGCGAACCGGTCTCCGGAGGTGGTCTTCCACCAGTCCGCGAACGCCAGCTTCGAGCACGGGGCGACCAGCCGGTTCAGCGCCGCCAGGACCAGGTAGGTGCCCGCGCTGGCGCCTGCATCCGAGCGCCGCGCCCCCGTCACCCCATCGATGATGGCGGCCACGCCGAGGTCATCCAGCATTCCCCAGGCCGCGGCCACGTCCCCGAAGGCCAGGTGCCGGGTGCGCTCGGGCATCACCGCGGCCTCGCGGGCGTCCAGCAGCGCCTCGATGTCGGCCGCGCTGCCCAGGTACCGCTCGGAGATCATCTTCGGCTTGCCGTCCACCCAGCCCATCTCGCGCAGGTACCAGTAGGGCTTCCCGCTGATCACCTTCTTGTACAAACTTGCCATACTTTAGGTCATAGGATATTTGCAAGATCGAATCAAGGCGACACGCCGGATTGGTGCAGGCCAGCGCTGATCGGCGCCAGGCGTCAGCGCATCAAGATCGAGATAGCCAGGAAACTCGGGCTAGAAGCGCTCGCCGTCCAGCCAAGAACTATCCGGCGGTCCGAAATCCTCCGGCGAACCGTAACCGGCCCCCGGCCCCCGGCCGGGCCGCGCACGTCGGTCGGCCACCGCACCCGGGCCAGGCCGCGCCAGGCAGGCCAGTCCGCTGGACTTCGGTGGTCGAGCGGGCCAACGGCGGCCTGTAGCGCGCCCACCGCTGCCTCGCCGATCACGTGCA
>DATNIU010000040.1:0-48845 GCA_035604275.1 Streptosporangiaceae bacterium | reverse complement strand
CCTGCCGCTCTGCGACCCGGAGTCCTACCCGCAGAACCCGTGCACCCCGGACAGCGACCGCAATATCGGCGCCAACACGCCGAAGGCGGCCGGCTCTGGGTTCCTTGAACTCCAACTGTTCCCGCCGGGGTTCGCGCCATTCGTCGACGACGTGAGCTGCAGCCGCAGGTCCTGGTGCGCGGCGATCGGCGTCTTCGGCCTGGAGTCGCAGTTCAACTTCAAGAACATGAACGAGAACTGCCCGGAGACCGAGAGCTTCGCCTTCCTGCAGAACAACGGGATTCCGACCGGCCCCCCAGGACCGCAGAAGATAGACCTGGCGACCTTCCTCCCGAACGCGCATACGCTCCTGATGGGCCAGGGCGACGTGCTAAAGGTGTCGATCACCGACCCGAAAGCCGGCATTACCGCGACGATCCACGACCTGACCACGAGCCAGACGGGCTTCATGACGGCCAGCGCCCGCAACGGCTTCATGGAGACCAGCTTCAAGAACTGCCGGGGAATCAGGCACACCTTCCACGCCGAGTACGACACCGCCAGGGCGCAGAACCAGGTGCCGTGGATCACTCTCGACGGTGGCGTGATGATGGCGCAGGAGGCGGGGCACTCCGAACTCTGCTCGTCGCTGACCGACCGGGACTACGAGAGCACCGGCAGTTACAAGGACTTCGACGTCTATGACGGCTGCGCCGAAGAGGGCAACAACCACAGGCACGAGGCCGGGGAAGGCGGCTGCAACCTCAACACCTTCATCTGCAAGAACCCGACCACCGAAGGGACCGCTGGCCCGATCCCCTGTCCGAAGAAGAGTTTCCTCAGCGGCCAGTTGTGCGAGTTCGCGGACAGTGCTTGCAGGCCGAAAGGCTTCCGCCCGGTGACCATTCACGGGCACAAGGCCAGGGAGTACTCGCCGGTGACCCTCTGCCTGCAGAACCGGTTCCAGGACGGGGACCTGGACTTCGACGGGCTCTCTTACCAGAACGGCAAGTGGCCGGACGGCTCGAAGGACAGTCCGACATCGATGCGGTACGCGGGCCCGTTCGATGGGTCTGGCGCGCCGTATCCGCAGATCCAGTTCGAGACCGACATCGGCGGCTCAGAGTTCCTGTGCAACATCTTCACCGGGCAGAACTGCGACGCTCCGCCGCTGTCCGCCAAGTTCTATCCGTTCTGGTCGCTGACCAGCGCACGAGGTCGGGGCATCGGCCGGCTGTTCACCTCGCCCGACTGCATCTGGAACTTCGGCGCGAAGATCCCGGGCGTCACCAGGTACGCCTTCGGCGGCGACGGCCAGTACGGCCACGTGACGAAAACCGGCGCATTCGGCGGCACGCTGATCTCGAAGATCCGGGCCAACCCCGAGGTGAACCGCAAGCTCGGCTGCCGGGTCCTCCGCGACCCAGTCAAGGCAGCCCGCTAAAGCAGCATCCGCAACCGGTCCCGCCGCGCGGCACGCACGGCGGGACCGGTTGGGCATCAGCTGAGGGCGCGTCAGCTGCTGATCCGGTACTGGAGGTGGACGACTCCGCCCGCGAAGCGGTCCACGCGCAGCAGCTCGGGGCTGGAATGGAAGTGGCCGGGAAGCGCGGGCGTGCCAGCCCCGACCGTGACGGGCGTGAGGAACAGGTGCATCTCGTCGACCAACCCGGCCGCTATCGCCTGACTCGCGAGGTCCGCGCCCCCGACGGACATGTCGTGTCCTGCTGTCTCCTTCATCCGCAGCACCGCTCCCGGGTCGAATGCTCGCTCGATCCGCGTTCTGGCGCTGGACACCACTCCCAGTGTTCTCGAGTACACGACCTTGGCGGCGGCCCGCCATATCCAGGCGTAGTCACGGACGCATGGCGGCTGGTCTTCGACCGCGTCGAATGTCTCCCAGTAGACCATCGTCTCGTACATCCTGCGTCCGTAGAGATAGGTGCCGAAACCCCGCTCGAGGTCGTTGATGAAGGTGTGCACCTCGGAGTCCGGGGCGCTCCAGTCGAAGCTGCCGTTGCCGTCCGCCGTGTAGCCGTCGAGCGACATGATTGCCGAGTACACCAACTTCGCCATGGCGGGCACGGTCACAGACCATACCGCCGCCGCACCGCTACCGCCAGCGTCGATGTTCACGTGCACGTCGTGCCCGGCGAGCGCCGGCATCTGGGCGAAGCAGGACGGAGCGCCGGCGGCCATCTCGGCATGGTGCAGCTTGTCCTTGTTCCGGGCGCATAGGCCTGGGGATGGCTGAACCCGGGATGGTAGTGGTCAGGGGATGGCCCATTGCTGGTTGGAACCGCCGTTGCAGTCCCAGATATCGAGCTGCGTTCCGTTGGCGGTATTGAACGCGGGGTCATCAAGGCACCGGCCGGACACCGGGTTGACCAGCATCCCGTTCACCGGCAGCCACTGCTGGTTGGCGCCGCCGTTGCAGGTCCACAGCTCGACAAGGGTGCCGTTCGCGGTGCCGGCACCGGTGATGTCCATGCAGGAGCCGTTGATCCGGATGGTTCCGTCGGACTCCATGGTCCAGTTCTGCGCGGCCGTGCCGTCGCAGTCCCACATCTGCACGTGGGTGCCGTTGGCACTGGAATCGGCGTTGTCGTCGACGCACTTGGCGGCGTTGTCGCCGGCCACGATCGGGCCCGTTGGCGTGGCTGAGCCTGCCAGCGTCACCGACAGATTGTCGAACTGGTCCGTCTGGTAGCCGCTGACGCCCAGCCCGACCATGCCGTCTTTGAAGGTGGTGTCGGTGACGCTCCCGACCGTCGTGCCGTCGATCGCTCCGCTGATCACCGAGCCGTTGAGCGTCATCGACAGGTGATGCCAGGTTCCGGTGCCTAGCGCGGACGCGGTGCCGCTGGCCAGCGTGGTGATCGTGCCGCTCGTGTTGTCACGGAAGATCGACCAGGCGCCGGTGTTGGCGACCTGGAAGTAGTAGGCGTTGATGTCGGCGGGCGAGAACCCTTTCTGTGTGCCGGCCCGGCCCATGATCTGGACGGCGCCAGGCTGTTCGATCAGCACGTCGGCGGATGCGGTGTAGTTGGCCCAGGACAGATTGCCGCCGATGGTGTACGGGCTGGCGTTGTTGTCCCATTCGATGGGCTTGGCCGGCGCCTGCTGCTGCAGGCAGCGCCCGGAGCGACCGCCGGCGCACGGCTCCACCTCGAACGCGCCCTGCTGTTGCGACAGCAGCGGCGGCTGCTGGTCGGTGGTGTCGCCGTCGAAGCTGTCGGAATAGGGCAGCGGCAAGGTGCCGGGACCAGGGCTGGCGGCGGCGCCCTTGCCCTGGCCCGTCGTGGTGGTCAGCGAGTACACGTAGCCGGGCTGGATCGTGAGGGAGAAGCTTCCGTTGCTTGGCGTGATGTCAGCCGAATGCGCGAACCAGGCCGACGGGTTCGACGAGCCGACGTTGGTGCTCCACACGTGCACCGTGCCTGTGGACAGCCCGCCGGTGACGGTGTAGGTCACCGTCTGCGCCGACGTGGCGTCCATTGTCTCGATGATCGAGCTCCAGTCGGATCCGTTGGGCGACTTGAGCGTCACGTAGCTGCCGTCGCCGCGGTTGCCTTGCAGGTAGCCGCTGGCCGAGTCGATGTAGGTCCAGCCTGGCGAGGTGAACTGGGTGGTCTGCGCGGTCACCCAGAGCTGCTTGCCCACCGAGTACCACCCGGACCACGGCTGATTGGCGAGGACCAGGCCATCGGTGTTGAAGGGCAGATTCGGGTAGATGGCGGCGATGATCGGCCAGTTGATCGTCGCCGTCATCTTCCCGTCGAGGTAGGCCCGGTTGTCGGCGCGCGCCATCGCGGCTGCGCCGCCGTTGAAGTCCTGCGAGCCGTTCTCGCTGGCCCATAGCGGCTTGCCGGTAGCCAGCGCGTTCGAGGTGCTCGGGCAGGAAGATTCGCTGGACAGGTAGCCGCACGGGTAGTGCGCCCCGACGATCTGGACAGCGCTGGCGAAGGTGCTGTTGGAGACCAGGTCATTGGCGATGGTCCAGTCGGTGTCCGCGCCCACGATCTGGACGCTGCCATAGCCGTCGGCGTTCAGCGTGGACCGCAGCTGCTCGTACCAGGAGATGTTGTAGCCCCGCTCGTTCCAGCCGCCCAGGTAACTGATCGTCAGGCCCTTGGACTTGGCGCAGTTCAGCCAGTTGACGATGTAATTGATCATGTCGGTGGACCAGAAGCTGCCGCCGCCGATCCAGCCGGGCGCGCCCCAGGCGAGCCCGTAGAACTTGATGTTCGGGTTGCGGGCCTGGGCCTGCTGCATTAGCCACCACTCGTAGCCGGTGTTGCAGTCCACGGACGCCGAGGTGTGCATGTGGCTGGACTCGGACCCGTCGGTGGAGTTGGTGTCGCCGCCGATTTCCACCTTGAGGATCTGCAGGCCGGCGCCGTAGCCGGGCTTGAACAGGTAGTCGAGGATCTGCGACTGCTGCGCCGCCGGGTAGTCGGTCAGCAGGCGGGTGTTTCCTCCGCCACCGCTGATCGCGCCGATCCCGTCGAACGTGCGCCCGCCCTGGGTGCCGTTCACCGTGATGGTCGTGGTGGCGGCCGCCGCTGGTTGCGCGGGCGCCGCCGCCACCAGCCAGAGGGCCGCGGCGAGTGCCGCGGTCATCGTCACCAAGGGCCTTGCGGCTGCCCGCCAGCCAGTGCTCATCTGCGCACCTCCGGCACGACGCTCATGTCGGCGCCCCTTTCCTTCACGCCCAGCACCGGTCAGTTCCACGTCACGGCGGCGCCCACTGCTGGTTGGAGCCTCCGTTACAGGCCCACAGGATGAGCTGAGTGCCGTTGGCGGTGTTGAACGCGGGATCGTCCAGGCACTTGCCGGAGGCGGGGTTGACCAGTTGCCCCTTGACCGCCTGCCACTGCTGGTTGCTGCCGCCATTGCACGGCCACCACTCGATGAGCGTGCCGTTGGAGAAGCTGGCGCCGGTGATGTCCAGGCAGCCGCCGTCGATCTGGATGGTGCCGTTGGCCGCCACGGTCCAGTTCTGCGCCGCGGCGTTGCCGTCGCAAGTCCACATCTGCACCTTGTTTCCCGGCGTGGCGCTGCCGTTGTTGTTGTCGGCGCAGTGGGCGCTGTTATCGCCGGCCACAATCAGCCCGGTCGCCGGCGTGCCCGGCAGCGCGTAACCAACGGACACGATGTCGGCCTGGACAGCGTTGTCGGCCGCGTCCGTCGGGTAGCCGGATGTCATGACTCCCTCAAAGAACGATCCGGCCGAGGAGTTGCTGTCGTCGCCACCAGTTCCCAGGACGATGGCCCCTTCCTGGTGCATCGGGGCGTACCCGCCGATGTTCGGCAGCGACCCGTTGTACCAGGTGGTCAGGCTGCCCGACTGCGCGTTGCCGCCCTTGATCGCATAGGTCGTCGTCCCGTTGTTCTTGACAAGCGCAGTGAGGAACGTGCCCGAGTTGCCCAGGTTGCTGGGGTTGTTGCCGTTGCCTCCGGCAAAGAGCCCGTTTTCCAGATCCGCCTGCACCCACGGGCCGGTTCCGGTGCACGGGGCGAACCAGCACTCTGTGCCGAAGTTGATCGCGTCCATATGACCGTTGCCGTTGTCGCGGTTATTGGTCTCAGCGTTCCCGTAGTCGAAGCAGCACCCGCCGTTCACATGGGTACCGCTGGCCACCATGTACTCGCCCATGGCCGCCGAACCGGTCGCCACACCGGCAGTCGCGTCGTCCCGGTAGCCGACGCCGGGTGTCACGTAGAGCCCGTAGACCTGGTGACCGCCGGCCAGCACGGGGAGGGCGGCCGCGTTGGCGCCAGCATCCTGCCCGCCATTTCCGCCGGGTCCCTCTATCGTGAGGTTGTTGTGCTGCGGGGACTGGTCGTAGATCACCGTGATGATGCACGACGTGCCTGCGCAGAACGAATTCTGCGCGGCGGCGTTCGCGTAACCGCCGGCGGTCAGCGTGCCGATGTTCAGGGTCGCGCCGTCCGATGCGCGCTTGACCTGGTACAAGGGCCCGTTGTACGCCGCGTAGAGCGCCCGCACGGTGCTGTGCGCGGCCACGCACTGCGTACCGGCGGCCGCGTAGATGTTACACGGCGACATGGCCGCGGCCTGCGACGTGCCCGCTCCCGCAAGAAAGCCGGTCATGAGCCCGCATGACGCGGCGAAAATCGGTAACAGCTTCCGCGCACGCCCGAATCGTAACTGCCGTGACGGACGTAACAGAGCAGCCATCAGGAATCTCTTCCGTCCCGCTTTAGTAGCTTGTTAGCGCTCACATTAACTCGCGCTCCGACTCAGGTCCAGAGGTCGGAGCCGACTTTCGTCATCTTCTTCCGACAGATGGAGACCGATACGCGGCCGCTATGCCGGTACCCGGAGTTCGCCCGCTACTCCGGTCACGGCAGCACCACCAAGGCGAGCAGCTTCGTCTGCGCCCGGTAGTGACAGCTGGGACCCGGGCCAACCTGTCATGGTCCGGGTCCCGGCAACCGCATGCTGACCGGACGATCCGCTACGGACCGCCAGGCGGCCTGTTCCTGATCAGAGCCCTGGGCGCCTGCCTGGCTCCCTGCTTGGCCGGCGACATGCCTACTCCCCCGTACGGTCAAGCTCCGCAAGGCCCTGGCGGGCTTGCGGAAGGAGCTTCGGGTCTCCTGAAGCGAGTACCTGCTCGTAGCACCGGCGGGCATCCGGGATCCGTCCGAGGCCCTTGTACAGAATGGCAAGACCGGTGAACGCCTTGGGGACGATATCCGGGTGGCCGGTCTCCGCGGCTTCCGTGAATGCCGCCTCGGCCGGCCCGAAGCTGCCGAGCTGCGTGCTGGCCATGGCGATGTTCAGCAGCGCATACCCCATCGCCTCCCGGTCGTGTGTGGCGGCAGCCTGCGCGACCGCCTTGCGCCACCACCCGATCGCCCCCTCGACATCTCCTCGCTTCATCGCCGCCTGGGCCTGCTCGCCCTGCTCGTGAGGACTCAGCATTTCGGCCACCGGTTCGCCGGATTCGGTCAGCCTTTCCGGGCGTGCCACCGCGCCGCTGCCGGTGTGCCGCGACTTCAGTCTCATGATCCTCGCCCCCTGCATTGCCTTCCCGCCACCAGGCAAGCGCGCCGCGGGCCCGTTTCCGCAGAGGCGGAGGTCCCCGCCTGGCCGTCGATGGTCCCAACTAGCGTCCGGGAGATGACGGTGGCCGGCCCGGCCGGCCCGCGGCGATAGCACGGCGCATTGTCCAGGCCGCCCGCGGTGCCGTCAATACCTGCTGCCGATAGTTGTCGGTGTATCGATGGCGGGAATGGTCATCGCCTGGCGTCTTGAGGGCTTGTGGGCAATTGACCGTTGACGCCCTCGCAGCGGGTATGGCAGAGTCGTGATTGACCTGAACTATGGATGTTTGACCAGCTATGCATCCGTGGCCGGCAGACAGGACCGTCGTGGCAATGGCTCGCGGGGTGAGGTCGGTTTTCCAGCACCACGAGCTCCGCGCGTCTGGCATAGCGCGTTCGCACCCTGATCCGGCCCGGTGGCGCACAATCAGCCGGTCAGCGCGGAGCCGCCCGATCCCGCTCCCACGCAGGAGGACCTGATGACCGCTCCGCACGCACGCCCGGCCGACGTCAGGATCTACGACATCGCCAGGCCGTCCAACCACGACGGCCTCCCGGAGGTCTCGCTCGACCAGGCGCACGCTCCGAACAAGGTGCTGGCCCATCCGGATCTTGTCCGGAAATTCGCCGCGGGCGAGACGTTCCGGCCGATCCATATGCGTATCGGGATCATGGGCGCCTGCAACATGCGCTGCCATTTCTGTAACTTCCATTCTCCGAATGAGGAGAACTTCTACGACCTCTTCTCGTTCAAGGATGCTATTCCCACGGATAAAGCCGTCAGGCTGATGGGCGAATTCGCCGGCACAGGCGGCCGGGCGGTCACCTTCTGCGGCAGCGGCGAATGCACCATCCATCCCGGCTATACCGCGATCTGTGACGCCGCGCACGAGGCGGGCCTGCGCATCGGCCTGATCACTAATGGCTCCCGGCTGTCCGACCCCAGGGTCGCCGACTGCGTGGCACGGACGCACACCTGGGTGCGCATCGGGCTCAACGCGGGTACCGAGGAGAACTTCAACGACATCACCAGGGACCGGGACAAGACCTTCCGCACCTTCGAGCTCTCGCCGCGGCTGCTGCGGGACACGGCCGCCGACCCCGACTTCCGGGTCGGATTCAACTTCGTGATCACCGGCCGGAACTACGCGGAGATCCGCCTCGCCGCCGCGCTCGCCGCCCGCTCCGGCGCGCACTACGTGCGCTTCGAGCCCGAGTTCTACACCGCGCTCGGCCACCAGACGATCGAGGAGGTCATGGCCGAGGTCACCGCCGCGCTGCAGGACGCGGCCGCGCTGGGGACCGAGGAGTTCGAGGTGTCCATCCCGAAACTGGACCGCGGTCCGATGGACCAGGTGGAACAGGTCGAGGGCGATTTCGAGCACTGTCACTACAGCCGGTTCGTGACCGCTGTCGGCGCCGACGGGAACCTCTACCCGTGCCCGCAGGTGCACCTGAACAGCCGGTACAAGATCGGCAACGTGCTGGAGGACGGGTACCTGAGCGTGCTCGAGGGCGGCCCCCGCGCGGAGTGGGAGCAGTCCAACCCCAGGCGCACCGACCTGTGCAAGTCCTGCTTCTACCGCCCGCAGAACGAGTTGCTTGAATTCCTGCGCCGCGGCGACATTCACCTGGACGACGCGCTGTCGGCGTACGCGACCGAGATTCCCCGGACGCTGCATGGCGACTTCGTCTGACGGCCCGGCGGCCCGTCCGGTCCGGGCGCTCGTCGTGCCGGACGGCGGCACCGGATCACGGCCGCTGCCCATGGCACCGGAGGATGTGCCCGGCTGGCGTGCCCAGGTCATCGCCGTCGTACGGGCCCGGGCCGGGATGCCGGGCGACGATCCGGATCCGGCTGACGCGGTGGCCGTACCGGGCACCGTCGCGGACGGCCTGACCCGGCAGGAGTACCTCATCGGGCGGCCCTGGGGACGGCTGCGTGCCGTCCTGGTCCGCCCGGCCGAGCCGGCCGGCGGGCCGTGGCCCGCCGTGCTGGTCTGCCCGGGCCGCAACGCGGTAGTCGAGCAGGTGACCGGAATCGAGCCGCCGGACTACCCGGACCGCGACGTGGCGGCCCGGTTCGCCGCGGCCGGCCTGGCGACCTTGACGCTCGATTACGGTTTCGACGGCAGCGTCGAGGCGCGACGGCTCTTCGGCCGCGACGAGGCCGCCGTGCTGGCCCAGCTGTACGCGGCGGCGGGCCGTTCCCTGCTGGCCGAGCTTGCGGCGGACGCGGCGGCGGCCTTCGGGTGGCTGCGCCGCCAGCCGTGGGTGCGGCCTGACGGCGCCGGCTTGTTCGGGCACAGCCTGGGCGGGGCGGTGGCGCTGCACGCCGCGCTCGCCATGGACCGGCCCCCGCCGCTGTGCACGGCCAGTCACCTGGGCAGCTACCGGGTCCTCCGCTACGGTCACCCTGCCCTGCTGCTGCCCGGCATCGCGCGGGACGCGGACCTGCCCGACCTGTACGCGGCCCTGGCCCCGGCGCCGCTTCAGGTCCAGTACGGCCTCTGCGACACCCAGCTCGACCCGGCCGACGCGGAAGCCGCCGGCCGGCGGATCAAGGCCGTGTACCGGCTGGCCGGGGCTGAGGCCAACGCGGATGTGCGGGCGGAGCCGATGGGCCATGGCACGGCCACCGGACCGGCCATCGAGTTCTTCGCTCAGGCGCTGACCGCGCCTTCGCCGACTGCGTCAACCGCGCTGATCCCGCCGGTCCGGGTGACCTTCGACTCGCGGATGCGCGCCCAGGTCGCCACCGCCATGACGCGAGCGTTCGATTCTGGGGTGCTCACCCTGGGCCCGGCCGTGGCTGACTTCGAGCGGGCCGCCGAACCATGGGCCGGAGGCCCGGTGGTGGCGGTCGACTCCGGCTCAAGCGCGCTGGAGATCGTGCTGCGGCACATCGGCGTCGCCGGGCAACTGGTACTGGTCCCGGTCAATACCTTCTTCGCCACCGCCGCGGCGGCGGTGCGCGCGGGGGCCGACGTGGACTTCGTCGACCTGGAGCCGGAGGGCCTCGGGCTGTCGCCGGAGGCGCTGGCCGAGCGGCTCGGCCGGCCCGGCGACCGGGTCGCCGCCGTGATCGTGATGCACACCGGCGGTTTCGTCTCCCCGGCCCTGGACCAGGTCATCGAGCTGTGCCACGACCGGGACATAGCGGTGCTCGAGGACGCGGCCCATGCCTTCGGCTCCTCGCTGCGCGGGCGCCCGGCCGGCTCCATCGCGGACGCCGGCGCCTTCTCCTTTTACCCGACGAAGGTCCTCACCACGGGCGAGGGCGGCGCGGTCACCGCTCGCGAGGACTCCTGGTTAGCCGCGTTCCGCCGGCTGCGCGACCATGGCCGCAGCGCGCCCGGCGCGACCACGCACGACCTGTGCGGCAGTAACTGGCGGATGAGCGAGTTCCACGCGGCGGTCGGGCTGGCCCAGCTCGGCGTGTTCGCCGAGCGCACGGCCCGGCGCGCGCAGATCGCGGCCAGGTACGACGACGCGCTGCGTGACCTGGCCGCGATCAGAATCCAGCCGGTGCCGCCGGGCTCGACCACGAGCTGGTACAAGTACATCGTCGAGCTGCCTGACGAGGTGGACCGGGCCGCGCTGAAGGCCCGGCTGCGAGCGAGCTACGGCATCGCGCTGGCCGGCGAGGTCTATGACCTGCTGCTGACCGAGCAGCCGTTCTTCTCCGGCAGCCAGCGCCGCGGCGACTACCCGAACGCCCGGCGGTTCTCCCGGTGCCACATCTGCCTGCCGATCTACGCCGGGCTCACGACCGCGGAGCAGGACCGGGTGGCCGAAGCGCTGCGCAAGGAGATCGCGTTATGCCCGGGTTACCGCTGCTGCGCCGCGGCGGCTGGTACACCTCGCTCGACCAGCTTCCGGCGCCCGGACCGGGGCTTCCGCCGATCTCGCTAGCTCCGGAGATCCTGCTGCGCAGGGACGCCAGGTGGCTGCGGACGGCCGCGCTGCCCCCGGTCCCTGCCCCTGCCGCCAGGGCCGCGATCCTCACCGACGCCGTCCGGCTGTTCACCGCTGACACGGTCGGATGCGGTGGCATCGGCGAGCAGAGCGCGGCGGACTTCCGGGCGGCGCTATGGCGATCCGCAGGCCTGCCGGCTGCCCTGGTCGACCGCTGGTGCGCCATGCTCGCCAGACGGCTAGCCGTCCGCACCGAGGCGGCGGCGGCTGGTACACCGGGAGCCGGCCCCGCCGGCGGTTCGCGCTCGGCCCGCCTGACCCTGGTGTCGCTGCCCGCCAACACCTTTACCTGCCTGGAGTCGGCGCTGACCACGCTGTGGGCCGGCGACGTGACGTGGGTCAGGCCGAGCACCCGTGAGCCGCTGTCCGCGCTGCGGCTGGTCTCCGCGCTGGTGCAGGCCGGCTGGCCCGGCGAGCTGATCGGGTTCTATCCGACCGGCCAGGGCCTGCTGCGCGCGCTGTCCGCGATCACGGACCGGCAGATCGTCTACGGCGGCGCCGGGCTTGCCGCGGCGATCGGCGGGCTGCCAGGCGTCGAAATGCACGGGCCGATGCGGGTCTGCGCCTTGGTGACCGAGGACGCCGACCCGGATGCGGCGGCCGCCGCGCTGCTGCCCCTGGTGGCCAGCGACGGCGGCCGGTTCTGCACGACCGTCCGGGCCATCTTCTGCCCGAGCGATCCGACACGGCTGGCAGAGCGCCTGGCGGCACTGCTCGACGCGATCCCGTTCCCGCCCGATACCGCCGGCCGGCCAGAAGGCGCCGACCCCCCGCACCGCGCCGACCCCCCGCGCCGCGCCGACCCGCGGGACGGTGCCGGGCAATACGGTTCCAGCCTGCCGCTCGCGGCCAGCCCGGACGCCGGGCGGGCGGCGGTGACGGCGGCCGCCGTCACCAGCAGGCTCGGCGCCGGGGACCGGATCGTGACGTCCAGGCCGCTGCTGAGCATCCTGGGCGGACTGACCTACCTTGCCCCGACGCTGGTTCGGCTGGCCGGCCCGGACCCGGCCAGCGAGCCGGAATGGGGCGAGCCGCCGCTGCTCGGCTTCGAGGCGCCATTCCCGCTGGCCACGATCATGCGGGTGACGGGCGAGCAGGCAGCGCGGCTGACCAAGGCGGCGGAGGAGACCCATCGGGTCACCGGCCGAACAGGCCGGGCCGGCGAAGCAGGAGGCAGCTGATGACCACGACCGCGATGGCCGGCCCCGAATCAGCCCGCCGGCCAGGACCGTCGCCGGAGTCGATGCACGAGCTGATGCGGCAGGACCTGCCGCTGCTCGACGTCGGCCTGGATGAGTGGACGTGCCGGATGATGCGCTGGCATTTCTCCGATCCGACCGGCGCGCCGTTCTGGCTGCGGCAGCGCCCCGCGCTCGGCTTCGATCCGCTGCGCGACGTCAGCGGATTCGCGGATCTGCGCCGGTTCGGAGTCTTCGACACCGAGCTGCTGCGCCAGGCGCCAGTCCGGGACCTGCTGCCGCGCGGTTTCGCCGGCCGGCCGTTCCGGGTCTTCGAGACCGGGGGGACCACCGGCGCACCGTGCCGGATCGTCAACGTCACCCGGCTCGGCAACGACGTGCTCATGTACGCGGCGATGCTCCGGGCCCGCGGTCTGGCCGGGCTGGACATCGTGGCGATGACCCCGAGCGGACCGCACGCCTACGGCCATTTCGTGGAAGGGCTGGCGGATAGCTGGGGCGGCGCGGTGTGCGCCATCGACTTCGACCCGCGCTGGGTGAAGCACGAGCTGCGATCTGGCGGCGACCCGGAAGGCTACCTGGCCCATCTGCTCCGGCAGACCGTCAGCCTGCTGCTCCGGCGCGAGGCTGGCCTGCTGTTCACCACCACCCGGCTGCTGCTGGCGCTCGCCGCCGAGCTGGACGATCCGCTCGGGGAACACGGGATCCGCGCTGTCTGCACCGGCGGCACCTCGGTCAGCGCGGAAGAGGAACGGTTCCTGCGCCGTGAGTTCCTCGGCGACGTCCAGTGGATCGACACTTACGGCAACACGCTGGTCGGCCACGCGCTGCCGGCCGAGCCGCTGGCGGATGGCGGCCCGCGCTCATACCACCTGGCGCCGCCGTTCGGCGAGGTTCGCGTCGCCGATCCGGCGGACTGGACCCGGACGGCCGGCTACGGAGAACGCGGCCGGGTGGTGACCACGACGCTGCTTGAAGACCTCTTCATTCCCAACCTGATCGAACGGGACAGCGCCGTCCGCGCTGGCCCGCATCCGTGGTTTCAGTGGGACGGCGTCGCACGGGTGGGACCGGCCGGGGACGCCAGCGAGGCCGCGACGGCCGAGGGGGTGTACTGATCCGCCGGCCAGCTATCCGGCCGGGCCGCGGACGCGCGTTCTCACCAGCGAGGGCTGGCGTGCTCACCAGCAGAGGAAGGCATCACCTTGGCTAGTCAGGAAGGCATCACCATGGCTAGTTCTAACAGCGTCCCGGTCGGCTTCGACGAACGGCGCTTCGCGCCGATGCGGGAGAGCACCGACCTGCTCGGGCAGCCGGACCTGCTGCGCGAGCGCTACCTGGACGAGGGATACCTGCTGCTGCGCGGAGCGCTCGATCCCGGGCTGGTCCGGAGCGTGCGCGCCGGGTACTTCGCCGGGTTCCCGCCCGAGTACTTCAGGCCAGGCACCGCGCCAGCCGACGGCGTGTACTCCGGGTACACCCCGGAATCGCTGCGGCCGCACGGCGTGCCCGGTCACCCCGCGCACGCGTTCGTCCGGAGCGCGGCCTTCGCCGCGTTCGCGGATCAGCCGGCCCTGGCAGAGCTGGCCGCGACGCTCCTGGATCACCCGGTGTTCCGGCTGCGGCGGACACCGCTACGACATTTCGACTGCGCCTCCCGGATGGCCTCCCGTGCGCACGTGGATCAGGCGTACCTGGGCGGCGGGGTCCGTGGCGCGGACACCGTGACGATGTGGATTCCGCTCGGCGACTGCCCGATCGAGTCCGGCGCCGTGGTGTACCTGTCCGGCTCGCACCGGGCGGATCTCGGCGCGGTGGCGCGGCAGCACGTGCCGGTGACTGACCGGCCGGATGACCCCCGTCCGTTCAGCCACGACCTGGAATGGACAGCGCGGGTACTCGGCGGCCGCTGGCTGTGGACGAACTTCGGAGCCGGCGACATCGCCGTGCACCGGGCCGACCTGCTGCACGCCACGCTGGACACCACGACCGACATCATGCGCCTCTCCACCGACCTGCGCTTCCAGCGGACCGGAACCCAGGTCGACGTCCGCTGGACGGCTGACTGGTCGGCCGACGACGGCGCCTGACCAGCCGGGCCAGACGGGAGCACCGAGCCGTCACCCCGAACCAGAGCACCGCCTCCCGAACGACGCACCAGCCGAATCCCCTGGAGCGCACATGCCCTTCGCACCAGTACCGCGTGACCCGGTCACCGCCGGTCGCCGGCTTGCCGACTACGTCGTGCTCGGTACCTCGCCCGACGTGCCGCTGATCGCGGCCGACTACTGGGAGCTCAGCGCCCCCGCCTACCGCGAGGTGCGAGCGGTGGTGACAGACCTGGTGGCCGCGCGGCCGGACGCGGGCTACGCGCACCGCCGGCTGGACGGGAATCCGAGGGACGAGACAGCGTTCCGGGATCTGGCTGCCGCGCTGGGCCGGATCCTGGCGGACCAGGCCGGCACGCTGGCCAAGGTTACCGCGCTGCTGGACGAGGCCGACCCGGCGATCTGGATCGATCACGTGATGGGCGACGACTTCAGCTCGCAGGTGCCCCCCTGCGGACTCGGCACCTTGCGCGGCATCCCGGCGCCGCCGCCCCGGCTGGCTGCGCCGGTCCCGGTCCGGGTCAACGTCGTGATCCCGTTCCGGGACAGCGAGCCTGGCGGCCGAAGCCGGAACCTGCTCGCCTGCCTGCGCTCGCTAGCCGATCAGGACATGGCCAGCGGCCAGTTCCGGGTCACGGTGGTGGAGACGGACGCCGAGCCGCGCGCCGCCCGGCTCGTGGCCGGCCTCGCCGACCGCTACCTCTTCGGTTACAACCCGGGGATCTTCAACAAGTCATGGGCGGTCAATCTCGGCCTGAGAGACGGCGCCGTCCGGAGCGCCGGTGCCGACCTCACCTGCGTGCTCGACGCGGACATCCTGGTGGAGCGTTCCTTCCTGCGGGTCAACGCGGCGCGCTTCGCCGCCGGACACGACGCGCACCTTCCGTATCAGCACATGTACTCCCTTGATAACCCGTCAAGCGATCACGCAATCCGCGTCCGACTCGGCCTCGAGACCGCCGGTCCCGGCCCTGCCAGCCCCGGCCCGGCCGGCACGCCTGGAGTGGACACCGCTGGCCTGCGCGGTCTGCTGCTGCGGGATACCCCTGGCGCTTGCCTGTGGGCACGCACCGGGACGCTGTGCCGGATCGGCGGGTTCGACGAGCGGTTCGAAGGGTGGGGCGGCGAGGACGACGACGTCGTCTCCCGGCTGCGACAGAGCTGCGAGCTGGTCCGCTATGACGATCAGCTCCTTCATCTGAGCCATCCCAGGCCGATGATGCTGCGCGAGGACGGCGCGATGTTCAACGCGCATCTCGCCGACGCGCACCGCGCCGAGCCGTGGACCGGGTCGGACGGCTTCGGCGATCCCGGCCGGTTCCACGCGCCGATGAGCCCCCGTCGTGCCGGAGGCGCGCAAATCAACACCGTGCCGGAGGCGCGCAGATGAATCCCCGTCGTGCCGGAGGCGCGCAAATCAACACCGTGCCGGAGGCGCGCAGATGAGCCCCCGTCGTGCCGGAGGCGCGCAGATCAACACCGTGCCGGAGGCGCGCAGATGAGCACCGCCCAGGTAGACAAGGCGAGAGCTGAGCGGGCGCAGTGGGCGGTCGCGGCGGCGTTCTTCGTCGTGGGCCTGGTGCTCTCTGCCTGGTTCACCCAGATCCCGCAGTTCAAGGCGCGGCTCGGGCTGGGGGACGGCATTCTCGGCGTGGCGCTGCTCTGCCCGGCCGCCGGGGCGCTGATCTCGATGCAGGCCGCCGGGCGGCTGGCCCGCCGGTACGGCAGCGCGCCGTTGCTGCGGCTCGCCACCGCGGCTGTCGGCGTGACCATGGTGGCAGTCGGCGCCGCGCCCGGGTTCGCCGCGTTCGCCATCGGGCTGGTGATCTTCGGGCTGGCCGACGGGATGTGCGATGTCTCGATGAACGCGCACGCCGTGGCGGTCGAGGCCGCTTTGGGCAGGCCGATCCTGCAGCGGATGCACGCCGCCTTCAGCCTCGGCGCGCTTCTCGGCGCCATCTCCGGCGCGCTGGCCACCTGGGCGAGGGTCACCCCGCTCGGCTACCTGGCGGGGGTGGCGGCCGGCGCGGTGCTGATCGCCCTGATCGCCGCGACGCGTCTGCTGCCCGCCGCCGCGGACCGCGCCCCGGTGCCGCACCGGCCGCAGCAGCCCGGTCGGCGGGCCAGGAACCGCGGCGTGGGCTGGAGCCCGTTCGTCATCGCTCTCGGCTTGCTCGGCGCGGGCTGCCTGCTGGCCGAGGGCGCGGCGCAGAGCTGGGCAGCGGTCTTCCTGCGCGATCAGCGGCACGCCACGCCGACCCTGGCGACCGCGGCCTACCTGGTCTTCACCGCCGTGCAGCTCTGCGGCCGGCTGACCGGCGACCGGCTGCATCAGTACCTGGGACCGGTGCGGCTGGTTCGGGCGGGCGCGGGGGTAGCCGCGGCCGGGCTCTGCCTTGAGCTGCTGCCGCCAGCGCCGGCCGCGGCGATCTGCGGGGTCGGCGTCTACAGTCTCGGGCTGTCGGTGCTCGTGCCGATCATCTTCGGCGCGGTGGGGCATGGCAGCGCGGAACGGCACGATTCCGCGAGCGTGACCGAAGCGGTCGCCAAGTTCACCACCGTCAGCTACCTCGGCTACCTGCTCGGGCCGGCCGCGATCGGCTGGCTGGCCCAGGCGGTCGGCCTGACCTGGGCGCTGACCTCGGTCTTCGTCGTGCTCGCGGCTGTGTTCGGGTGCTCGGGCCTGGCCGCGAGCGCCCGGCCCGGCCGGGAAGAGGCAGCGGGCGAGACACCGGCCGGCGGGGTCGGGCAGGTCCATCCAGAGGCGGCATCATGAAGCGGTATGAGCTGGCCGGGCGCCGGAAGCTGGCATGGACCGACCAGGCGGCCGTTCCGGTGCCGGGCCCGGCCGAGGTCCTGGTGCGGGTCGGCGCGGGCACCATCTGCAACCGCAGCGACCTGGTTTACTACCACTACCTGGGCGAACGCGAGCACTGTGGTCAGGGGGTGTTCGGCCACGAGATCGCGGGCACCGTCGAGGCCGTCGGCGCCGGGGTCAGCCGGGCCGTGCCCGGCGACCGGGTCTTCGTGCGCACCCCCCTGACCAGCGGCTTCGCCGAGTTCGCGCTGGCACGGGAGGTCGCCGTCGGCAAGCTGCCCGAGCAGGTCCCGTTCACCGCGGGCGCGATCTTGCAGCTGCTGCCGCTGGCCGTGCACGCGACCAGGGGGGTACGGCTCGGCGACCGGGTGGCCATTCTCGGACAGGGGCCGGTCGGCCTGATGACGCTCCAGGTGGCGGTCCGGCGCGGCGCGGCCGAGGTCGTGGTCGCTGACCTTGATCCGTGGCGGCTGGAACGCTCGGCCTCCCTCGGCGCGCACCGTACCGTCGCGCTGACCGACGGAGGTCGCGTGGACCGGGACCCGATCGGCGCGGAGTTCGATGTCGCGATCGACGCCGTCGGCACTCCGCACACCGTGAACGCGTGCGTCGACCTGGTCCGGTGCAGCGGCCTGGTGGTGCTGCTCGGCACGCATCACGTCGACACCCATGTCGCCGTCGACCTGATCACCTGGGAGAAGAAGGGCCTGCGGGTGCATACCGCCGCCGAGCCGACGGACACCGACCGGGCCGCGGCGATGGCCGTCGCGGAACGGCTGGCCCCGGCGATCGCGCTGACGCCGCTGCTGACCGAGAGCTATCCGCTTGAACGGCTGCCGGATGCGATCGAGCGACTGTCCGCGAGCAGCCTGCTCTACCCGGCGGGCGCGCCGGGTCCCTATCCCGGCCCGCCACCGCGCACGCTGAAGCTGGCGATCGTGCCGTGAGCAGTCCCGCCGGACCGCGGTGGGGGATCGCCGGGTACGGGGATGTCGTGGTCCGGCGGGCGCTCCCGGCGTTCGCGGCCCTGAGCCAGGAGGTAGCCGGCATCTGGGGCAGGCGGCCCGAGCGCGCCGCCGAGGTCTCGCGGCGGCTCGGCGCGGGCCGCGCGTTCCCTGGCTTCGCCGCCATGCTCGACGCCGTGCAGGCGGTCTACGTCGCGACGCCGGTGGCCAGCCATGTCCCCCTGGCCAGCGCGGCGCTGGAGGCCGGCCGGCACGTCCTGGTGGAAAAGCCGCTCGGCGGCGGCCTGCCCTACGACCGGGCGCGGCTCGCGGCCGGGCCGGCCGGCTCGCCGGTGAGCGCCGTCGCGTACTACCGCCGGCTCGCCCCGGCCTGGCTCGCCATCTCCGAGCTCACCAGGGACCGCGGTCCGCTCCGGATCGCGGCCTCGTTCCGGACCGCGTTCGCGCCCGGCCCCGGCGACCCGATGTACTGGCGGACCGTGCGGGAGATCTCCGGCGGCGGCGTGCTCGCCGACGCCGGCTGTCACCGTCTCGACATCCTGTGCTGGCTGCTCGGACCGCCGCTGACCAGCCAGGCGTCGCTGGCTGGCCACTTTCCTGGCGGCGCGGAGCGGGTAGCCAGGCTGGAGCTTTCCTGGGCCGACGGCAGCCGCGCACGCGTGAGCTGCGAGTGGACCGAATCGGGGCAGGCCCGTGACAGCGTGCGCATCACCGGCCGTGACCTGGACATCCGGCTGCCCAGCATCGATGCCGGCACCATGTCGGTACGCACGGGCGGCGTGATGTCGCGCCGGGAGCTGCCGCCGGAGGCCAACCCGCTCGTTCCCGTGCTGCGCGATTTCCTGTCCTGCGTCGCTACCGGCCGGCAGCCCGCCTGCTCCCTGGCCGACGCCATGACAGTGGATGACGTGATCCGGTCGGCCGCGGCCGGGACGACGCCGGAGCGGTGACCGGAGGAGACTACGGAGACGGCGCCGGCCGCGGGCTGGAGGGCTGGAGAGCTGGAGAGCTGGAGAGCTGGAGCGGGCCGCATTCGGGGTCGCCGGTAACCCGTCCGGAGAGGCGATTATGACCTGGGCCTACGCAACGCGGACATCGGTCAGGCAGGGCGAGACCCTCGCCTTCGTGGTCGGCGGCGCGCCCGCCGACGGCACCGTCCGGGTGCACGACGAGGTCAGCGGCGAGCTGATCCATCAGGACGCCTACGGCAGCGGCTCGTGGCTGCTGCCGGTCGGGCCGGCCTGGCGCAGCAGCCTGTACCTGGCCGTGTTCGAGCCCGGTCCTGAGCAGGGCGATCCGGTCTCGGCGGAGGACAACGAGGCGTACTTCGTGGTGCGCCCGGCCGGCCTGGACCGGGCGCCGGTGCTGCTGTCGGTGCCGTTCGCCACCTGGCAGGCGTACAACCGGGCCGGAGTTCCGGGGGAAGGGCTGTACTGGACCGAGGACCCGCGGCGAGCCAGCCGGGTCAGCTTCGACCGGCCGGGCGGCGGCCCGCCGCCGGAGCGCTGGGAGCAACCGATGATGCGCTGGCTGCGCCGGCAGCACATCGCGGTCGACTACTGCTCGAACCTTGACCTGCACGCCGATCCCGGCCTGCTCGATGCCTGCCGGCTGCTGCTGGTCGCCGGGCACGACGAGTACTGGACCTGGGAGATGCGCGACGCGGTGGAGTCGTTCACCCGGCGCGGCGGGAACCTGGCCATATTCGGCGCGAACACCTGCTGGTGGCAGATGCGGCTGGAGGACGGCGGACGCACCATGATCTGCTACCGGGATGCGCTGGCCGACCCGGCGTCGGCCGACGGCAGGCCGGAACGGACCACGGTCGAATGGTCCAGCGCCCCGGTCTGCCGTCCGGAGAACGCGATGACCGGCCTGAGCTACCGGCTCGGAGCGGGCTGCTGGACCCCGTCGATGGACCCCATGCACCACGAGGAGTACACCGTCCGGTTCGCGGACCACTGGGTATTCGAGGGCACCGGCCTGGCCGACGGCGACCGGTTCGGCCGGGGCTGCCTGGGCTACGAGACCGATGCCGCCGATCTCGATGACGCGGACGGCGCGCCGCGGGTCACCGGCCGGGACGGCACGCCAGGCTCGTTCACCGTGCTGGCCACCGCGGACCTGCGGCACTGGGCCGGCTACGGACAGGGCGGTGCCGCGACGATGGGCGTGTTCACATCCGGCAACGGCACGGTGTTCAACGCCGGAACGGTGAACTGGGGCGCGGCTCTCGCAGAACCCGTCGTCGCCCGGATCACCCGCAACGTCGTGTCCCGGCTGAGCCGGGCGCCAGTGCGGCGGCCGGAATGGCTGGTGGTCGGCACGCGTGACCGGGTACATGCCCTGGCGGTCGCGGGCTCGACCCTGTATGCCGTCGTCGGCGACACGCCCGGAACGCCGTTCCTGCGCTGCCGCGAGGCGTGCGCGCAGAACCTGCCCTGGCGCCCGATCGAGGAGCACCGACCGGAAGACCGTCCGGTCGACATCGTCGCGCTCGCCTCGCCGCGGGACGCCGTGGCAGGTGCCCCCGGCGGCCTCTACGCGCTCCACCAGGACGGCATCGTGCTGATCCGGACGGCCACGCCCGATCCGGCACCCTGGTCGCTGGCCGGCAAGTGCCCGGCAGGCGCCCGCGCCCTGGCCGCCGCGAACGATCATTTCTTCGTGCTTGACGTGCACGGCGTCATCTGGAGCTGCCCGCAGGGGCAGCTCGCGAACGGCAGCTGGCACGAGATCGACCGCAACACCGGCCTGGTGACCATGACCGGAATGAACGGCCGCCTGTACGCGGCGGACGACGCCGGACGGCTGCTCACCCGTTCGCCCGGCCCGGCCGACACGTGGCGGCCAGCAGGGGACGCCGGCGGCTGCACCGTTCTGACTGGCCACGCGGGCAACCTCTACGGCGCCAGCCCCGGCCTGCCCTTGCGGCGGCTGGTCCCGTGATGAGGTCGGCCGCGCAGCGTGGAGCAGGGGGATCGCTGTGTCCGCGTGAGGCAGACGGTCCTGGCTTGCTCGCCGCCAGCGAGCAAGATCCAAACCACCAGGGCAGGCTGCCCTGGCGCGGCGTCCTTGAGGGAGCGCTCAGCGAGCTAGGCCGGCCCTGGCACGGCGGCCCGTTCTCCGCGCCGGCCCGTGCACTGCTGGCCAGGACGGCCAGCCAGATCCGAGCACGTGGCAGCGGCACGGGCGCCGGTCACCACCCACGGTGAACCGCACTCCGCCAATATCATTCGCGCAGGCTCCGGCAGGTTGCTGATCGACTGGGACACGGTGGGCCTCGCCCCGCCCGAACGTGCGTCGCGGCGCCCGGCCCCTGGCACCAGCCGCACCAGCCGCACCAGCCGCTGCACCAGACCACGCGATGGCGACCGGGATAGTCCCGACCGTGATCGCCCGGAACCCGGGCCGGCGGTCAGCCGGCTACCGGGACACGATCTGGCCGGCTAACGGGGCGATCACGGTCAGGATCTGGGCGACGGTGTGGTCCGGGACGCCCGCCTCGCTGAGCGCAGCCACCAGATGGCCGGCGACGAGGTCGAAATGCTCCTGGCCGATCCCCTTGCCCCGGTGCACGTCCCTGATCGAGGTGCCCCGGTACGGCTGCGGCCCGCCGAGCGCGGCCGCGAGGAACTCGACCTGCCGCCCTTTCAGCCTGGCCATGTTCGCGCCTGCGAAGAACCCGCTCAGTTCCGGGTCACGCAGGATCCTGACGTACAGGTCATCGACGACCGCCGCTAAGCCGGGGTCTCCGCCGACGGCCTGGTAGATCGTGGGCTCGGCCGCAATGCTCATCACGCGCTCCTGTTCTCGGTTGCCGGCGCGGACAGGCACCGGACCTGATCCGGGCTCTGCGCGCCCGCCGCCGGGACCTGGTGTCCCGGCAGTCTCCTGCGTCGTCGGTCCCGGCGCTGGCCGGCGCATCGGCGCGACCACCCAGGCTCGCGTGCGGTGGCTACCCACCTGGCACGGCCAGGTACTACCGGGCGACATCACCAATCGTGCCTGCCCGGGCACCGGTCCGCTGGCGGTTGCCGGCAGGTCCCGTACTGTGTGGGCAGCATGCGCTGTCGGGCGCGGCGCCGCCGCTGACCGCGGACGGCGGGCGGAGAGCCGGCGTTTGCCTGGGAGGGTCTTGTGCGCGAGACCGGACAGCCATCGGATCCGATCTGGTCAGACTGGGCTGGCAGCGAGCCCGGGTCCTCGATCTGCGGGGTGCAGGTAACCGGCCCGGTCCGGCAGGTCGTCCTGACCTACGACGATGGCCCGGAACCTGGCGGCACGGACCGGATCGCCGGGGTGCTGGCGGACCGGGCCTGTACCGCCACGTTCTTCGTTCTGCTCTCGCGGGTCCGCCGGTACCCGGCGCTGTTCGCCGATCTGGTGGCCGCCGGACATGAGATCGGCCTGCATGGCGTCGATCATCAGCGGCTCACGAACCTCGATCCTGGCGCGGTGCAGCGAAGGACGGCCGAGGCGAAAGAGGAACTTCAGGACGCCCTAGGCCGCCCGGTCAGCTGGTTCCGGCCGCCGTACGGGGGGCAGTCCCCGGCCACCTGGCGCGCCGTCGTGGCGGCCGGGCTGGTGCCGGTCCTGTGGACGGTGACCCTCAGGGACTGGCTTGACGTTCCGATGGCAGAGCGCCTGGACGCCGCGTCCGGCTTCACCGAGCCCGGCGCTATCGTGCTTGGCCACGACGGCTACGCCAGCCTCGGCGACGGCGTCGATGACGGGCCCGCGCCACGGCTCGACCGCGGCGAGCTCGCCCGCCGGCTGCTGGACCGTTACAGCGGAATGGATCTGACCGGCTGCTCGCTAGGCCAGGCCCTGACATCGGGAACGCCGATCAGGAGAATCTGGCTGACCGACCAGTAGGGCAAGCTCACCACGCTGCGGCGCCCGCTGGCTGCGGCGCGGCCGGCAGCGCGGTCGGCCCGGCGCCTTGCGCCCCGCCCCGTCCCGGGATGGACTAGCCCGGTGAGCAACGGCGAGCTGGTCGCGCCGGGCGCGGCCAGGGCCCGGTTCCGGACCGGGCTGCGGGCGCCGACCGCGGGCTGGGCGCCAGGCTTCGCCCAGGCCAACCTGATCGTGGTCCCGCAGGACGCGGCCGCCGAGTTCGAGATCTTCGCCCGCGGCAATCCCCGGTCCTGCCCGCTGCTGGACGTCACCGAGCCCGGCGCCCCGGTCACCCGGCTCGCGCCCGGCGCGGACCTGCGCACCGACCTGCCCGCCTACCGCGTCTGGGAGCACGGCCAGTGCGCCGCCGAACCGGGCGACATCACCAGGTACTGGCGGGACGACCTGGTCGCCTTCCTGACCGGCTGTAGTTTCACCTTTGAACGCGCGCTCCTGGCGGCAGGCGTCCCGGTACGCCACGTCGAGCAGCGCGCCAACGTCCCGATGTACATCACCGGCCGGCCCTGCCGGCCCGCTGGCCGGTTCGCCGGCCCGCTGGTCGTTTCGATGCGCCCGGTGCCGGCCGGCCTGGTCGGCACCGCCGCCGAGGTGACCGCCCGCTACCCGGCCGCCCACGGCGCGCCCGTGCACACCGGCGACCCGGCCGCCCTGGGCATCACCGACCTGTCACGGCCCGACTTCGGCGACCCGGTCACGCTCCGGCCAGGTGACATACCCGTCTTCTGGGCCTGCGGCGTAACCCAGCAAGCCGCGCTCTGCGCCGCCCGGATCCCCTTCGCCATCACCCACGCACCCGGCCACATGCTGATCACCGACGTCCCCGACACCGACCTGCGGCTCAGCGCGTGCCCCGGGTGACGGCAACTGGCACTCCAGACGGCCGGCCATCTGACTGGGCCGCCGCAACCTGGCCGGCGGCCGTGCCGAAATAGTCGCTCCCCTTGTGCCGCGGGTTATCTGTTCCCCAGTGCCGTACCCGGGACTGGGGAATCATCTTGGGGATGTGCTTGGAACAATGAATGTAGGCCTCGGTGACACGCACAAGGACCCACTGCACTGGCCGGCAGCCCGGATGCCCGGATTCCGGAATGTCCAGATCAAGCTCCTGCATGCGCGCGGGAGTGATAATGCTGGCGTCGCCATTTACGTGCAGGCCGATGAGATCGTGCGTGAAATCCGCGAGGAAGATGCCGATGTGCGGGTTCTGCAGCATGTTGCCGAGACTGGCCATCACGCCGTTGCCCCGGTACTCGGGGTAGGCGATGGTGCGGTCGTCCAGGATCCTGATGAAGCCGGCAGGTCCAGCGCGGAAGCTACAGTCGCACTCCCCCGAACCGTCGCTCGTGGCGATGAACGCCATTTCCATGCGCTGGATGAACTGCCGCATGACCGGGGTGAGCTGATCCGTGACCTGGCTGCCGTAGAACTGCTTGGCCCGCTGCGCCGTGCCGTATCTCTCCTGGAGATCACGTTCGCCTGCGGAGCCCAGGCGGCGACGGCGATCGCCGCGCTTCCTAGCCGGCCTGAAAGCTCGAGCCGCCGCGTCTAGCACTGTCATCTGCCCGCCCTCCCCCGATCATGATCGTTTCCTCGCCGCAGCGCTCCGTGCGCGCTACGACGTGCGCCGCTCCCGCATGACATAGCGCCCTCCGATCGCTGGCTCCGGCGGCTTCCCTGGCAGGAGCCGCAGCACCAGCGTGCGCCGCCGACCCGGACGTCCGTGTTGCACTCGCCTTGACGCCTGTCTTGCACCCCACGTCACAGGGGAGAATGCGCCAGGTGGGAGGGAGAATCGATGGGTGCTTGGCTCATTTCGGTCTGGCTCGGTCAGGAAGTCTTGTCACGTCCGGGCGGCGCCGGGTGTCAGTGTGGCGTTACCCGGCGACGAGGGAACGTGACGATGGCCGATAGTGAGTGGCTGGCAGCCGCCTTCGAGGAGCACCGCGATCACCTGCGGGCGGTCGCCTACCGGCTGCTCGGCTCGTCGACCGACGCCGACGACGCGGTCCAGGACACCTGGCTGCGGCTGACCGGCGCGGATGCCAGCGAGGTCGAGAACCTCGGCGGCTGGCTGACGACAGTCGTCGCGCGGGTGTCACTCAACATGCTCCGGTCGCGCCGGCACCGGCACGAGGAACCGGTCGGCGATTCCTGGCCCGATGCCGCGGAGGCGGCCGCCAGGACCGGCGCGGCGGCCGGGCCCGGCGGCGCTGGCACGGCGGGGCGGGCCACCGATCCCGAGGACGAGGCTGTGCTCGCGGACTCGGTTGGCCTCGCCCTGCTGGTCGTGCTCGACACGCTCACGCCGGCCGAGCGGCTCGCGTTCGTGCTGCACGACATGTTCGCCATGCCGTTCACCGAGCTGGCGGCCGTGCTCGGGCGCTCGGCCGACGCGACCCGGCAGCTCGCCAGCCGGGCGCGGCGCCGGGTACGCGGCGCGCCGAGCCCGGATCGCGCCGCCGACCTCGCCCGCCAGCGGGAAGTGGCCGCCGCGTTCCTCGCCGCCTCCCGCGGCGGCGACCTCGGCGCACTCGTCGCGCTGCTGGACTCCGATGTCACGCTGACCGCCGATGCGGTCGCTTCGCCCTCTGGCAGGCCGGTGCTGCTCCATGGCGCGGAGCTGGTCGCCAGGGGCGCGATCGTGTACTCCGGCCGGGCCGGGCAGTCCCGGCTGGCCCTGGTGGACGGCGCGGTGGGCATCTTGTTCGCGCCCGCGGGACGGCTACAGGTCGCGCTGGTCCTGACGGTCAGCGCTGCGCGCCGGATCACCGCCATCGAGGTGATAGCCGATCCCGACCGGCTCCGGCTGCTGCGGCTGGCAGTGCTGCCTGACTAGGCGGCCCGCTCCAGGAGCTCAGCGGCCAGCGGTCGTGACCGCAAGGGTCAGCTGAATGCCCGACACCCCGAAGCGGTAGCCGACGGCGGTGCAGGCGTCAGGCGAGACGCACGACACGCCGAACAGGACGCTGCTGACGGTGCCGGCCGGGGCCGGGGTGGTCTGAAGACTCCAGCTGGTGCCGTTCCAGCTCTCGGCGAAGCCGACCGGCGGGGTGAAGTCGCTGGTCGCGTGGTCGCCGACGGCGGTGCAGGCGCTGGCCGATGTGCACGACACGCCGCTGAGCTCGCTGCGCTCGGCGCCGACCGGGTTGGGGGTGACCTGCATGCGCCAGTGCACGCCGTTCCAGGTTTCGGCCAGCGTCAGCGGACCAGCCGTGCTGGAGAAGTAGGAGCCGACGGCGGTGCAGGTCAGCGCCGAGGTGCAGGAGACTCCGGAGAGCTGGACGCCCTGGCTGCCGGCCGGGACGAAGATGGCGTGGAAGCTCCAGGCACTGCCGTTCCAGGTCTCCGAGCCGAAGTCGCCGACGGCCACGCAGGCGCTCTTCGAGGTGCACGACACGCCGAACAGGTGACCACGGGCAGCAGGGCTGGGGGCCGGCTCGAGGCGCCAGCGGGTTCCGTCCCATATCTCGGTGAAAGCCTTTGAGCTGCCGCCCTTGCCGGAGTAGAAGCCGACGGCGGCGCAGGCGCTCGGCGAGGTGCACGACACCCCGGACATGTCGCTTTCCGCGGCGCCGGGCGGGTTCGGCGTCCGCTGGATGCTCCAGCTCGTGCCGTTCCAGTGCTCGGCCAGATTCCGATCACGGCCGCCGCTGAAGTAGTCGCCGACGGCAGTGCAGGAACGCGGCGACGTGCAGGAAACGCCGACCAGGGCGGCGGAGAGAGAACCCGCCGGATCGGGGGTCTTCTGGATGCCCCAGCGGATGCCGTTCCAGCGCTCGGCCAGGGTCACGCCGAGGCCGGCGCTGTTGGTGGAGGTACCGACGGCGGTGCAGTCGCCCGCCGACGGGCATGACAGCGCGGACAGGTCGCTGAAGACGGCTGCCCCGCGCGGGCTGCGGGTCGGCTGAATGCGCCAGTTCCTGCCGTTCCAGGTCCCGGCCAGCGTCAGCGGGCCCGCGACCGCGGTGAAATAGGAGCCGGCGGTGACGCACGAGGCCGCCGAGCCGCAGGACACCGCGGCGAACCCGCTGCCCGCCGACCCGGCCGGGCCGGGCGTGTGCTGAACCCTCCAGCGGCTGCCGTTCCAGCGCTCGGCCAGCGTCAGGCCCTTTCGTGCCCGGCCGACATAGCTCCCGGCGGCGGTGCAGGCCCTCGGCGAGCTGCACGAAACGGCGAGGAGCTCGCTGCCCAGGCTCCCGGCCGGGCTTGGCGTGGCCTGGAGGCGCCAGGTCTTGCCGTTCCACGCCCCGGCCAGCAGCACGCTGATGCCGGACCTGGTGCCGTAGCTTCCGGCAGCGGTGCACGCGCCCGCCGAGCCGCACGACACCGCGGAGAACCCGCTGCCCGCCGACCCGGCCGGATTGGGGGTGACCTGGACCCTCCACCGGCTGCCGTTCCAGCGCTCAGCCAGCGTCCTGGTGACACCGGCGCCGTTATCGTAGGCGCCCGCGGCGGTGCAGGCGCTCGCCGAGACGCACGAAACGCCGAACAGGCCGCTGGCGGTCGCGCCTGCGGGGCCGCGGATGGCCTGGAGGCGCCAGTTCCTGCCGTTCCAGCGCTCGGCCAGCAGTACCGGGGCGCCGGTGCTGCTTGTGTAGTCACCGACCGCCGTGCAGGCCCGCGCCGAGGTGCAGGAGATCGCGAAGAACCCGCTGCCGCGGTTGGCGGCCGGGTTGGGAGTGGCACGGATCCGCCATCGGGTGCCGTTCCAGAACTCGGCCAGGGTTCTGGCCTGGCCGGCCCTGCTGAGGTAATAGCCGGCGGCGGTGCACGCGTCCGCTGAGGTACACGACACACCGAAGAGCCTGCTCCAGATGGCGCCGGCCGGATTCGGGGTGACCCGCAAGCGCCAGCTCGCACCGCTCCTGATCTCGGCCAGGGTGACCTCGGTGCCAGCGCCGTTCTCATAGCCGCCGACGGCGGTGCAGGCCCGTGGGCCAGCGCAGGAACTGGCGGTCAGCAGGCCGTTTCGCCAGACGACCGGGTCGGGGGTCGGCTGAACCCTCCAGCCACTTCCCGTGGCCGCAGGCTGAACGGCCGGAACCCGTGCGGGCTTCAGCCACCCGCCGTCCGTCAGGACTCCCGGCCGCCAGAGCCGCGCGGCGAAGACCGTCGGCGGCAGGGGTGTCCCTGCCGTGCGCACGGCTCGGTCAGGCAGCGGCGCCAGACGGTGCTGGGTCGCCTTGGCACCCGGAGCCAGAACGCCGATGGCGCCCAGGAGCAGGGCAAAGACGGCGAGGAACCTCGTCCCGTGCGCCCCGGGCGGTCCCGCCAGCCTCCCGCGGTCCCGTCCGCTGTGCTGATCCTTCGCGATGATTCCGGCCATGTGCGCCACCGTCGTCCGCTAGATGGAAGATTGTCCGCCGCGACGTCAGTTCACGAACACCTTAGGGCTGCCCTTGACGCTGGAGTCCGCCACCGGGCCGAAGCTGCCGGAGAAGTTCGCGGCCGCCACGCAGAGCCCGCTGCTGCCGGGGGCCTTCGTGAGCTTCTGCTTCACGAAGGTGATGACGTTGCCCTTGTTCGAGGCGCTGCCCGTGATGCTCGCCGCCTGATAGGAGCAGGTGACCGTCAGCGCGCCGAGCGCGACCGTGACGGTGGCCAGCACCGGCTTGGACTTGCTCCGCCCGCTGACCTTCACCGGGTCGCCCTTGGCGTCGCTGACGGTGACGTTGTACGGCAGGTTGCTCACCTTGACGCTCTTCACGGTCACGTTATGCACGTTGACGGTGCACTTGCCGATGGTCTGAGCCGTCAGCGTTTCCTTGGCGCTGCCCGGACTGGCCGGGTTGCTGGTGACCTTGGCGCTGAGACTTGCCTTCTTGCAGGTCAGCTTCTCCGAGCCGAGCGCGAACACCACGGCCGACCCCTTCGCCAGGCCGGCCTTCAGCACGGCGCCGGCCTTGACCGCGGTGCCGCCGACCTTCCCGGTCGTCAGGACGTGGCCGGTCGCGGCGTCCGCGGCGGCCGCCGGCGCCGCCACCAGCAGGGCCGAGACGACGATGATTCCGGCTTGCAGGTACTTGCGCATGAGTTCAGATGCCTTTCTCGACCCGACAGGTATCTCCCAGCGTGCCATGACATCTGCCTGCCGAACCGGCCAATGCCGCAATGAGTGACGCAGTGCCCGGCCCGGCCGCCGGTCTCCGGCGCGTCAGGGTCCGGCCCGGCGGACCACGTTCCGCAGCGGGCGGCCCGCGAGATGGCGTGCGGCCTGCTCGGCGACGAACCCGGGGGCGCGCCGGGCGAACTGCGCGGTATCCCCGCCGATATGCGGGGTGATCAGCACGTTGGGAAGCGCCCATTCCGGGCGATCGGCCGGCAGGGGCTCGATATCGGTGACATCGAGAGCCGCCCGCAGCCGCCCGGTCCGCAGCTCGCCGATCAGCGCGTCGGCGACGACGATGGCGCCGCGAGCGACATTGACCACCAGGGCGCCATCGGGCAGCGCGGCCAGAACCTGGCCGCCCACCAGCCCACGGGTGGCCGGGTGCAGCCCGATGCAGATCACAAGCACATCGGCCCCCGTCGCCAGAGACGGCAGGTCAGCCAGGGCCGCGACACCATCGCGCGGGGTCCTGGACACCCGGCTGACGGAAGCGCCGAACGGCGTCAGCCGCCGCTCTATGGCGGCGCCGATGGCGCCGTAGCCGACCAGCAGGACCCGCTGGCCGTCCAGCGATTCCGTTCGCACATGCGACCAGGTCCGCCTGGCCTGCTGCCCGGCCAGCCACGGGATCCGGCGCAGGCTGCCAAGGATCAGAGTGATGGCGAGCTCCGCCGTTCCTTCCTCGTGTCCCAGGCCGTGCCCGTTGCACAGCGAGACGCCGCCGGGCAGCGCGCCTGTTACGTCGTCGACTCCGCTGCTCAGGCTCTGGACGACCGCCAGCCGGGGCAGCTCGCCGATCAGCGCGATGCTCGCGGCGTCTCCCATGTACGGCAGGCAGTAGAAGGTGACCTCGGCCAGCCGATCGCGAGCGGCCTGACCGTAACGGATCACCTCAGCCTGCGGCAGCCGCCGTGCGACGTGGTCCGCGAGCCCGTCGGCCTCCGGCAGCAGGAGCGCCATGTTCTCCCCTCCCCGCAGCGCGCCGGACGCTGGATCTGATTTCGGGACGCCTGCTGCGCGTTCCGGCCTGACGGGCTCATCAGGTACCGGTTCATCCCGGTGAATGATGCGCTCCCTTGATCTAGTGTTTACCAGGTCCGCGTCAACGTCCCCGCGGTGCCAGCCGAGGAGAGCCATGGTGATGCCACTGACCGGCCGCGTCATCGCGGCCGCCGGCGGTGGTCTTCTCGTGATCACCGTCGCGCTGAGCGTGATCGGCACCATCATCGTGCCGAGGCCGATCGCGAGCTGGCTGAGCCGGTGGGTGGACCGGCTGGTGACCGGCGCCTACCGACTGGCCGTCGCGCCGATCGCCAGCTACAAGCGGCGCGACCGGGTGCTCGCCGGGCAGGCCGCCGCCATCCTGCTCGCCCAGCTGATCGCCTGGCTCGGGTTCTTCTTCATCGGCTACTCGCTGCTGCTGTGGCCGTTCCTGCCCGATGGGATAACCACCGCGTTCACCACGGCCGGGCCCGCGCTCTGGGAGATCGGGTCCGCATCGGCCCGGGGCGCCGCGGAGCACGCGATCCTGGATACCGCGTCGCTGACCGGCATCGTGACGATCACCCTCCAGATTGCCTACCTGCCGACCCTGTACTCGGCCTTCAACCGGCGCGAGACCGAGGTGGCGCTGCTGAACGCCCGGGCCGGCGTCCCCTCCTGGGGCCCGGAACTGCTGGCCCGCACTCACTACGCGCTCGGAACCGGGGTGTCGACCGCTGACACCCTGCCCGACCTGTACGCGCAGTGGGAGCGCTTCGCGGCGGATCTCGCCGAGAGCCATACCACCTACCTGCCGCTGGTCCGGTTCCGCTCGCCGAAGCCGCTGTCGTCGTGGGTGATCGCGATCCTCGCCGTGCTCGACTCCGCCGCCCTGTACATCACGCTGTCACCGCAGGCCGCGCCCGTCGTGCCGGCCAGGCTCTGCCTGCGCGGAGGATTCCTCTGCTTCGCCGAGATCGCCCGCGCGATGCGCCTGAAGGTCCCCGAGGCGCCCGACCCGGCGGCCGGGATCAGCCTCACCTACGAGGAGTTCCTCGACGCCGTCGCGAGGATGCGGAAGGTGAACTTCCTGATCGAGCGCGATCCGGCGCAGGCGTGGCCGGAGTTCGTGGGCTGGCGGGCCAACTACGAGCAGGCCGCGTACGCGATCGCCGCTGCCGTCGACGCGGTGCCGGCCCTCTGGTCCGGGCCGCGGCACCACCCGCAGAGCCCGATCGCCCCGATTCGCCCATCCCCCGGCCAGCCGCCGAAGTAACGACGGGCCCGCGCGGGGCACCATCGGGCGAAGGCCGGCCGGTGATACGGTGCCGTCAGTAACTTAAGGTGCCGTCAGTAACTTAATAGGTCGAGCTGGACACCGGATTAGCCGATCGAAAGTAGTTCGCGATGCCCGGCGAGCGAATGCTCGAATGCCGAGGACTTCGGCGCTGCTTTGGCGATCTCGTCGCCGTGGACGGGGTCGGGTTCGGAATCGGCGCCGGCGAGACGTACGGGCTCCTCGGCCCGAACGGGGCCGGCAAGACGACCACGATCTCGATGATCGTCGGCCTGCTCGAGCGCGACGAAGGCGAGATCCTGGTCGCCGGCGAGCCGATGACCACCCACTCCGTCGCGGCCAAGAGCACCATCGGCTACGTTCCGCAGGAACTCGCCATCTACCCGGATCCGACGGCCCGCGAGAACCTGGTGTTCTTCGCCAGGCTCTACGGGATGTCCACCTCGGAGGCGAAGCGCCGGAGCGAGGCGGTGCTCGAGCTGACCGGCCTCGCGGACCGGGCCGGCGATCAGACCAAGAAGTACTCAGGGGGGATGAAGCGGCGCCTGAACGTCGGCATCGGGCTGCTGCACCAGCCGAAGCTGCTGATCCTCGACGAGCCGACCGCCGGGGTGGACCCGCAGAGCAGGAACGCGATCCTGGAGAGCGTCGAGGGGCTGTCCAGGCAGGGACTGGCGGTCCTGTACACGACCCACTACATGGAGGAGGCCGAGCGCCTCTGCGACCGGGTGGGGATCATCGACCACGGCAAGCTGATCGCCGAGGGCACCCGCGAGGAACTGGTGAGCCTGGTCGGCGAGCGGGACCGGGTGCGCCTGTCGGCAACGGGCGATCTGACCGGGGCCGCTGCCGTCCTGGCCGGCCGGCCGTGGGCGCACCAGGCCAGCGCGATCGACGACGGCATCGACCTGATGGTGCAGGACGCGCGCGCCAATCTGCCCGCCATCTTGACCGACGCGGCCGCCGCCGGAGCGACCGTCAAGTCCGTGCAGGTCACCGAGCCGGACCTGGAAGCGGTCTTTCTCCACCTCACCGGCCGGGCGCTCCGCGACTGACCAGGTCGCGACTGACCAGGTAAGGAGAGCGGATGCGGGCTGCGGTGCTCATCTGCGGCAAGGATCTGAAGGCCCGGCTCAGGGACCGCTCGGCCCTGCTGATCGGGATCGTGGTGCCACTCGGCCTGGCGTTCATCTTCAACTCGATCTTCAGCGGGATCTCGGGGAACTCGGCGGCGATCGATCTCGGCGTGGTCAACGCGGACCGCGGCGTCGTCGCTCAGCAGTTCGTCAGCCGGGTGCTCGGCGCCGTCGGCGCAAGCGGCCTGATCGCCGTCCGCTCCGAGGCGACGGCGTCGAGCGCCCGCGCCCTGGTGGCACAGGGAACGCTGAACGCCGTGATCATCATCCCGGCGGGCTTCTCCGCCCGGGTCCAGGCGGGCCGGCCAGCCTCCATGCAGGTGATCGGGAACGTCGACTCGCCGATCTCGTCGGAGATAGCCCGCTCGATTGCCGAGAGCTACGCCGCGGACCTGAACCGGGTGCGGCTCTCGGTCGCCGCGGTGCTGGGCAGCGGCGGGCGCCCGGCCTCGCCGGGCCGGATTCGGGCGCTCGGCGCGCGCGCGGCCGCAGCCGCCGCGCCGGTGGCCGTTCGCGACGTCTCGGCGACCAGCAAGGAGCTCGACCAGAAATCGTTCTTCGCCGCCGGGATGGCCGTGTTCTTCCTGTTCTTTACCGTGCAGTTCGGCGTGACCAGCCTGCTCGAGGAGCGCAACGACGGAACGCTGGCCCGGCTGGTCGCCGCGCCGATCAGCAAGGCCTCGATCCTCGGCGGGAAGCTGCTGACGAGCTTCCTGCTCGGGGCGCTCAGCATGACCGTGCTTGCGGTCGCCACCACCCTGCTGTTCGGCGCCTCGTGGGGGAACCCGCTCGGCGTGGCCGTCCTGATCGTCGCGGCGATCGGCTCGGCGATGGGAATCATGGCCCTGGTCGCCACCGTGGCCAGGAACGCCGAGCAGGCGGGCAACTGGCAGTCGGTGGTCGCGGTCGTCCTCGGCCTGCTCGGCGGCACGTTCTTCCCGGTCTCCCGGGCGCCCGGCATCCTCTCCGACCTGACGTTCGCGGCACCCCAGGCGTGGTTCCTGCGCGGGCTGGGCGACCTTCGGGGCGGCAGCATCTCGGTGGTGTGGGTGCCCGCGCTCGCGATGTGCGGATTCGCCATCGTGACCGGCGGCATCGCGATGACCCGGCTCAGGCACCTGGCAGAGGTGTGACGATGAAGGCCCTGTGGATCGCCGCCGCGAACCTTCGCCGGATGTTCCGGGTACGCACGAACCTCTTCTTCGTGTTCGTCTTCCCGATGGTGCTGATCCTGGTGCTCGGCGCGACCTTCGGCGGCTCGTCCAGCCCCCGCCTCGGCGTGGTGACTCAGGACTCCGGGCCGCTGAGCACGGCGCTCCTGCGGCAGCTCGAGCGGACCCCGCATCTTCTCGTCGTGCAGGTCGCCGATCCCGCCGCGCTGCTCACCGGCGTCGAGCGGGGAAATCTCGAGGCAGGCCTGGTGATCCCGCCCGGCTACGACGCGGCCATCCGCGCCGGGCACAGCGTGGCCCTGCGCTACCTGGCACGCCCGGACCAGGCCTCCCAGCAGCTCGGCGAGACGGTGCGGGGCGCGGTTGCGAAGCAGGCGGCGCTGCTCGGCGCCGCCCAGTTCGCGGTGGCCCAGCATGCGGTCCCTGGCTTCGCGGCCGGCCTGGCGCAGGCTTCCCGGATCTCGCCCGCGGTCCCGTCCGTCCTGGTGACCGAGTCAACGGCCGGGACGGCGCTGTTCTCCAGATCGCTCGGCCAGTTCGACGAGGGCGCCTGGACCGAGCTCCTGCTCTTCCTGTTCCTCACCGCCATGACCGGCGCGGTAGCCCTGATCGAGACCCGCAGGCTCGGCCTGTCGCGACGCATGCTCGCCACCCCGACCTCTCCCGGCACGGTGATCGCCGGGGAGACCCTCGGCCGGGTCCTGATCGGGGTCATCCAGGCTCTGGCGATCATCCTCGGTTCCGCGCTGCTGTTCGGCGTGCGATGGGGACAGCCCGCCGGAGTGGCGGCGGTGGTGATCCTGTTCGTCCTGGTGGGGGCGGGCGCCGGGATCTTCCTGGGGACTGCGCTGCGGAACGAGCAGCAGGCGATCGGCGTCTCGCTGCTCCTGGGCCTCGGGCTCGGCGCGCTCGGCGGCTGCATGGTGCCGCTCGAGATCTTCTCGCCGACGATGAAGCGGATCGCTCACATCACCCCCCAGGCGTGGGGGAACGACGCCTTCGCCAGGCTCGTCGGCCACGGCGCCTCCGTCACGGGCATCCTGCCGCAGCTCGGCGCCCTCGCGGCGTTCGCCGCCGGGTTCCTGCTCCTCGCCACCTGGCGGCTCCGCCGCGTCCTGACGGCCTAGCAGCACGACGGTCATCGCCAGGCCCGCCCGCCCCGCCCAGCGCTGGAGCCCTTTTTGGCATAACTAAAAACACCAGCGGACATGCGGCACCGGAACCCAGAGTAGCGAGGGACTTAGCTAATGTGCATAATAGCTATGTGCTCGACACCGACCTGCTGAGGGCGCTGGCCAGTGACCGGCGGCTGCTGGTGCTCCAGTGGCTGCGCGATCCGGTCGCGCACTTCCCGCCGCAGACCGACGGCGACCTGGTCAAGGACGGCGTGTGCTCGCAATTCATCGCCGCCAAGCTCGGGGTGAGCCAGCCGACCTGCGGCGAGCACCTGAAGGTGCTCAGCCGGGCCGGGCTGATCCGGGGCAAGAAGATCAGGCAGTGGGTGTTCTACCAGCGTGATGAGGAACGGATCGCCCAGTTCAAGGATCTGCTCGGCGGCGACTGGTGAGCCGGTCACGCCGGCGCCGCTCTATGCCGCCTGGCGAGCCTTGTGCGCACGGACGTGAGCGCTTGCATGATCACCGCTGAGGACATCCGCCGCGCCTTCGACGCGATCGGGCCGTACCTGCGGACCACCCCGGTCATGGACGTCGGCCTGGGCGACCTGACCGATTCCCGGCCAACGGCCGGTCCCCGGCTGGCGCTGAAGCTGGAGCAGCTCCAGTGCGCGGGCTCGTTCAAGGCGCGCGGGGCGTTCGCGAACCTCCTGCTCCGCGACATACCGGCGGAGGGCGTGGTCGCGGCGTCCGGCGGCAACCACGGCGTGGCGGTCGCCTATGCGGCCCGGCGGCTCGGCGTGCCGGCCAGGATCTACGTCCCGGCCATCTCCGCGCCGGCCAAGATCGACCGGATCCGCTCGCTCGGGGCGGACCTGATCGTCGGCGGCGACCGCTACGCTGATGCCCTGGCCGCCGCTCAGGACTGGGTCACCAGCTCTGGCGCGCTCAGCATCCACGCCTTCGACCAGCGCGAGACGCTGCTCGGGCAGGGCAGCCTCGCCCTGGAGCTCGCCGGGCAGGTCACCGATCTGGACACGGTGCTCGTGCCGGTCGGCGGCGGCGGCCTGATCGGCGGCATCGCCGCCTACTTCGCGGGCCGGGTCCGCGTCGTCGGGGTCGAGCCGGCCGGGGCGCCCACGCTGACCACGGCCCTGGCGGCCGGCGGGCCGGCCGACGCTCCGGCCGGCAGCATCGCCGCGGACGCGCTCGCGCCGCGCCGGGTCGGCGAGCTGGTCTTCCCGATCGCCCGGGCCTACGTCAGCGACGTCGTGCTGGTCGACGATCACGCGATCAGGCGCGCGCAGGCCGCGCTCTGGCAGGCCGCCAGGCTGCTCACCGAGCCTGCCGCCGCGGTCGGGGTCGCTGCCCTGATCGCCGGCGCCTACCGGCCCCGCACCGGCGAGCGGGTCGCCGTCGTGATCAGCGGCGCCAACACGACCCCCGCCGACTTCGACCCGGGCGTGCCCGCGGCAAGCGGATCAGCCAGCGCAGCCGCGGACCGCTAGGCGCACCGGCCGGCCGCGCCCGCCGGAGCCTGCGTCCGCCGCCCCGCCTGCCGCCATCGCAACTACGGCCGGCTATTCACACCGAACTCACACGCAACCGGCACGGTGTGCCAATGTCGGTGCCCGATGATTCAGTGCGTACCTGGATGCGACGATAGGAGACAGGGAATTATGCGCACTATCCGGACAGCCACCGCGGGCCTGGTCCTGGCGGTGAGCCTTGCGGCCGGGTCTGTCGGCCTGGCCGGCGCCGCGAGCGCCGCCTCCGCTCAGCCCGGGCCGCCGCACGTCAAGGCCTACCCGACCTGGCAAGCCGCGCAGAAGGCGGCCGGCTTCCAGCTGCTCAAGCCGGCCAATACGGTAGGCCTCAGGCGGCACCGCGGCATCCTGGTCGTCGGATGCCCCCGCCCGAGCCGCGCCGCGCAATCGCGGCATCGCACGGTCCTCGCCATGTACGGCGCGCTCCCTAGGCCGCGGCGACTGGGCACCATGATCAACTTCGTGCAGCGCGGCGCCACCCGTGGCCCCTGTCCCGGACCGTTCCGCGGACCCCGGGGCAAGGTCATCGCCAGGGTAAAGGTGGACGGCGCGATCGCGGTACTGACCAGGGCGCACGCCAGCGTGTGCTTCAAGCCGGTCAGCGGCAGGCCGAGATGCAGATCGGTGGAGCTGCTCCAGCTCCGCTGGACCGCGCACCGCCATTCGTATCTGGTCATGGGCCTTCGACTGCGCCCGGCGCGGGTCATCAGGTTCGCGCGCAGCCTGGTCCCGGTCGGGTAGCACCGCGCCGCCGCCGGCCACGGCCCCAGCATCTGGCCGGCGGCGGCGGCCCGCCCGGGCGGGCCGGGGAGAAGGCCAAGCTCCGCCGGGTGCTGCGGCGTTTCGATCTGGTGCTGTTCACCGCGTGCGCGATCGTGGGCCTGGACAGCGTCGCGTTCGCGGCGCAGGCCGAGGACGACGGGTAACCGCCTGCCTGCGGCGAGCTGGCGCAGGGCGTCCGGATGCCCTGCGCGGCTGAACCGGCGCTGGCTACCTCTGCTCGGGCTCTTCCGCCCTGGTCGGCTTGGGCAGCACGCGGACCGTCTTGAGGGTCTTCACCGTACCTCCGGTAGTATCGACCAGTATTTCTGCAGCGTACGTCGCTTAATACATCGGTGTCAACCAATACAATTCCGGCACCAGACCGGCGAAATCGGCCATTCTTGCTGATCTATTCATGCTGGCACGGAAAAGCCGATCTGCACGTGATTCGCACGGCCGCCAGAGCGTATCCGGCTATATGGCAGAAGATCACGCCGCCGTAGAGCTGAAGCTTTCCTCCAAGGTCGTCATCGAATAAGGTCGTCATCGAATAAGGCGGGCGGAGAACGATGCCATCGCGCCGCACGGACCTCTCGATGCCCAGGTGGCCGGCTCGCCTGGCAGCCCGCACCCGGCCCGCGCGACGGCCGTCGCTACGATTGTTGCTCGATGAGCACCGCACCGGCGCGGATCACCGCAGCCCACCCGCCCGACGGCCAGCCCGACGCGATCATCCATACCCGGGACCTGACCAAGGTCTATCAGGGGACGGACTTCGCCGCCGTCGACCAGCTCAACCTCGACGTCCAGGCCGGCGAGATCTTCGGCCTGCTCGGGCCGAACGGCGCCGGGAAGACCACGACGGCGGGGATGCTGACGACCCGGGTGGTGCCGACGTCCGGCCACGCGTACCTCGCCGGCATCGACGTGGCGGCGCACCCGGCGCTGGCGAAACAGCTGAGCGGGATCGTCTCGCAGCAGAACACCCTCGACCGGCAGCTCACCGTCTGGGAGAACCTCTACTTCCACGGCCGGCTCTTCGGCATCGGCTCGAAGGCGTCGCGGCGGATCGCGGACGAGCTGCTCGAGCAGTTCCAGCTGTCCAAATGGGGCAGCGCGTCCGTCTACGCGCTCTCCGGCGGGATGGCGCAGCGGCTGATGGTGGCAAGGGCGATCTTCCACCGCCCGTCCGTGCTCTTCCTCGACGAGCCGACCGCCGGGCTCGATCCGCAGAGCCGGCTCGCGCTGTGGGACCTGCTCGGCGAGCTGCACCGGGACGGGCAGACCATCCTGCTCACGACCCACTACATGGAGGAGGCCGACAAGCTCTGCGAGCGGGTCGCCATCATGGACCACGGAAAGATCCTGGCCCTGGACACCCCGGCCGCGCTCAAGCAGAGCGTCGGCGCCGACACGGTCGTCACGGTGAAGACCACCGGCGACACCGGCCGGCTCGCCGAGGTGCTCACCAGCGACGTGACCGGCGTGACCCGCACCCGCCGGGTCGACGGCGGCCTCCAGCTGCACATGCAGGGCAGCGACCGGCTGGTGCCGCGGATCGTGCTGTCGGCGGAGCGCGGCGGTTTCGACCTGATCGACGTGTCGATCTCCGAGCCCAGCCTGGAGACCGTGTTCATCAACCTCACGGGCAAGGAGCTGCGGGACTGATGGCCGCATCGGTGACCTCGCCGGAGACGACCCGGCATATCGGCGGCGGGCCCACCCGCTCGGTGGCCGCCGCGAGCTGGACCGCGCTCGGCGCGCTGATGCTGCGCGACCTCGTCGTGCTGCGCAAGCACCTGTGGGAGTTCGTGCTGCGCACGGTCATCCAGCCGTTCCTGCTCTGCTTCGTCTTCCTCTACGTCTTCCCGAAGATCGGGCAGGGCATCGGCGGCCATGGCACGGCGCAGGAATCGGCCTTCGCCACCATTCTGGTGCCCGGCGTGGTCGGCATCTCGGTCATGTTCCAGGGCGTGCAGTCGATCGCGCTCGCCATGGCCCAGGAGTTCGGCTTCACCCGCGAGATCGAGGACCGGGTGCAGGCGCCCTGCCCGATCTGGCTGGTCGCGATCGCCAAGGTGCTGTCCGGCGCGGCCCAGGGCGTGCTGTCGGCGATCATCGTGCTGCCGATGGCCTCGGTCGTGCACGCGCCGGGCGTGCACGCGCATCTGTCACTGCACTGGTGGCTGATCGTGACGTTCGTGCCGCTCGCGTGCGTCGCGATGGCCGGGCTCGGTCTGGTGCTCGGCACCAGCTTCGAGCCGCGCAACATCGGCCTGATGTTCGGCTTCATCATCCTGCCGATCACCTTCCTCGGCGGAACGTACTACTCGTGGACCAGGCTCGCGCCGGTGACGGTCGGCGGCTGGCACTGGCTCCAGACGATCGTGCTGATCAACCCGCTGATCTACGTGAACGAGGGGATGCGGGCCGCGTTCACCAGGGCACCGCACATGCACCTGTACGTGATCTACCCGGTGGTGCTCGGCTTCGGCGCGGTCTTCCTGGCGATCGGCCTGCGCAACTTCCGGCGGCGCGTCCTCTCCTGACCCGAGCGGTCACGCCGAGCTTGGCGCAGCGCGCGTCAGGTGCGTCTTGACGGTGGCCTCGCTGACGAACAGGGCACGGCCGATCTGGACGTTGGTCAGCCCGCGGGCGATCAGGGCAAGCACCTCGGTTTCCCGCGCCGTATCCGGCATGGGCGCGCCTGCGCAGGTACGACCTGGATTGCAGCGATAACGTATCCCTTGCGCGCGTTGCGGTGCCGAGGCTGCCGGGGCGCTGACGCGCGGACAGCCGCGAGAGAGAAAGAGCCTTGCGATGAACGTATGCGCGCGCCGACTGGGCGCCGCCGGCCTGGTGGCCGGCGGCATCATCGCGATCGGCACGACAGCCGCCGGCCCGGCGCTCGCGGCCACCACGCTCGTCGTCGACAATGCGTCCTCGTCGTGCTCCGACGGCGGCCCCGGCACGCCGGCCCGGCCGCTCTGCACGATCGGCGCCGCGGCACGCCGGGCGGTGGCGGGCGATACCGTGCTGGTCAGCGCCGGCCGCTACCGCGGAACGTCGGTAGACCCGGCGCGCTCAGGCACCAGCGCCAGGCCGATCACCTTCACCGCCGGCCGTGGCGTGCGGATCACCGGGGGACCGCGGGCGTTCGCGCTGTCCGGCCGCAGCGACATCGTGATCTCCGGCTTCGTGATCACCGGCACGACGTCGTACGGGATCTCGGTCTCGGGCGGCCGCGACGTCGTGATCGCCCGCAACACGGTGTCGTTCGCGGGACGGCCGGTGCCCGGGTCGGCCGCGGCCGGGATCTACGTCCGCGACCTGAAGGGCGGGCAAGTATCGGGCAACGCCACGCACGACAACTCCTCGCACGGCATCTACCTGCTCGGGACCACGACCGGTGTCCGGGTCCAGGGCAACAGGTCGTACCACAACGCCTACCAGTACGAGCGGAACGCCAGCGGCATCGAGGTGAACGCGCCGGGGAACACGATCGTGCACAACGTCACCTACGCGAACGAGGACTCCGGCATCAACGTCTTCCCCGGCGCGAACAGGACCGTGGTCACCGGCAACGTCAGCTATGACAACGGCGACCACGGCATCGACAATCTGGACGTCAGCGGCGGCCGGATCACCGGGAACACGGTGTTCCGCAACTGCACATCGGGCATCAACGTCGAGGGCACGAGCAGCTACTACTTCATCGAGAACAACGTGGCAGCGGACAACGCCACCGGCACGGTCATCAACCCGACGCCGATCAGCCCGCCGCACTCCTACACCAACGACTGCAACCGGAGGGACGGGAACATCGGGGTATTCGACTCGGCGCCGGCCACCACGGACGCCAACTTCAACCTGGTCTGGCAGGACGGCGCCGGCGCCGAATACGTCTGGGCCGGCACGATCTTCTGGGACCAGAGCGAGCTGACCGAGGACACCGGCCAGGAGGCACGCGGCATCTTCGCCAGCCCGATGTTCGCCGACCCCGCGAACTGGAACCTCAGGCTCAGGCAGGGGTCCCCGGCCATCGACTCGGCGAACTCGGCCGCCCCCGGCGAGCAGCTCACCGACATCCTGGGCCGGCGGCGCGTCGACGACCCGGCCGTGCCCAACACGGGCGGCGGCCCGCGCCGGTACGACGACCGCGGCGCGTATGAGTTCCAGCCTTAGCTGAGCCCGGGACCGGCGTCATCCGCCGGGATGACGCCCGTCCAGCCGCAGAATGATGTTCACCAGGTCAACCGCGGTTAGCCTTAGGTCGTGTCCGCGCTCTATGCATGGCTGCGCCGCCATCCGAGGCTGGTGGACGGCGTCCTCGCCGCCGCGCTCGCGTTCGGCGGACTTGCGACCGCCGTTGCGTTGCGGCAGTACCTGCTGATCCCGGCCACGCTCGCCCTGACCATACCGGTGATCTTCCGCCGCTCCCATCCGTCCGGCGCCTTCATCATCGCCGTCGCCGCGGGCGCAGCGCAGGTGCTCACGGACGCCCGGATCGTTCCGGCCGACCTGGCCATCGTGGTGCTGCTGTACACCCTGGCCGCTTACACCAACCGGCAGACCTCGGTCCTCGGCCTGGCCGTCTGCCTGATCGGCTCGGCCGGAGCGGTGCTCCGGTGGCCGCCCGCGGCGCTCAGCCGGCCGAACTGGCTGTTCGCGGGGTCGATCATCTTCGCCGGACCGTCCCTGATCGCCTGGGTGCTCGGCGACTCGATGCGGTACCGCCGGGCGTACTACGCCAACCTGGAGGAGCGGGCGGCCAGGCTGGAGCGGGACAGGGACGCGCAGGCCCAGATGGCGGCGGCGGCCGAGCGGGCCAGGATCGCCCGTGAGCTGCACGACGTCGTCGCCCACAACGTCAGCGTCATGGTGGTGCAGGCCGACGGCGCCGCCTACGCGCTTGGCACCGATCCGGGCCGGGCCCGCGAGGCGCTGGCCGCCATCTCGGCGACCGGCAGGCAGGCACTCACCGAGATGCGGGTCCTGCTCGGCGTGCTGCGCAGGAACGACGACGGCGCTCAGGCGGTACTGGCCCCGCTGCCGGGCCTTGGCCAGCTCGATGAGCTGCTCGAGCAGACCCGGGCGGCCGGGCTTCCGGTCTCCTGCGCGGTCGATGGAGTGCCGCAGCCACTGCCCGGCGGCGCCGCACTGGCCGCCTACCGGATCGTCCAGGAATCGCTGACCAATACCCGCAAGCACGCCGGGCCAGGGGCCAGCGCCCGAGTGCGGCTGTGCTACACCGGCGACGTGCTCGAGCTCGCGGTCACCGATGACGGCCTGGGCGCCGCGGCGACCTGCGACGGCGCCGGCCACGGCCTGACCGGCATGGCAGAGCGAGCCGCGATGTACGGCGGCTCGGTGCGGGCGGGCCCGCGACCGGGCGGCGGGTTCGAGGTCACGGCCCGGCTGCCGATCGTCTCCATCCGGGCCGGTGCCGCGTGACCATCCGGATCCTGCTCGTCGATGACCAGGAGCTCGTGCGTACCGGGTTCCGCATGGTGCTCGACGCGCAGCAGGACATGACCGTGGTCGGGGAGGCCGGCGACGGGCAGGCGGCCGTGGCCATGCTGCACAGCACGCCGGCCGACGTCGTGGTGATGGACGTGCGGATGCCCAGGCTCGACGGTATCGAGGCAACCCGTCAGATCTGCCGGACCGGCGACCGGCCCCGGGTGCTCATGCTGACCACGTTCGACCTCGACGAGTACGCGTTCGCCGCGCTCAAGGCCGGCGCCAGCGGCTTCCTGCTCAAGGACGTGCCGCCGGAGGAACTGCTGTTCGGCATCCGGGCGGTGCACTCGGGAGACGCCGTGGTCGCGCCGTCTACCACGCGTCGGCTGATCGACCAGTTCGCGCCGATGCTGCCGACCGGCCCCGAGGACATGCCGGGCCTGGCCTGCCTGACCAGCCGCGAGCGCGAGGTTCTGAGCCATATCGCCCAGGGGCTGTCCAACACCGAGATCGCCGGGCGGCTCTTCGTGACCGAGGCAACCGTGAAGACGCACGTCGGGCGGGTGCTGGCGAAGCTGAACCTGCGCGACCGGGTCCAGGCGGTCGTCTTCGCCTACGAGACCGGCCTGGTCAGGGCCCGCGGCTCAGCCTGAGACCCCGCCCCGCAGTCACCACCCGCCGGTCCCCCGCTTGACATATCACGTGCGTGCGTACTATAGTTAGCTTAGAAGGTACTAGGGAGGATCCCATGATTGACACTCGGATAGTCGGGCAGGAGCTGCAGGACCAGGTCCTGGCCGCTGCCCGCAAAGGCCAGCAGAGGGTGCACAGCACTGTCAAGCAGGTCACGGCCACAGCCGCGATGATCCGGCCGCAGCTGCCCAGCCTGCCCCGGCCGACGCTGAACATGCCAGGGCTGCCCACCCCGGCGCAGATCCGCGAGAAGGCTCCGGCCCTGACCGCGATGCTGCCGAGCACGGACCAGCTCAAGGCGGGCGCGCACGAGCTCGCCGAGCAGTTCATGTCCGTTCAGCGCAAGGCCGAGCAGTTCATGACCGCTCAGCGCAAGGTCGTCGACCAGGTTGTCGACCAGGTTCGCAGCGTCACGACCCCGCTAGCGCACCAGGCCGCGGCGGTCTTCGCCCAGGTCGGCGCGCCGGTCGCGAAGACCGCTCCGGCGAAGGCGAAGGCGCAAGCCGCCGAGCTTAGCGAGAACGGCAAGGCCGAGCACGCCAAGGCCGAGCACGCCACCGCCGAGCACGGCAAGGCCGAGCACGGCGCCACCGAGCACGGCACGACCGCGGCCCACCGCAATGGCGGCACCAGGAAGCCCAGGACCAAGTCCGCCGCTAAGTAATCAAGCGGCGAGCCAGGGGTCCGCTAGGGCAGCGCCAGGCGCGGCTGACGGTAAGATCGTCGGCCGCGCCTGGCGCGACAACCAGCGGCGCCGCAACCCAGCCAGGCCAACCCGGGAGGCTACCGTGCACGAGCCTTGGGACAACCAGATGGAGGCGCTCGGCGAGTTCATCCGCCGGCAGCGGAAGCTCGCCAACCTGTCGCTGCGCCAGCTGGCCGAGAAGACCAGGCTGTCGAACCCGTATCTGAGCCAGATCGAGCGAGGTCTGCACCAGCCGTCGATGCGGGTCATCAAGCTCATTTCCGAAGCGCTGAACGTCTCAGCCGAGACCCTGCTGACCCAGGCCGGCCTGCTGCATCACGGCGACGCGGACACCGGTTCGGCCGGTGCGGCGGGGCTGGATGTCGAGCAGGCGATCAACGGCGACGGCCGGCTGACCGATCAGCAGAAGTCCGCGCTGATCTCCGTGTACCAGAGCATGCTGCACAGCCAGTAGCGCGAAAGACCAGCTTTGTCACGTATCGGGGTGAACATCGCAGAGCGGTGATCAGGACCGGAGAATCCGCATTACGATAAGACAGCGTGACTGATCTGAGCCCGGACCCGGCACCGCTTCCCCGGCGACAGCCGCAGCCCCCCAGGGATCCGCTGCCGTCGCGGCAGCCCGTCCCCGGTCGTGACGTGCCGTCCGGGCACCACCAGCTGCCCCAGCCCGGCCAGCCACCCCGTCGGCCACCCCAGCCCGACCAGCCGCCTCAGCAAGACCAGCCGTTTCAGCAAGACCAGCTGCCACGACGCAAGCCAGCGCCATCGAATGGCCAGGCCGACACCGGGCTCCCGCGCCGCACCACTCATGTCCGACGGGTCGGCCGGCATCGGAGCCCGCACCGGATCAGCGTCGCCTCCGACGCCCCGGCCCTGATCATCGCCATTCCCGGAAGTGCCGCAGGAACCTCGCGGGACATGGCCGAGCAGATCGCCGAGTCCGCCTCGGCGTCCTGCCCGGGCGTCGATATCAGGATCCTTTTCCTCAACGGCGACGACAACCGGCTGACCGGCGGCGCGCTGCCGAGACCGGCCAACGGCGCACAGCCGTCGCCGCAGGCAGTCATCGTCCCGCTGCTTGCAGGCCCGCATCCGGTGATCGACGCGGCGATCGACGCGGCCGTCAGCCAGGCGCCCGGACTCGTCATGCTCGCGGCCCACCTCGGCCCGCACCCGCTGCTCGCCGGGGCGGTGCACGACCGGCTGTCCGAGGTCGGCCTGGCTCGGGCCGGCCGTGCCCGCGGACTGAACATCGCCGCAGGCGCCAGCGGCGTCCTGCTGATCGCCGACCGCGGGCCTCAGGCGATCAGCGACGCAGGCGTCACCGCGGTGCTGCTCGCCGCCCGCCTGGCCATCCCGGTCGTGCCCGCCTCGCTCGGTGACCCGGCCAGTGTCAGCAATGCGCTCGACCGGCTGCGCGAGGCCGGCGCCTCGCACCTGGCCATCGCGCCGTGCGTGATCGGACCGGAGACCGAGCCCGCCGCGTTCGACCAGCTAAGCGCGGCGATCGGGGCGCCCTGCGCTCCTCCGCTCGGCTCGCATCCCGCGATCGCCCAGCTTGTGGCGATCCGCTACGGCGAGGCGCTGGCCAGGATCAGCATTCCAAGTCATTGACATGCGCACAGGTGTGCGCTTGACATACGCACCGCCGTGCGCTGAGGTTCGTACTGTATGCCGCCCGGTGGTCCCGGTTTCTTCGGGAGTTACTCGCCTGGGTCGGTCTGACCATGCCGGTCGCGCATGGCCCCGCCCGACCTTGCCGCGCAACCGCCGTCACGGCCCTGACTGCCAGCAACGAAAGGCGAAACGGCATGAGCGAGTGGAACGCGATGACGTACGAGGGGAAGGACACCATCCTGCGCGTCGTGCGGGACCAGGCGGAGCAGATGTTCGCCCTGGCTGACCAGCCCGACGCCTGGGAGGCCTCGACCGCGTGCGAGAGCTGGGAGGTCAGGGACATCATCGGCCACCTCGTGGACACCATGGAGGGCTACTTCAAGGCGTTCGACATCGCCAGGTCAGGCGCCACCGCGGAGAATGCCTACGGCCTGCTCGGCATGCACGAGCGGGCCGGCGACTCGGCCCGGGCGTTCCGCCACCTGTCGCAGCAGGAGATGATGACCCGGGTCCGCGCCGACCTGGACCAGATGATGGGCATCCTGGGGCCGCTCGGCGAGCAAGAGTGGACCTCGATGATCGTGCCGCACTTCTACATGGGCCCGGTGCCCGCCTTCATCTACGCGGCCGGCCAGCTGATGGACTACGGCGTGCACACCTGGGACATCCGCGAGGGAGCCGGCCAGGCGCACGCCCTGTCCGCGGACGCGGCCGACCTGCTGGTGCCGTTCATGTTCATCATCTGGCAGTCGACGATCAAGCCAGACGCCGACCGCACGCCGTTCACCGTCGGCATCACCGTGACCGGCCGCAACGCCGGCGAGTACCGGGTCACCGTCGACGAGAACGGCATGAGCTACGAGCCGGGCAGCGTCGACGACCTGCCCGCCGTGATCGCCTTCGACCCGGCCAGCCTGGTGCTCACCGCGTTCGGCCGGATCAGCGGCGGCACGGTCACCGGCGACATGGCGCTGGCCACCCGGTTCCTGAACCTCTTCCACCGCATCTAGCTTGCGGGTCCATGGCCGTGGAGCGGTTCCCGCTGCCGAGAGGCCGGCGTGGGCCCCTCCACGCTCATGGCCGGCGAGGTCGTGCCTAGCCGGCCGGCTTAGCGGGGGCCACGGGCGGCTTCGGCGGCTTGGCCCCGGGGATGTACGGCCCCTGGACAGCCCTGAAAACACGGACATGAGCTGGCTTTGCCATCGGACTCGATCCTCCGGCCAGCCCGACGACCGCGCCGATCGTCATCCCGGCCGCGACCGCGCCGATGGCCATGCCCTTAACCAGCTCGCGGCGGCCGCGCGGCTTCGCGGGCACGGTGGAGCGGGCGGCTGCCAGCTGCGCGGCGACGCGTGCGGCCACCTCCCGGTCAACCTTGTCGATGAACGACGCCACCACGGCGTCGCTGTACTCGGGGCCGAGCTCCCGGTGCGCCTCGGCGGCGGCTCGGATGTCCTCAGGGGACAACGGCGACGTACTCATTGCAGCAGCGTAACTCCCGAATCGCGCAAATGAGGCCGGCGAACGGCGTGAAATCCCGGGATCTGGCGGGCGGTGTGCATCGGCACGGCGAGCCGGCAGCTCATTTCGCTGCTAACTCCCCGCGATCCGCGGCGCCGTCGGCGGCGGGCCCGGCGGGAGCCTCGGCGTCGTACTCGCCAGGCTGGTGCCCGGCGGGGAGCCGGTGCTTGGCTATCCGCGCGGTCGGCGTTCTCGGCAGCTCGCCGATCAGCTGCCAGAACCGCGGCACCTTGAACGCCGACAGCCGGCCGGCCGCGAATTCCCGGAGCTCGGCGAAGTCGATCACGGCACCTGGAGCGGCGACCACGAACGCCTTGATCTCCTCCTCGCTCAGCTCGGAGGCAATGCCGACGACGGCGCACTCGAGCACCGCCGGATGCGAGTCGAGCACCTCCTCGACCTCGAGCGGCGACAGGTTCTCGCCGCGCCGGCGGAGCACCTCCTTACGTCGGCCGACGAACGTGTAGGTGCCGTCGTCGTTCGCGGTGACCAGGTCACCGGTGCGCAGCCAGCCGTCGGCAAGCACCTCGGCCGTCTCCTCCGGCATGCCCCAGTACCCCGGCGTGAGCACCGGGTTGCGGAGCAGCAGCTCGCCGGTCTGGCCGGCGCCGAGCTCAGCGTCGTCCTCGCCGACCACCTTCGCCTCGTTGATCGTGCCCAGGTAGGGATGCTGGCGCACCGCGCCGAGCGTGCCGAACGGCCGGGTGCCGCGCGGCCAGATCAGCCCGTACGGGGACTCGGACAGCGCGTAGCCGACGACGATCCTGATCCCGAACCGGCGCTCGATCTCCTCCTGCCTGGATCGCTCCGGGGCAGGCCCGGCATAGCAGAGCCGCAGCGGGTTGTCGGCGTCGTCCGGCCGCTCGGGCTGCCGCATCAGGATCTCGAGCATCGCCCCGATCGCGTTGAACTCGGTCGCGCCGTGCCTGCGCGCGGTGTCAAGGAACCCGCTCGCCGAGAACCGCGGCACGAGCACCAGGCCGGCCCCGCAGGCCAGCGAGCCGAGCACCGAGTAGATCGGCGCGTTGATGTGAAACAGCGGCAGCGAGGTCATCAGCCGGTCGGCGGCGGTCAGTTCCATCCAGAACGGGAACCCCTCCGCCGCCATCGCGTACGCCCGGTGGGTCTGCATGACCAGCTTGGAGCGGCCGGTCGTGCCCGATGTGGGGATCAGAACCGCGAGGTCATCGGGGCGGACCGGGACCGGCGGCAAGCTGCCCAGCGCCGGGCCGGGCCGGCCCGCACCGAGGCTTTGGACATCGATCACGGCTCGCACACGCGCCTCGCCAAGCCAGGCCTGATCTGCGTCCAGGCGAAGGCCAGGATCGGTGAGCACGACGCGCGGTCGCACCTGGCCGATCAGCCCGGCAAGCTCGGCCGGAGCGCTGGCCGGGTTGACCGGCACGGTGACGGCGCCGATGCTGGCCAGGGCGAGCCAGCTGAACAGGTACTCGGGAGTGGTTCGAGCGGTCACCACGACCAGGTCGCCGTGGCCGATCCCGGCATCGCTCAGTTCCGCGGCCACCGCGCCTGCGCGCCCGGCGGCCTCGGCGAAGGTCAGGCTCAGATCATCGGTACGCAGCCAGACGCCGCCGGGATCGCGTTCGGCCGCCCGGTCGAGCAGCCAGGGAATCGTCCCCTGATAGTCCCGCACCGTCCGCGTCGGCTCGCCACTCCTG
>DATNIU010000039.1:0-11380 GCA_035604275.1 Streptosporangiaceae bacterium | reverse complement strand
GTCGTCCTGAACGCCGACGGCACCATGACCGCCACCAGCCCCGACCGGACCCGCACCCTGCGCAGCCACAGCCCCCCGGCCACCGCCGCCTGACGGCGGTGCTCAGCCAGCACAGCTATCGCCCAGCGGTTCAGGCTGTCGGGCAGAGCCGGTCATCGGGCAGGTTCCAGCCATCGTGGGGGTCAGCCATCGGGCATCTCAGGCGACTAGCCAGCAGATGGTCACCGTCGGGCGGGTGCCCTGCCGAGTTTCTTCTGGCGAGTCAGCGGTGCGAGCCGGTTCGGCCTACTGAACCCGCTTGTCCCGTCCCTGGTCGCGCGGCGAGTCGGCTGCCCGGTCGAGCGTCTATCCCGCCTCCACGCTCATGTCAGCGGGAACGCCGACGATGCTGCGATCCGGATCGCTCAGAATGAGGTCGACTGTCTCCTGAGCTGACAGATTTGACGAGTCGATCCACCAGCCCAGCCGGGCCGTCTGCGCCTGTACGAGATCGTGCAGCGCCTGGACCGTCCAGATCGGGCCATAACCGTCCTTGTCCCGCGCGTGCTCGCGGCGCAGCACGACCTCCGGGGCAGGGACGAGCATGATCAAGTGAAACGTGTGCCCGGCGAGCAGCTGGAGGAATGACGTGAGGATCGGCCCGAAGATGTTGTCGGCGACTACCACGTCGAATCCGGCGCTCCGGTGCAGCAGCGCTGTCTGCGCCGCTACCTGATACCTGAGCAGCAGCTGGCGGATCGCCTCGGGAGAAGGGTCGGGAGTCATGTCCTCCCGGCCGGCAACCACCATGGCGCGTACGTCGTCGCCGTCGATGAAGACTCCGCGGCTGAACCGCTCTGCGAGTAGTCGACCGGCAGTGGACTTTCCTGCTGCCTGGACGCCGCTGATTACGTAGAGCTGCCGCTCGGGGTCGGGAGAATCACGGGCCGGCAAGTCGGTCATTGTGCGTCTCCTGCCCTGACGGCCCACCCGGCTAACCTGTGCCTGCGACGTCCTGGCATCAGGTCACGTGCAGTGAGCCGTCCTCGTTGAAGTCGAACGCGCCCCAGGCAACTTCCCAGAGGTAGCCGTCCGGGTCAGTGAAGTAGCCCGAGTATCCGCCCCAGAAGGTGTCGGCGGCCGGCTTGACTACCTCGGCGCCCGCCGCCGACGCGAGCGCCAGCACCTCGTCCACCTGATGTCGCTCGCGGACGTTGTGCGCCAGTGTGATTCCGGTGAACCGGGAGCGGGGGCCCTCCCAGCCGGGGCCAACATCCGCTGACAGCTCGGCGTAGGGATAGAGCGCGAGCGTCACGCCAGACGTCTGGAAGAACACGATCCCGTCGTCCGGCGTGCGCGTGGTCGGCAGCCCGAGTCCCTCGGAGTAGAAGCGGTACGAGCGAGCAAGGTCGGCTACGCCGAGGGTGATCAGTGAGATTCGAGGTTCCATGGCGGAAGTATGACCGGCGGCAGTGACATTGGTCCGCTGCGGACGGGCCGTTTGCCCGGACATAGATTGAGTACCCGGGCGCAGCCGAATTGAGTACTCCTACCCGCGACCTGCACGGAGTGGCGGCGAAGTATGGAAGGTGCGGCGGTGCATTCCGCACTCGCCAATGGATCAAGGGGCGATTAACATGTCTGCATCTCCTGCCGGGTCCGCGCTGCACGAGCAGCTGGAGCGCTGGGCCGCGGCTGGGCTGATCGATGCCGAGCAAGCGGCCCGGATCGAGGCAGCCGAGGCCTCAGGGGTCGGGGCACCACAGTCGACCCGGGCTGACCCGCCCGCCGGGCGATCGGATGACCGGTCAATCGGAGCACCGGGCACATCCTTGACCCCGCCGGATCCCGGTTCTCCAGCCGGCGCCGCGGCCTGGTCGAACGCCGCATCGGCGGCCACGTCAGCGGCCGGACCAGCGGCCGGATCACCGGCCGGACCGGCCGCGGTCAGCCCGGCCAGCGCGGCCGCGGGACTGCCTCATCGCAGGCTGCCGCTGGTGGTCGAGGCGCTGGGGTACCTGGGTGCCGTCATCGCGATCGCGGCCGGGGCTAGCGTGGTGATGCATTTCTGGCACAACCTGCCGGCGAGCGCTGAACTGGCCTTCTTCGGGGTGGTAGCCGTGGGCCTGCTGGCCACCGGCGCCGTGCTGCGCACCGGCGACGAGCCCGCGCTCGGACGGCTCCGCAGCGTGCTCTGGCTGCTGTCGACGATCAGTGCCGCCTCGTTCGTGGCGGTGCTCGCTGACCAGATATGGCATCTGAGCGGCGGCACGGTGGCGCTGCTGGCTGAGGGAGCTGGAACGGTCTACGCGATCGGACTCTGGTGGCGCACCAGGGCCACGCTTCAGCACCTGGCGGTGTTCGCCGGGGCAGCTGCCCTGGTGGCGACTGCTATCAACCAGGTCGCGCCGGGCACCGCGGCCTGGGGTCCTGGTCTGGGAGTCTGGGTCCTCTCGGCGCTGTGGGGCGTCGCCGTCTATCGCGGCTACCTGGTGCCGCAGACGGCTGGCCTCGTCGCCGCCGGGGTCGGCCTGCTCGGAGGTGCGGAGTCGGTGATGCAGGTATCGGCGGCCGGTCAGGTGCTGGCGGTCGGCACGGTCGCGGTCCTGCTGGCGGCGGGCGTGGCGCTGCGCCGGGTGCTGCTGCTCGGGTTCGGCGCGGTCGGCGCGATTGTGATCCTGCCGCAGACGGCCGACCGGTACCTGCCGCACTCGGCCGCCGCCGCGCTGTCCGTCTGCGTCGTCGGGCTGATCCTCCTGGGCAGCGCGCTCTGGCTGGCCATGACACGGCGGACGACCTGACGGTGAGCCCGGAGCCGCGCCGATCAGGGCGCATGGCCAACGCCGGCTCGGCAGGCCGGCCAGGCCCTGCGACCGGTCGGCGCGGCTTCGGCACGGCCGCGTGTCAGCCGCTGGCGACTCCGCTGAGCTTGTCCGGGTTGGCGAAGATGTAGATCCTCCGGACCAGGCCGTCCGCCACGTCAGCGAGGGCGACGACCGTCGGCGTCGAGCCGGCCTGGGCGATCAGCCCAGCCTGGCCGTTGATGCTGGCCACCCGCACGTCGAGGTCGGCCAGGCCATCGCGGGTGATGGCGACGAGCAGGCGGGCGACCTTGTCGGCGCCGGCGACCGGCCGGCGAGCAGCCTTGGCCCTGCCGCCGCCGTCCGAGGTCAGGACCACGTCCGGTGCCATCAGCTCGATTAGCCCGCGCACGTCGCCCGAGTAGCAGGCAGCCAGGAACCGCTCGGTGACCTGCCGGTGCTCGTCAGGATCGGTGTCGAACCTGGGCCGTCGCGCGTGCACATGCTCACGGGCCCGGTGGGCGAGCTGGCGGACGGCGGGCTCGGTGCGGTCGAGTATCGCGGCGATCTCGTCGTGCGGCATTCCGAAGACCTCGCGCAGCACGAAGACGGCCCGTTCGGCCGGAGAAAGAGTCTCAAGCACGACGAGCATCGCGATCGAGATCTCCCGGCCGCGCTCGGCGCGCTCGGCTACCTGAGTACCGACGTCGGGAGAGGTCAGCAGCGGCTCGGGGAGCCAGGGACCCGGATAGCTCTCCCGCAGCGCCCGGATCGTGCGGAGCCGGTTGAGCGCCAGCCGGGCCGCGATCCTGGCGAGGTAGGAGCGCGGCTCGGCGACATCCGACCGGTCCCCGGCCGACCAGCGGAGCCAGGTCTCCTGCACGACATCCTCGGCGTCGGCCACGCTGCCGAGGATGTCGTAGGCCACGCTGAACAGCATCCCGCGATGGGAGGTGAACGGGTCGGTCACGCGGGTACCGAGCAGCGGTCGCTGAAACCCTGGCTGGTCAGGCCCAGGGCGCTGTTGAACCTGGAACGCTGATTCTCTACCGCGATCATCATCGTGAGCTCGACCAGCTGTGCCTCGTCCAGGTCGCGGCGCAGGCCTGCGACCATCTCGTCGGTCACGGCGAGCGGCGTCTCGCACATCGCCTCCGCATATTCAAGCACTGCGCGCTCGGTCTCGGTGAACAGGTCGCTGTCCCGCCAGTGCGGCACGGCCCGGAGCTTGGCCGGGTCAAGGCCGCGGGTAAAGCTGACCCAGAAGCCGAAGTCCATGCACCAGGAGCAGTTCAGGCGGGCCGCGGCAGCCATCACGGCCAGCTCCTTCAGCTCATCGGGCACCGTGCGCCATCTGGCCAGCGACAGCTCGGCCCTGGCCACGGTCCTGAGCACGCGCGGGTTGTGTCCTGACGCCTGGCCCGGCGCGAGCATCTGGCCATAGTGCCTGCGCGAGTACCAGTCGCTGAGCCGGTAGCTAAGCGTCCGCGGCGGGTCGAGCGAGATCCGTGCCATTGTCTTCCTCTCCTTCCGCAGGTCTGCCTGCGATCGGCACTAAGACACCTCGCACCCGGCAGATGTGACATGGCCGCCGTCCAGCCAGAAAAAGACTGCCGCCGGCCGGGCCGCCGGTCCTAACGTGGGCACATGCGGGTTAGTCATCTGCTTGAGTTCGCCGCGGTCGTGACCGTGGTCATCGCGATCCCCGGGCCGAGCGTTCTGTTCACGATCAGCCGGGCGCTGACCGTGGGCCGGCGGTCCGCGCTGCTCACCGTGCTCGGCAACGCGGCCGGCGAGTACGGGCAGGTGATCGCCGTCGCGTTCGGCGTCGGCGTGCTCGTGCAGCGGTCCTCGGCTGTGTTCACCGTGGTGAAGCTGGCGGGCGCGGTGTACCTGATCTACCTGGGAGCGCAGGCGTTCCTGCACCGGCGGTCCGTGGCGGGTGCCCTCGCTGCCCGCACCGGCCAGGTGCCGCCCGGCCGGGCTGTGCGCGACGGGTTCGTGGTCGGGGCGATGAACCCGAAGACCACCGTGTTCTTCGTGGCGTTCCTGCCGGAGTTCACCGACCGGGCGGCCGGGCACGTGCCGCTCCAGATGCTGCTGCTCGGGGCGCTGTTCGCGCTGATCGCCGTCGTCCTGGACAGCGTCTGGGCGCTGGCCGCCAGCTCGGCCAGGATGTGGCTGGAGCGATCACCAAGGCGGCTCGCGCTGATCGGCGGCACGGGCGGCCTGATCATGGCCGGCCTTGGTGTCAGCCTCGTCCTGACCGGCCGCAAGGACTGAGCCCGACGATCCGGCCGGATGTCCTGCCAGGCTTTCCCGTGCCACGCCGGTCAGGCTCGGCGCCCCCATCGGCCGCATTCCGCATCGCTGTGTGTAACTAATCGAATGCGCGATCTAGCCAGCACCTACGATCACCCACAGACGCAATCGTTTGCACAAGTTAGTACAATGACATTAATAACGATCAAAACGGCTCATCTGACGACTCCCGTGATTGGCGACCACATGTGCTCATGGGATACTGTGCGTTACACCTGGATGGAGGCTTGATGACCCAGGCGCCGGTTCCTCCTGGCGTAGATCAGTCCCGGCCGAGCGCCGCGCGCATCTACGACTGCCTGCTCGGCGGGAAAAATAACTTCCCAGTCGACCGGGTCGCCGTCGAGATGATGAGAGCCCGGGCGCCCGAGCTGATCGACTCCGCCTTCGCGAACCGGGGCTTCCACCAGCGCGCGGCGAAATGGATCGCCGAGCAGGGCGTCAGCCAGTTCATCGACCTGGGGTCCGGCCTGCCGACGGTGGGTAACACGCACGAGGTCGTGCGCAAGATCTGGCCGGACGCGCGCGTCGTGTACGTCGACAACGACCCGATGGTGCTCCAGCACGGCTCGTTCCTGCTGACCGGGGACAAGGCAGCCAGCGTCGTGCTAGCGGACGTGCGCGACCCGGACGCGGTGCTCGGCAACGAGGACGTGCGAAGGCTGATCGACTTCAGCGAGCCGGTCGGCGTGCTGATGACCGCGGTGATGCACTTCGTCGCGGACTCCGACGACCCGGGCGGCCTGATATCGCGCTACCTGGCGCCGCTGGCGGCGGGCAGCTACCTCTCGATGTCGCACATGACCGGGGATCACAAGCCCCCGAAGGCCGTCGCGGCCATCGTCGAGGCGGGCAGGCAATCGGCCGGCGGCGCTTGCCTGCGCTCCAAGGACGAGATTCGCAAGCTCTTCGACGGCCTGGAGCTGGTCACGCCCTACTCGGGTGCCGCAGCCGATGTCACCTGGGTCGGGCTGTGGAATTGCGAGGATCCTGAGCTGGCTGACTCCGAAGGATCGCGCTGGCTGTACTGCGGGGTAGCCAGGAAGACCTGCTGACCCCGCCGTCCGGTCTACTGCTTGTCGCCGTCCCGCTGGTCGAGAATCAGGCTCAGCACCCAGCCGACCACCCCGACGATCAGGGCGCCGAGCACCGCGGGAACGAACCCGGTGATGTGGAACGGCACCTTGAGCTTTCCGGCGACCCAGCTAGTCAGCCAGAACAGCAGTCCGTTGACCACGATGCTGATCAGTCCGAGCGTCGCCGCATAGGCGAGGCAGCCGACGGCGTGGGCGATCGGCTTCAGGACCGCGTTGACCACGCCGAAAATCAGCGCCACGACGATCAGCGTCCCGATCTTCCCGCTCGTGCTGTGCGTGTGCACCTGAATGCCGGAGACCAGGAGCGTGGCCACCCATACCGCGGCTGCGGTAATGACCAGCTTGACCAGAATCTTCATGGCGTCATCTTGTCATCCGGCCGGGGCACAGCGGCAGATCCACCCGGAAACCTTCCCAGTTTGTCAAGTGCCGGGCAACCACCCCGAACCGGTCAGCCCCGGCGTCCCCTCGCTTTACTCGGCGACGTCATCGTGGCACCATCGGCTCCGGGGATCAAGGCAGGTCACGGCCGCATCGCGGGCACCTGACGGGGGTCAGGGCGGATCGCGCGGCGGCCAGCGGCAGCACCGACATAGCCGTGCACTGACCGGCCTGCCAGCGGGGATGTATCGAAACGGGGGAATGATGCGGGTACCTGCCTGGTTGCTGCCTGACGCCAGCTACCTGGTGCTGTTCGAGGGCTGGCACCGGGCCCCGTACCAGCCCAGGCACGGCAAGCCGCCGCTGCTGGCCAGGGTCGCGCGCTCGGCCGCCGCGCTGGTCGGCGCGGCACGCGAGCGTTATCTCGGCACCAGCGGAAGCGACGGGCTGCCCGGCAACGCCCGTCCCGCCTCCTGACGCCGAGCGCCGCCAGTCCCGCGGCAAGCCAGCGGCGCTACTTCCACCGGAAGTGGACGAACAATGCGCTGACCTGCGACTACTCATCATCGCTGCAACTGCAAGGGCACATCCAGGGCACTCGCCGGGCGAGTGAAGAACAGGTCCATCGCCTTCCGGCCGCGGTCGGTGTCATCGGGCATCAGGTGGCTGTACGTGCTCAGGACGGTTACCTCGGTGTCGCCGAGCCACGCGGCCACCGCGGGCACGCCGACCCCGGCGGACAGCCACGCCGACGCCGCTGTGTGCCGCAGAACGTGCATGCCGTGGCCGCGTTCAGTGGCCGTGCCCGGTGCCCGGTGCCCGGACCACGATCCCGGCTTTCCCGAGCGCGGGCCGCCACTGGCTCTCGTTGAACCGGGTGCGGTGCATCGCCGACCCATCCAGGCGGGTCATCAGCAGAGTGAACGTGACCGGCTTGCCGTCCGGGACCAACCACGGCAGCGTGACTGTGGCTGGCGGGTGCATGCGAATGTGCTCGGCCAGCACGGGTGCTAGCGAATCGGCACGCTCGGGTTCGTGGCGTTCCAGATCTTCACAGTCGACTTTGTCGCAGCGGAGGTGCACGGCGCGCTGGTATGGAACTCTAGGCCGCCGACGCCGCTGGCTGAAGCCCTTCCACGAATCTGGCCACCGCAGCTGACCGTGCGGGATGTGCCGTGGCCGCCTGCTGCGTTCCCTGCGGGCGAGTGGCGCCGGCTGTCACGTGGGATGAGCATCTCAGGCCATAGCTTCGGACTGTTGCCGCAGGTCAGCGGAGCTAACAGCTCACGCCGCAGGCTGTGCTGGCCGAGTATCTCGCCCTAATTCGCTGACGGCATGCCGAGGTTCGCGGTAGTTTTCAAGCCTGTAATTTGTAGAAACCGGCCTGTTACTACAAATCTCTAGCCGAGATTGTTAGTTCGATCAAGCTGAGATTCTGAGGAGACTCACGTGGACGTCGAGCGTTTCAAGGCGTCGCCAGCCGGGCGCCTGGTGCCGATCCACGGCCGCGACGCCTACCTGCAGCGAGACTACAGCCACTACGCTTTCGTGCCGTGCCCAGCGCCCACGACCGTCGCGCTCAGCCAGGGCACCTACAACTCAGTCTCGAAGGCAGCTCTTGCCCTGGGCCGCCTGGACTTCGCAGTGCGGCGGCTCCCAGACCCGCGCCTGCTCATCCGGCCCGTGCTGAGGCGTGAAGCGCAGAGCACCTCTGAACTGGAAGGCACCTACGCGCCGCTGGACGAGGTACTCGCTGCGGACTTCATCGATGAGGCAAGGCGAAGCGCGGAACTACGCGAGGTCATGAACTATGTCGTGGCCGCGGAGCGGGCCTTCGACCTGATCAAGACGTTGCCCATAGGCCTCAGGGTCTTGTGCCAGCTTCAGACGATCCTCGTCAGGGGCACCCGCGGTCAGATGTACGACTCTGGCCAGCTCCGGCAGCGGCAGGTGTTTATCGGCGAGCGCGAGCTTGGAATCGAGGAGTCGCGCTTCGTCCCTGTGCCTGAGGGGGAAATGCTCGAGGCGGGTCTGTCCGACTGGGAGAAGTGGATCAACGCCCGAGATGACGACATGGCTCTTGTGGTGAAGGCAGCGGTCGGTCACTACCAGTTCGAGACCTTGCATCCCTTCACGGACGGCAATGGGCGCCTCGGCCGGCTGATCGTAGTCCTGCAGATGATCGAGGCGGAGACGCTTGCTTATCCGATTCTCAACCTCTCCCCGTGGTTCAAGCCCCGCAAGGAGCTGTACAAGAACCTGCTGCTCGATGTCAGCGCCACGGGGGAATATGACCCGTGGGTCCGGTTCTTCTCGACAGCCGTCGAGGCCCAGGCGCAGGACATGGTCGAGAGAATCGAGCAGCTCCTGGCAGTGCGTGAAGACCTCCTGCGCATCGCCAGGGAGAACAAGATCCGCGGCTTCGCCGTGGACATTATCGAAGACCTCATCGGCTACTCGTCGATCACTCCGACCTCAACCGCTAAGCGGCACGATGTCCAGTACAAGACCGCCAACGACGCCTTCAAGCGGCTCGAAGCTCAGGGGATCTTGCAGGAGATAACCGGCGCCAGCTACGGGCGCATCTATATATGTCCCCGCGTCACAGAAATCGTTCTTCGGCCATGACCCTGCCGGATGACGTGCCGATCGGGCGATGGCTGGACATGGACGGCCGGGCCGTCAGCTGACCGGATGCCATGCCTCGCACTGGCCGTCCCGCGCTGCCTCGCCTTCCGGTCCCCGCGCCGGCGGTGCCTGATCCGAAGTCGCAGCGATTCTGGGCGATGGCCCTGAGCAACTTCGAGACGGCTGCCGCGGACTGTCAGACAGGGGCCTCGAATCTGGACGCGTCGATGATCAGCCAGGCGAACGCCCATATCCTGATCGCGACAAACGATCTGCGGCAGGTGGTAGCGCGGATCAAGGCCATCGCCGGGCAAGGCTGAGCAGGGCGGTCACGCGGTACGGGCTTGGCCACCCGCACATGCTCCTGAAACGCTGGCAATGCCGCCCAGCCGGACAGCCGAACCACATGGGGGTCTGGCCGCGCCCGCAGCCGATTAAGGGGGCGGGCGCGGCCAGGCGGGCGGCCTCGCGTGCTCCACCACGCGGGCCGCGCGTGCGCGACGGATGCCGGGAGCAGTAGCCCGTTCGCTCAACCGGGGCCGTTCGCGCACGGATCCAGGCGGCCTGATCGCGCATCACTGTTGCTCCGCTCCGGCCTCGGCGGAGTCGAGCTCGGCGATCAGTTCGGCCTCGGTGCCAGCGCTGGCAGACCGGAGCCGGCCGTTGAGGCCGATCCGATGCGCGGTCCAGCCGTCGGCATGCTGGTAGATCGACCACCGCGCTCCGTGGCACGCGTAGACCGAGGGAGACTGCGGCGGATCGGAGTCCGGTCGGCCTGCGGTCATGGCCGGGCCGGGCGGAGCAGGGCGCGGTCCTCGCTGATGACACCGACCGTCCTCCCGGCGGTGTCCCACCAGACGTGGATCGTTCCCAGGCTGTCGGTGAACAGGAAAGTGCCGAGGTCGCCAGCGGCGAGGCCGAAATGCTTATACTCGTCGGTCACGGAGACCAGCTCGACGCGGTCGCCGCGGCTCACCTGCGGCTCGGCGTCCGGGGTCGTCGTCGCGCTCACAGCTCGCCTCGCTCGGCGTTGCTGAGCTGGCCGGCCAGCTCGCCGGCGGAATGCGCGGCCAGGAACCTCCCGTGCAGGCCGTCCGCGCTCCTTTGCTCGCCGCTCCAGACACCTAGCTCTGACTGGTAGGCGATCTGCCAGCGGTCGCCGAAGCGCTGCAGCAGGTCGCCGATAGTGCCGGCGGCGGCCGTCCCGCGGTCGCCCCGGGCGTCTTGCGGCATGGTTGATACCCTCCGTGTGCGTACCAGCACTGAACAGGCACCAGCCAACCGCTGCCTGGCCGTAACCTGAAGGCGCTGACCGTGGCATGGTGAGACGGTCAACAGGTCCACACGGCGATTGGCACGCGCGGTGAGCGATTTCGGTGACGAGGTGCGGCGTCTGCTGGCGGAGCGGGGCATGTCCCTGCGCGAGGCGGGCCGCCGGTCGCACTTCGATGCGTCTTACCTGTCCAAGGTCGTCAACGGGCACAAGCCGGGCACGCGGTACATGGCCCGAGTGCTCGATGATGTGCTCGGCGCGGGCGGGGAACTGGCGGAGCTGGCAGCCCGCACCTGGCCGGCAGCCCCGCACGGTGCCGCAGGGACCATGTCCGCCGGCCAGGCCGGGCCATGGGAGCTTGCCGACGTGCTTACGCGATCCCCGGTGAGCGCGACGGCCCTGGACTTTATGGAACGGGCGATCACCGGATTCGCGGCATGCTATCCGTACACGCCTCCCGCCAACCTCGCGCCGCAGGTGCAGGCCATGCTGGGGCGGATGAAGGATGCGCTGAGCCTCTCCCAGCCCGTCAGGGCAAGGACCCGCTGCGTACGGCTTGCCGGAGTCCTGTGCGGTGTCGCCGGGCAGATCGCCGACGACATGGGCCGGCACGCTCAGGCCGGGGAGTATTTCGAGGTCGGCGGGATTGCGGCAGCCGAGATCGGGGACCTCGACCTCACCGCCTGGATTCTCGGCGTGCGCAGCATCGGCGTGTTCTTCCGCAGTGCCTACCCGGAGGCCATAGCGATGCTCGGCCGGGCGCAGGATGCCGCAGAAGGCTGCGCGCCGCGCCGCCGCGCCTGGCTCGATGCGCTGTCAGCGCGGGCGCTGGCCGCGCTGACAGCGCGGGCCGGCGGGCAGCATCGGGGACACCGGGAGGTAATGGCCAGCCTCGACCG
>DATNIU010000038.1:0-43268 GCA_035604275.1 Streptosporangiaceae bacterium | reverse complement strand
ACGCGGTTTCATCGCGAAAAATCGCTATCGATTGCGGAATCCACTCGGCGGCACGACGTTAGTGTGCGCTGCATGCGCGACGCTGAACCCGATCTGGCCGGCCATCCGGACACGCTCCGCTGGAATGCGAGGTACGGAGCCGGCTTCGCAGCATCGTTCATCCCGCACCCGCTCGCGGTGCTCGCGCTGTCGATGCGGCTGCCTGACGGGCCATTCATTGACCTGGCGAGCGGTCCGTCGGGCAGCGCCCTGCTGGCTGCCGGGGCCGGGCGCCGGGTCACGGTCGTGGACGCATCCGACGTTGCGCTCGGTCTGCTCGCGACGGAGGCTGGCCGCCGGGGACTGACCGAGCTGATCACGGTCGTGCACGCCGACCTGGGAACCTGGCGGCCGCGGCCAGATAGCTACGCGCTCGTGCTCTGCACGGGGTACTGGGACCGCGGCCTCTTCGCCGCCGCCGCCGCTGCCGTGGCATCCGGCGGCCTGCTCGGCTGGCAGGCGTTCACCGCCGAGGCGCGGCGCAGCCGACCGGGCCTGCCGGCGCGGTGGTGCCTTGATCCAGGCGAGCCGGCCTCGCTGCTTCCGGCCGGCTTCGACGTCCTGATCCAGAGCGACCTATCGGGCGCCACCAGGCGGCTGCTCGCCCGGCGCCGCCGAGCCGCCGAGCCGCCGATGGAGCAGACCGTGCGCGGTGACCACGACCGGGCCGAAGACTCCTCACGGACGACCGGCTGCCTACGACAGGGAGTTCAGGGTGTCCAGGAACCGGACGGTCGCTGACACCGTCTCATAGCGCCACAGCGCGAGCGTCCGCTCAAAGCCCACGGCCGCGTCGAGACGGTCGTGCAGTCCGCCGGCGACGGGGACGAGTTGCTCGCGCTGCGCCCGCAGCAGCGGCTGCGGATCCGCCCCGGCCCGGTCCAGCAGCGCCAGCTTGACCAGCAGCTCTGACCGCACGTCCCGGTTGTGGCAGGCCGGCCGCCTCAGCCAGTCCGCAGCCGCGTGCCGTCCTTCGCTGGTCGCGTCGACGAGCGACCGGACCGGACCCTGGCTCGACGGCTGCTGCTCCGCCGTCTTAACCAGGCCGAGCGGTTCGAGTCGCTGCAGTGCCCGGTAGACGACAGGTTTAGGTATTCGCCACACCCGGCCCACGTCGCCGTCGTAATCGAGAAGCCTCGCCAGCGCGAAGCCGTGCCTGGGCTGCTCGCAGACCAGGCACAGCACCAGCCACTCGGCCAGCGACAGCGAGGACTCCTCCGGGTTCATGGTCAAAGGTTATTACCGGGCAGGCCGGGCTGCCCGCGCCTGACCGTGGCGGGCTGACTGGCCGCGGTCGGCCACGGTCGGCCGCGTCTGCGATCCGGCTACTTGGCGATCATTACCTCGGTGGCCTTGATGACGACGGTCACCTGGTCGCCTTCGGTCAGGTTCAGGTGCTCCCGGGATGAGTCGGTAATGACCGCGGCGACCGTTCCCGCGTCAACGTTCACGACGATCTCGGCCATGACCGCGCCGGTTCTGACGCTCTGCACGGTACCGCTCAGCTGATTGCGTGCGCTGATCTCCATGGTGCCTGCTCTCTGTGATCTCTCGTTCTGTGACGGCGGTCTAGTTCCTCCGGCGTCCGATCGGTGCCGGCGCAAGCCCCGCCCTGGTCAGTAGTCTCCTCGGCCGGCCGCGGGATACGGCGGAGCCGCCGCGCTCTGATCGCGGTTCGCCGTGAGCGACGCCGTCTGGCTGCCGCTCTGGCGTGTCAGGGTCGCCCGAGGCTCAGATGGGCCCGCTGATCTGCAGGACGCCTCCCCGGCTGATGAAGGGATGATCTTGCATCAGCCGGACGGCGGCCGCGCCATCGATTGCCTCGATAACCGACCAGCCCATGAACGACTCCGCGGCCGCCGCCAGGCGGGCGCCCTATCCGGAGACCCGGGTAGCGGACCGGACTGGCTCGCCGAGGTCGGCAACTGCCCCGCCGGCCTTCCCGGCCCATCGCAGGAACGCGTCGCGGGCGTCCGACACCGACGCCGGATCGCAGGGCATGTCACCCGCGTAATAGGTGACCAGGAATCTAGGCATTCTGGTGGCCTCCTGTGGTGGCCGACTGAGAGTCATCTGGCCCCGCCGCGTGCCGGCGCAGCCAGGTCTCCGGCTGCCCGGACTCGGCGGAGATGGCCTTCCAGGTCCAGCCATCGGATCTGCGATCGCCGATGTAGCCGGTGATTGCCGGGTAGCCGAGAGAGGCCGCGACTTCGGCCGTGCGCTGCCGGGCCGCGTGCCGCCTGGCCGCGTGCGCGACGGCAGCCAGGCCGTGGCGGCGGAGCGCGGACCTCACGGCATGCGGCGAGAAGCCAATCTCGGCCGCTATCGCGTTCACGGTCTGACGCTGCTCGTGGTGCCGGTCTCGCAGGTAGGCGGCGACGTCGCGGTAACCGAGGCGCCGGACGGCCGGAAGCCAGGCGGCGTCGGGCCTTCCGGCAGCCCGCTGTCGGGCTGCCTCAGCCGCGGCGGGATCAACGCGGTCAAGGTGCCGGGAGAGCCAGTCCTTGTGCAGCCCGGCTTCCCGGCTGATCTCGGCCAGGCTGACGCCAGCCTGGGTCCTGGCGCTGACGAACGCTCCGATATCGGGGTACCCGAGCCTTCTCGCTGCGTCGGCCGCCACTGCGGCCAGATGCCGGTCGGCACGCTCCCTGCTCGCCCGGGCGGCGACCGCGGACGAGGTCGCCGCCCGGGCCAGCACGGTCTTCCTGCGGCGCTGCTCGGGAAACCGCCGGCCGCGGGCTGCCGCGGCGGCATCCCTGGCGAGATCGCCGGTACGGGCGCGCTCGCGGCCCGCCGCGCTGCCCTCGCGGACGGCCGACTCGAACAGCAGGCGCGCCGCGAACGCAGCGGCACGGAGCTTCCGGGTCTCCGGCCCTTCCAGTGACTGGCCGCGCTCTAGGCCGAACGCCTCACAGTAGCGCTGCTTCGTCCAGTTATGCGAGGAGAGGTGAGCCGCGACGGAACGGTATGACCGGCCGCACAGATGACACATGACCAGCGAACCCTCGACAACGACCTCCCCGGCCGGCGCGAAGAAGACGGTTCCGTCATCCAGCACGCCAGCGACCGGGCGAATCGGCTGTGACGGCCGGCGCAGCGGAGCCGGCACCATCGCTTCTGCCAGGCGGATCATCTCGGCGGACACAAGCAGCCTCCCGTGCGTACTAGTCACACAGAGACTACTGACCGCCGGGCCGATCGTCACTACCGGCTCGCGGCGGGGTCAGGCGGACGCCGACACCGGGGCCGCGGGGAAGCGCAGGGCAGGCGCTGCCCGGGCCAGATTCAGCTGACGACTCGGCCGCCCGGCCCGGTGGGCTAGCCGCGATCCGGGCCATGGCTCGCGCTTTAATTGTTGTTATGACGACAGGGAATCGTTCCAGGCTCTCCTACAAACTCGCATTCGCGGTCAAGAATCCGGACCAGATTCTGCCGTATGCGCGCAGAGTCTGCGTCGACACCTTGCTGCGGTTGAGGACACATGACCATGTGAGCTATTATCAGGCGGTAATGAAATATAAAGCAGGACGTAGTACCGATATGGCCGTCGGCAGCAGGAGCCACGCGCAGTGGCTCAAATTCGGGCAGCTGCAGTTCGATTACCTGGTAAAGCACGGACTCGTTCCCGCGGATCGCATGCTGGAAATCGGCTGCGGGAACCTGCGGGCCGGCAGGCACTTCATCAGCTACCTCGATGAGGGAAATTACTACGGGATCGACATCTCACCGGACATCCTGTTCGCGGCGCAGGAGGTCCTGACGGAGGACGGCTTGCAGGACAAGCTGCCGACGCTCACGCCCGTCCGGGACCTGACCATGACCTTCCTGCCGGCCGGCTACTTCACCGTGGTGAATGCCAACAGCGTGTTCACGCACTGCGCGCTGCCCGTCATCGATGAGTGCTTCGCTCATGTCGGCCGCATCATGGCACCCGGGGGGATCTTCGACTTCACGTTCTACCGGACGGAAGACGTCGAGTACCAGGTACATCGGGAGGATTTCTACTACCGAGCCGACACGCTTATCGGACTCGCCCGGCAGTACGGACTCAAGGCGCAGCTCATGGACGACTGGCATGACCCGTATGACCATCAGCCGAAGATCCGGCTGACTCGAACGACCTGACCCGGTGGCCGCCGGATGGCCGGATGGCCGACGGCCGGCCGCGCGGCTGGGCTGGCCACGCCGCCGAACCAGATGAGCGCGGGCGGCATACCGGCCGGGACGAGAGCCGTCGGCTCAGTGCTCTTGACACCCCGGCTCTTGACACCCGGCTCTTGACAGCCCGGAATGGCTGACATATTACTCCTAATAGGGTTTAGATCCAGACAAATGCTGGACCGGCAGATCAAGGGAAGGAGCTGTGCATGGAATACGAGACCTGGGAGTCGCTTGCTGACGAGGTTGAGGTCAGCACGAGTGCGGCGGCCTGCTGGACCTGCCTGATAGACGACGCGGCCTGACCTGGCCGACCTTGCGCGTGCCCTGCGGCCTGCGCTGGCGGTGGGGCACGTATCCGGCTTTCGCGATCACGAGAGGCAGCCGCGACGTCAGTCCCGGCCGGGCAGGGTGAGCTGCCGGCTGTGGAAGTCGAAGTGCTTAGTCGGGTATCGGTACAGCTCGTACAGGGTCATGTAGCTATTGAAGAACGGGTCCCACGAGGTGGGGTAATGCATCCCACGCTGCAGGACGGAGGCTGACTGTCGTTCCAGGCGGCGTTCCAGCCACGCGATGACCCGGTCGAACGCGCCTGGAAGGCGCGAAGGGGAGATGAGTCGCGCGCCGATGCACGAGCCCGCGTAGTTGATCACATGGAATGGCCGGCGGGCGGCATCCAGGATCCGCGCGAACGCCCTGCTCGCGCCGCCCGGCAACCTGCCGAAGATCCTGACGAGCACGAGCAGCGCTCGGACGATCAGGTACCCGAGCAGCATGTGGAACAGCAGCTGCTGGTTGGTCCATCTGGTCCCGGTCGATGCCCGGCCCAGATCCGCGACCGTCGCGCGGTCCAGCAGGTCGTGAAATGTCCTCCTGGCCCGCTCCATCTCGTCACGAACCACCTGCCGGTCCGGTTCAGCGGCCATCGGCGTCCTCCCGGTGCCTGGTGCGCCGGCCCGCACCCGCCGACGCCCCGCTGCCACTGCCGGGGGTCTCCGGTCTGGCTGCCGTCCGGCCAGCTTCGCGGTCATAAGTAGGATAACTAGCTATCATTGTCAGTATAGGATATCTACCTATGCGGGCTGAGGCGCAGATACTCAAGGGACACCTCGACACATTGCTGCTGGCAACCCTGGCCGACGGCCCCCGGCACGGATACGCGGTCAAGGAGGCACTCCGGGAGGCCGGAGGCGCCCGGTTCGACCTGCCGACCGGCACCATCTACCCCGCCCTGCGCCGCCTGGAGTCAGCGGGCCTCCTCGAGGGGACCTGGTCGGTGGTCGGCGGGCGCAGGAGGCGCACCTACGCGCTGACCGCCGCGGGACGGCGCCGGCTCAGCAGCGACCGGGCGTCCTGGCAGGACTTCGCCTCGGCGGTGACCGCGATCCTGGAATCGGCCCCATGTCCGGCGACCTGACCAGCACGTACCTGATAGATCTCAGCCGCAGGCTGCCAGCCGGCATTATCGAGGAGATCGCCGACGGCCTGGCCCAGGCGTGCGAGGACCATCTCGCGCGCGGGCTCAGCGAGCGGGATGCCGCGGCTGCCGCCATCGCCGAGTTCGGCGACGCAAGCCAGCTGGCCGCCGAGTTCACCCGGCACTCGCCCGGCCGGCGCACCGCCCGCATCATGCTGGGCAGCGGCCCTGTCCTCGGAGCGTGCTGGGGCGCCGCCCTGATCGCCACCCGCGCATGGCTCTGGCCCGTTCCGGTCGCCGCCCGGCTCGCCTACGGATCAGCGTTGCTGCTCGTCATCGCCGCGCTGGCCAGCGCCGCCGCCAGCCGGCACAGTTATCGCCTGACCAGGCTGGCCGCCGCCGGCGGGATCGGGCTCGGCGTGCTCGATCTGACCATGATCGCCGTCGTGCTGCTCGCCGCGCCGCTCGTCACCTGGCTCCTGGCGATCGCCATCACCGCCAGCCTGACCCGGACGGGCCTCGCGGCGCGGCTCGTTCCCCGCGTCCTAGCCCGCTGACGTGCCCGCCGGGCAGCGGACGCCCGGCGGGCGGTCCCGAAGCCGGCCCGGTCAGGCTCCGGAACCGCGCACTCGCGCGGTGCGGCCCCTGTGGCGGTAGTCCGGGAGGTATATCCAGGTCGGGGCGCCGCCGAGCTGGGTCAGCAGCACATAGCCGGGGTCGTGCCGCACCACGGCTTCGAGCTGCGCGTCCTGCCTTGTGCCGTGGGTCCCGACCATGGAGATGAGCGAGAACCAGTGGGCCCGGATCGCGGCCCGGAACCCGGCCATGCCCTCCAGGTACATGCAGCCTGGCAGCAGCCGCGTGCACGCGGGCCCCTGGACCTGGCCGTGTGAGTCACCGCCGCGGCCGGGGACCGGGTACTTGATGTAGATGTCATCGAAGAGCCGGTACCACGGGATGCCCAGTCCGTCGGTGTATATCATCTGCTCGTTGTCCAGGCCGCCGATCAGATACCGGCCAGGCGGCAGTTCCAGGTAGGGCTTGATGGCGGCGAACGCCGCCATCCGCCTCGCTGACGTCGCGGCTTCGTAGGTTGAGTGCGCCGAGGGGCTGTAGTAGGCGCCAGACAGCACGACGCCGAGCGGCACGAGGGCCGCCGCCGCCGCCCTGGCGGCCCGGCCGCGAAGGGCGAGGGCGCCGGGGCGCGCCAGCAGGTACCCGGCCGCCATGCACGTGAACCAGATACCGATGTCGTCGTGCTTCCGCATTGATTCGACGGTGTGCAGGCGCAGGCTCTCCACGGTGACCAGAACTCCCGCGGCGAGGAGCAGGATCAGCAGGAGGCCGGAGCGCCGCCGCTCTTGCCTGACGGTCAGCGCGGCAGCCAGGGCGCCCGCCGCCAGAACGATCACCAGGCCCACCCAGTCCCAGGAATCCGCCACGATGGTCCTGACCGGCACTCGCTGGGCGGCGAATACCGCCGATGCTCCCGTCTGCCTCGCGAGCGTCGAGAACAAGATCCCGTTGACGTACGCCTGACCGGCCAGGAACGCGGCCAGCCCAAGCAGCGTGACCGTGGTCGCGCCGAGCGCCACGGCGCGGTGCGCGGCCCGCCGCCAGCCCTCGCCGGCGACCTGGGCAGACGCCAGGCCAATGACTATCGGGTCGAACAGCAGGGTCGCGTACTTTGTGGCATTCGCGGCCACCAGCATCACCGGCACGGCCATCAGCCACCGGCTGGCGTGCGGTTCGTTGTCAGGAGTCCGTACCGCGCAGTAGGCAGCCGCCGCCGTCAGCATGAGCGCCAGCGCGTCATGGGTGGCCAGCGCGCCCAGGTCGTCGGTCAGGCCGAGCCCGGCGAACAGCCCGGCCGCCGCGACTCCGGCCCGGTACCCGAAGAGGCGACGGCCGGCCCCGAAGAGCAGGCTGGTTGCGGTCAGCATGAAGGCCAGGCTCGCCAGGCGCACCGCTACCAGGCCGCCCACGTGATCGGCGAGCGCGGCCAGCACCGGGTAGATGACCGGGGCACCGGAGAAGTAGGTCTCGTAATACGGGCTGCCGCCGCCATGCCACAGCTCGTGAATGAGCTGATGACCGGCATAGATATAACGGCCCTCGTCTCCGGACGCCGTGCTCAGGTGGATCAGCCGGGCCGTGAGAATGGCCTGTGCGCACAGGACGATGGCCACCGGGACCCACGGAGCCCAGCGCCGGATGACCGCCGGGCTGACCCGCAGAACGGCGGGGCCAGCAGGAACGGTGATGACGTAGTCAGCCATGGCTGATCTGGCTGAAGCACGCGGCAACGGCCCGCTCGCTCGGGCCGACCTCCCAGGCGGCCTGATTCTTGCGGCTGAGACGCGTGGACAGTTCGTCCTTGCCGAAGCCGATCGCCCAGAAGTAGATGCCGCCCATGTGCTCGGCCGCGACCGCGCGGCAGGCCGCTTCGAACCACCTGGTCTGGACGCTGGGATCCATCCGCGGATTGGACCACTGATGCTTCCAGGGGTGGCCGTACGCTCCCAGCACGCCGGCGATGCCGACCTCACTCAGCACCGCCCGGCGCGGCAGCGACCTGTCGTAGGCTTCCCAGGCCCTGGTCAGCTGCCTGACCGTGGCGCGCGCTGGCACGTGCAGCGCCGGGTAGGCGTCGAACGTCAGCCGTACCCCCCTGCCGCCGCTGCCGTGGTAGATCCTGCGCCCGTTGTTGGCGTAGAGCAGGGTCCCCTTGAACACCCGGCGCAGCGCCTTGTCCAGGCCATTCCAGTAGCGGGATCTGGAGAACTTGGTGAACTCCGCGCCGACGTACAGCTTCGTGATCCCGACCCGCTGGGCCATGGCCGCGTAGGGCAGCAGGAATCTCTGGTAGCTCGCGAACCAGGCTCGCGGGTGGCTGGGCCGCCAGAGGCTGCGGGGCTCGCCAAGGATCGTCTCGTCCATCAGCGGCCGCAGGACTACGTAGATCCCGGCGCGCATGGCATCGGTTGCCAGCACCGCCAGCTGGGCGGGGGTAGGTGTTGAGTTGCGCGCATAGATGCGCGAGGCGTTGATCCCGTGAATGAAGAACGGGAACGACACCGTGACCGCGTTGGCGTGGAGCGCCCTGAGGTATGCCACCTCGGTCGTCGACGACCTGGCGAAGTCCTGGCCGCGGTAGGTGTAGAGGTCGATGCCGGCCCCGAGCTGTATCGCGGGCTCCGGCACGGATATCAGTCCCAGGGGCGCTATCGCGTGCGCGGGCGTGGCCAGCACCGGCGGCTGAAGGGCTCCGATATGAGCGGCGGCAGTACATCCCGCCACCCCCAGGCCCAGGACAACGGCCCCGGTCAGGGCCCTGCGCATCGGCTTCACCGCGTCTCCCGTGTCTTGCTGATCACCTTGAATGTGCGAGGATTGCCCTGGACCAGCGGGATGAAGACCCCCGCGCAGGTCAGCAGGAGGCTGAGCGGGAGCACGAGCACGGCGACCGTCGCGCTCAGCAGCCTCGAATCGTTCGTCTTCGAGAACGCGCGGGAGCCGGATCCGGCCCACCCGCAGGCGAAGAACACCGCCACCCAGGCCAGCACCGACAGCTTGGCCACCGTGAAGACCGGGGTGTCTCCCGGAATGCGCCCGGCGGCCCGCAGGTACAGTCCGCTGACCGAGAGCGGCAGCGCGGTCGCGCCGACCACGTACTTCAGCAAGGTCAGCAGCGCGGCCCGCCGGGACAGCACCTCGCGGTGCGTGATGCCGTGGATGTCCCCCCATAGCCACCGGCCGCGCTGGGTGATGAAGTCCCTCAGGCTCCAGGGAGGGGTTGCCTCCGCGTACTCGTGGAACCAGCCCCACTTCAGCCCCGCCTCGGCGGCACGCTGGCCGAAGACCAGGTCCTCGGAGGCGAACGCGGGCCAGTCCCAGGTGATCCGGCGCTCGGTATCGCCGGTCACGGCCAGGCCTTCCCCGTGGACGTGCAGGGGCCGGCCGAGGATTCCCTGGAAGACCGAGCAGTAGACCAGGCAGGCATGAGTGCGGATGTCGTCGGCATGGCTGGCCAGAAAATGGCCGATCGGGCCGCCCGCGTATTCCGTGCGCGGCGCCACGATGCCCTGGCAGATGTCGTAGTCGGCGCGGAAGGCCGTCTCGATGTATGCCCTGGTCAGCGTTACGTCGTCGTCGTTGTAGAGGATCTTGACGTCCGGCCGGCTCAGCCCGCGGGACTGACGCGCCCGTCGTGAGTATTCGAGTGCCCGGGCTTTCCGCTCAGATCTCGCCGTGAAGCTCGCCGGCACGACGAGCACGAGGTCCGCCAGCGGGTAATCGGCGTCCTGGCCCGGCTCGGTAACCACCCAGATCTGGTAGCTCATCGTCAGCCGGTAGTCGCGGATCTGGCTGACGATCTGACTGACCCTGGCCTGTTCCCGGCCTGCCGTGGTGATCTGGATGATGAGCTCGGTGAACTTGCCGGCCGGGGCCACTTTGAACCTGCGCCGGAAATGAAGCTGCCCGAGCGCTAGCAGGGTAAGCTCGGCGAGAGGCAGCATCCAGACCGCGTAAATGGCACACCGGGCAAGCGGTAACTCCAGGCCCGCCCATATCACTCCGACGACGAAAGCCGACAGCGCACAGGCAATCGCCGCCATAACCGCCGGGCGGTGGCCCGAACTCACCCCGCCCGCATCCACGGGAGAGGGCTCCTCGCGGGCAGTCAGCAGTCCAGGCAGCGGGGATACCGCCTTCACCGCCCATTCTCCTCCCGTTGTCAACGATGACGCGTTACCGTCCGCGATCATTTAGCGCGAGTGCTCCTGTCTGGCGTTTCCACGTTCTCGACAATCCCCAGTCATTGGGTAGCCATTGCGCTGGGATAGAGCGTGTCGTACTAAATAAGACGCCCAGGAAGTAACCTGGGAGTACATCACGGGTTATCACTTTGTGATGGTTTTACTGAGAGCTGCGCAACTGTGCGGTGAAATGCGGGCCTCCGCTGCGCAGAGTGACGGAGCTGTAGCTGCCGGGAGTCAGCCTGCGGCTAGAGCGCGGTGTGCGGCGCGCCCCCGCGGATCGCCGGCCTCGTGCACGCGCTCGGGCTGGCGATCGAGCCAGTCGCCGTCAACCGGCGGGGTGTGCATCCGGGCCGCCGCGAGGGCAGAAGCCCTACGTTCCCTTGCACAGCGCGCACGGCCGGTGGGCCGTGGTGCGCTCGCTGTCCAAGGTGATCGGCCCTGGGCGAGCGGGCTGACGCCAGTCTCATCGCGCTGTGTGGAGCCAGGCGAGCAGGTCAGGCGGTGCCATCCGGGCTGTGCGCGAGTGGTAGTGAGCTATCTCCTCATCGGTGAGGATCTCGCGGCCGGAACCCGACGTGCCGCGGCGGAAGAAGGCGGCGCTGCTCTTGAGTATGCCCGCGGCCGGGACGAACTGCTCGGCGGCGGCGCGCATGTGCTCGAACGTGGCGGCCTCCACGAGGCCGGGCCAGGCCTGCTCGGGCACGGCTATTCCGAGCCGCCCGGCGATCCGGCGCATCTCGCCGCCGAGGTCGGCGGACAGGTCATCGTAGTGGACGAGCACTATGTTCGGCTCACCGCGCCGGGCCCAGGCATCGGACAGGTGCCACATGACACCGGGCAGCGAGTCCATCTCCTCACGGGGGTCAGGGTCCTCATCGATCCAGGCGAGCAGCCGGTCGCGCAGTGGCTTGCGCGGCGAGGACGGCTCGGCGGGCTCGGGCTGTCCGGTCAGCTGCCGCATCCGCTCCCGGTCGATGTTGTCGCCCTGGTGATAGAGCGACACGAACATGTCGAGCGGATGCCTGGCGGTCACGATGTAGGTAGCGCGCGGGTCGAGCGGAATCCCGTCCAGCGGCGTGTGAGTCTTGATGAACCGCCTGTGCTCCTGGGCGGCGAGCCTGGCATATATCTCGTCGCGCGGCGCGGTCAGGAAGTCCAGCCACGGCGAGAGCGTCCCGAGCCTGGCGGGCAGGTCCGGAGTCTGGAAGATCAGCAGCGCGCAGATCATCTGGAGCCAGGTGGTGCCGGTCTTAGACCGCGTGCTGATCACGATGTCGCCCTGCCGGAACGGGAAGCCGACCCATCGCCCGCTGTCCTCGTCAGCGGAGCGATAGCGCACCGGCGGCTGAGTCACCCAGCCAGGATAATGGAGTACCCGGACGAACCGGTCAGGCGCGTTATGACAGCGCAGCGTCGTCGGTACGCTGGAACCCATGGCGGGCTACGACGATGGCCGGGTGGCGCGCACGGACCGCGAGATCGTCATCCGCCACTACCACCTGATGAGCGCCAGGAGCATCGGCTACGAGGCAATCAGGGAAGTGCGCCAGGTACCCCTATCGCCCACCGGCAAGCTGCGCGTCCACGGCAGCGGCGATCGCGTCCACTGGTTCAATTACGACCCGGAACGATCGGGCAAGGACCTCGCGCTTGTCATATACCTAGATGAAAGGGTCAGGCCCGTGATCACGCCCGACCATCCCGATCAGGTGACCGCCGAACTTGCCGCGCACGGCGTGCAGATCACGAGCGGTACCGAGGACGGGCTGTACGAGAAGCGGTGGAGCGACCTCAGCAAGCGCAGCCGCGGCGTGATCATGGCCGGGGGAGTTGCCGCGGCGGGCCTCCTGACGGCGGCCGTCGCTGACCTCAATCGCCGGCCAGCAAGCCAGATCCGGGGCCCGAAGCCGATCTGGACCGTCGCGGTTCTTATCCAGCAGCCGTTCGGGCCGCTCTCGTACTTCGCCTTCGGGCGGCGCCGGCAGCCAGGATCCCAGCCCGAATGACGGCGCACCTGCTCGGGTAGAGACGACTACGGGGATGAATCTCGCTTGGCCGCGCCGATCCAGGCTGCGGGGGTGGGTGATCGCTGACGGGCACCGGGCTACCGGTCCACGGCGGCGGGCCGCGTTCCGACCACGACCGTGGCACTGAGCTCTTCGGAGCTTGCTACGCGCGGGATCAGTCCGCTGCGGGCGACGGCCTCGGCGGCGTGCGGCGCCTGGCGCTCGCTAGTCTCGACCAGCAGGTGGCCGCCCAGTGCCAGCCACAGCGGCGCCGCCTCGATCACCCGCCGCAGGACATCGAGGCCGTCAGCTCCGCCGTCGAGTGTCACCGGCGGCTCGTGCACGCGGGCTTCTGCTGGCAGCAGCCCGATCGCCTGAGTGGGCACGTACGGTGCGTTGGCGACCAGGATGTCGACCCGGCCCCGCAGCGTCGGGGGCAGCGGCTGGTAGAGGTCACCTTCGTACACCTGGCCTCCGGCGGCGACGAGATTGCGCCGGGCGCATCGCACCGCGGCCGGCTCGATGTCGACGGAGTGCAGCTCGACCGGGCCTAGGGCCGCGGCAAGCGCGGCGCCGACCGCACCCGAGCCACAGCACAAGTCCACGACGACAGGTCGCGGTCGCTGGGCGTCCTCGCGGGCGAGGCCGACGGCCTCGCTGACGAGGAACTCAGACCGGCGGCGGGGTACGAAGACCCGGGGTTCTACGGCTATCCGCAGGCCGCAGAACTCGGCCCAGCGCAGGACATGTTCGAGCGGCAGGCCGGTTGCGCGCTGGTCCACCATGTCGGCGAGTTCGGCCGGCGTTCGTGCTGCGGCGATGAGCAGCCGCGCCTCGTCCTCGGCGAAGACGCAGCCTGCGTCCCTGAGCCTGGTGACGATCGCGGATCTGGAGCAAGATGACGGGGAAGCTGGCATCGCAGCGAGCGCCTTTCGGGGTGCCGATGGGCGCTCTCTCGGTCAGCTAAGCCGGGCGGATCGCACGGCCTCGAGGTGAGAGCACCCGGCCTGATCTGGCGGTAATGGGTCTCACCTCCCGGGCACACGTCTCTGGCAGAGAAAGCAACACTACCTGACTTCAGAGTCTGGTCATTGCCGGTGGCTTTGTTATCGTCATGAACGTAGTTGCCTGGTGTTGCTCGCCTCTCGTCGAAGGCAGACGCGGTGAAACCGGTTACGAACGTGGCTGCGGACCTGGAAGCGCGAGCAGCGTCGTTCGTGAAGGAGAACCGGCTGCCCGGGGCGGCGGTCGGCGTGGTCCACGGCACGGACCTCGCCTGGTCCGCCGGCGTCGGTTTCGCCGACGTGAGCACCCGGCGGTCACCGAAGGCCACGACGCTGCACCGGATGGCCTCGATCACGAAGACCTTCACTGGTACCGCCGTCATGCGGCTGCATGAGGATGGCCGGCTGCACCTGGACGATCCGGCCGTCGCCTATCTTCCCGAGCTGCGCGGGATGACCAGCGCCTTCGGGCCGGTGGAGACCGTGACCATCCGGCGGATGCTGTCCCACGAATCGGGCCTCGCGAGCGAGCCGCCGGGGACCGACTGGACGATGCCGGTCTACGAGGGAGCACCCGGGCGCACCCTGGAACGGGCCGCCGAGATCGGCACCAAGGTCCGCCCGAACACCCAGCTGAAGTACTCCAACCTGGCCTACCAGCTGCTCGGCGAGATCGTGGCCAGGGTCAGCCAGACACCGTATCCCCAGTACGTGAAGGAAGAGATCCTCGATCCGCTCGCCATGTCCGCGACCGGCTTCGAGCCACTGCCTGCGATGCTCGACGACAGGCGCGCGACCGGATACGCGCCGCGGGCGCTCTCCGATGAGCTCGATCCGGCCAGAGCTGTGCCCCGGGTCTGGGCCGAAGGCGGCCTGTGGTCCTGTGTCGAGGATCTCGCCCGGTGGGTCGCTTTCCAGCTAGGCGCCCACGCCGACCGGCCCCGGCCGTCTCCGGTCCTGGCCGCGGCGCCGCTGCGCGGCATGCATAAGCCGCGTTACCTCGGCGACGACGCGTGGACCCTGGCCTGGGGCGTCTCGTGGTACGCGATCCGCCGGGACGACGTTGTGTGGATCCAGCACTCAGGCAACCTGCCGGGCTTCTCGGCCAACGTCTGCTTCGACCCCCGACGGCAGGTGGGTGCCGTTGCCCTGATCAACGGAACCGGCGATGCCGCCGGGCTGGCGATGGACCTGGCCACGATCGCGCGCGGCGCGGTCAGCGCCGCGCGGCCGGCGGTCGAGCCTCCGGCCACGACGCCGGATGCCTATCGCGCGCTGCTCGGGATCTACGCCAGCTCCGATCTCGGGCTGTTCCTGCGGCTGGAGTGGCGAGACGGCAAGCTGATGTTCGTCGACCCCGACGAGGCTGACTGGCGCCCGGTGCTCGCGCCGACCGGCGACCCGGATACGTTCATCGTCGAGCCAGGCTGCCGCCAGTCCGGTGAGCCAGCGATCTTCCGGCGCCTGGCCGACGGCCGGGTGGCCTCGGTGCACCTGGCCGCCATGACCCTGATCCGGCTGGATCGCGTGGGCCCCGCGAGCTAGACGCGAGCCAGCGGCGCTCGCGGCCTCCGCTACGAACTGCCCGACCCGGGCTGGACGACGCTGATGGTCAGGATCCGGACCGGCTTGGCGCACGTCGCCGTCCGGTAGCCCAGATAGATCGGAGTCGTCTGGTTCGGCGGGAAGATCTGCAGGTAGGTCGCCGTGACCGGGTGACATCTGGCCGGAGGGAAGTCGCCCGCGTGCACGACCCGAAGCAGCGCGCTGGCGACGGCGCGGGGCGCGAGAGTGACAAGCTCCCGCGGCGGCGACGGGTTCTCCGCGGCCGCGAGACCGATCTGGGTGACCGGCGACCCGCCGGCCAGCGAGACACCGGGATAGCCGTAGAGGGTGCACGTGACATTGGAGATGTTCGTGAAGTCGATCACGGTATAGGTGCTGCCAGCCGTCCCTTGCGACACGCCCGCCTTGGCGCTCAGGTAACGGGTCGGGCAGGCCGCGGGACCGGCAGGCGCGGCCGGTGAGGTGGCCGGGGCGGGCGTGGCCGGGGCGGTGCTCGCAGGCGCGGCCGGCGACGCCGTGACCGTGATCGTCTTACCTGGGCCGGCCGATGAGCCAGTGGCGCCGCAGCCTGCGAACAGCACCACGATGCCGGAGATCCAGGCCCCGGCAATCGCGCGCGCGTGCGGGCATGAACCCGGCATCATCCTGGCTGTCCTCGCTGCTAGGCCGGCTCTGCGAGCCGTGTGGGACATAAGGCGCCGGCCGATCCGTCGTGGCTGGCCTGAGCCTGCGGAACGGCGTAACCGGGGATGGACGGCCAGCGGACCCCCAGGATCACCGTGTCCTCCTCGGCTAGCCAGGAGTGATCGACGCCGTCGAACACGACGTAGTCACCCTGCCGGGCAAGCAGCACGCTGCGGCCAGGAAACTCGACCCGGAACCGGCCGCTTACCAGCACGATCACCGCGGTGCGCCGCTCGTCGGTGACCCATTGGGCGCGCTGATCCCCGGATGCGTGAACACCCCATTTGATCTCGACGTCGGCACTGTGCCGGATATCGCCATCCGGCATGAAATACCCGAGCAGCCAGCCGCGATTGGCTGGGGCGTCAGCATCCGCGGTACCCACGTAGATGTTGCCTGCCATGCCGCCCGACGCTAGCAGCCGCACGGACCTGGCCGCCGCACCGCCGGCCGCCGCGCCCGCGGGCGTCCGGGCACCCGCGGGGGCGCCAGCGGGCAGGGCAGGTGGCCGAGCGGGCGGGCCGGCTCAGGCACCGGCGGCCGAGCGGGCGGTCAGCCGGAACACCGGATGGCGGCTCGCCTCGGCGACGAACTGCTGGACCGGATCACTCGCCTTGGCGTCGAAGTACGGCGCGGTGATCGGCACCGCGCGGACATACCGCTGCAGAACGGGCCCGGCGGCCTCCGCGTCGACCTCGACCGCGTCGAGCACCTCGGACGTGCTGCCGCGCCGCAGCGACACCTGCGGGGTCGCCCGGATGTTGTGCACCCAGCCGACCAGCCCGTAAGGCGACACCAGCCAGCGGTCGGCGCCGTCGACAACCAGGGTCACCGGAGTGGTCCTCGGCTGGCCGGACTTGCGGCCCGTGGTAGTGAGCAGGTACACCGTCTTGCCGCCGATGCCGAGCCTGACCATCGCCGTCACCATCACGTTCACAAAGCGACGAGCCATCCCGAGCCGGTAACTTTTGGCCATAACAACCATTCTTCCATCTGGACCCAGGGCGTCACCGCCCGCATGGATGTCACCCTCTTACTTCCACTCGCCGTCACCTTCATCGTTGCTGCTCCGGCACGCGGGTCGCCAGGGCCGAACGTCACCAGCGACATCGGAAGACGCGCCAGATCCGCCGCCGGATAAACTCGGGCAGTCATGGTCGCCATCCGAGCCCTGTGCGTGTTCTGCGGATCGTCCTCGCCGCCAGATGCTCGCTATGGCGACACGGCCCGTGCGCTCGGAAAACTCGCCGCGGAGCGTGGCATCGACCTGGTCTACGGCGGCGGCCGGGTCGGGCTGATGGGCGAGATCGCGGACGCGGCGCTCGCGGCGGGCGGGCGAGTCTTCGGCGTCATCCCGGCCGGGCTGTTCGACCTGGAGGTGGCGCACCGGCAGCTTACCGAGCTGCACGAGGTGGCCTCCATGCACGAGCGCAAGCAGCTCATGTATGACATGTCCGATGGGTTCATCGCACTCCCCGGCGGCCTCGGCACGCTCGAGGAACTGGCCGAGGTGACGACCTGGTCACAGCTCGGCCTGCATGCCAAGCCGGTCGTCCTGCTCGATGTCGATGAGTTCTGGGATCCGCTCGTGGCCCAGCTCGACCGCATGGTCGCCGTCGGCCTCCTGAAAGAAGGCGGCCGGGCGCTGATCCAGCGGGCCAGCACGCCGCGCGATGCGCTCGCCGCGCTCGCCTCGGCCAGGCCCCCGCAGGCCAGGGAGTGGATCACCCCGGCCGACCGGTAGCGGGCGGCATCGGCGCATCCCGTGCATAAGGAAACTCTTAATCCGCTGTCGCCGGGATCCGCGAGCAGCAAATAGAGTCAGGCGGAGGACAGCAGTACGGCTGAAGGGTGCCGCCAGATGAGTCATCAGCCAGATGAGCCACTTGACGTGCTTCGCGGAATCTGGAGCACTAGCGGGCAGACCGACGCAGACCTGGACGAGGCCTGCGGCACCCAGAAGTCCTGCAAGCGGATGCAGGACGTCGGATTCGACGACCTGGTCGGCGACGATGACCTGCGTGCCGCCTGGCGGTCCAGGCTGCGGCGCGAGGGCAAGCTCAACCCCGGGGCCGACAGCATCGCAAGCCTGGTGCTCGGCCCGGCCGACGGCCGCCCGGCAACGAGGCCGCCGGCCGCAGGATCCGGTCGGTAACACCGGCCGCGGGCTAACGAGGCCAGCCTGCCGCCAGGCACCCGACGACGACGCTGGCAGCGGCGAGGAGAGCACGAGATGGACTGCCCCGAGACCGTCGGCCAGCTCACCGATGTGCTGCGCGACGGCGGCTACCTCGCGGATCGCGGACTGGCCACCGCGCTGTTCGTCTCGCTCTCGCTGCACCGGCCAATCCTGCTCGAAGGCGAGGTCGGCGTCGGCAAGACCGAGGTCGCCAAGGTGCTCGCGGCGGTGCTCGGCCGGCGGCTGATCCGGCTCCAGTGCTACGAGGGCATCGATACCAACCAGGCGCTTTACGAGTGGGACTATGCCCGCCAGATGCTGCACATCAGGGCGCTGTCCGAACGCCAGGTCGCCGACTCCGATGCGGTCGACAAGCTGTTCGGCCCGAGGTTCCTGCTCGAGCGGCCGCTGCTCGAGGCGGTCAGGGCCGGCGATCAGGCGGTCCTGCTGATCGACGAGGTGGACCGCGCCGACGACGAATTCGAGGCCTTCCTGCTCGAGGTGCTCTCCGACTTCCAGATCAGCATCCCCGAGATCGGCACGATCAGGGCGGACAGCCCGCCGCTCGTCGTCCTCACCTCCAACCGCACCCGCGAGCTGCACGACGCGCTGAAGCGGCGCTGCCTGTATCACTGGATCGGCTATCCACCGGCCGAGCGCGAGGTGGAGATCGTGCTGCTCAGGGCGCCCGGCGTGTCCGAGACTCTGACCCGCAAGGTGGTCGCGGCGGTCAGCCGGCTGCGCGAGATGGACCTCGCCAAGCCACCCGGGGTCGCCGAGACCATCGACTGGGTGCGCACCCTTGACTTTCTTGGCGAGAACGATCTGCACACCGAGATCGCCGAGCAGACACTCGGTGCCGTCGTGAAGGAACGCGACGACCTGGAACTCGTGCGGGACAACCTCGAGGAGATCACCTCAGGTGCCTGACCGCGCTCCGTTCGTCGGCCTGCTCGTGGACTTCGCACGCGAGCTCCGCTCCGCCGGGCTCCCGGTCGGCTCCGGGGACGTGCTCACCTACTGCGAGGCTATGAAGCCGCTGGACCCGGCCGAGCTGCTCGACCTCTACTGGGCCGGGCGCACCACGCTGGTCACCAGACGGGACCGGATCGCGGTGTACGACGAGGTGTTCAGGAGATTCTTCCTCGGCACCGGCGGCCCGCAGCGCGAGCTGCTGACGATCAAGCCGAGCAAGACTGCCGAGAGCCTGGCCACGCTCGTGATGCCGGCCACCAATCCGGACGGCGCCGAGCACCAGGAGCAAGCGGTGCTCGGCTTGCTCGCGTCCGATGCCGAGGCGCTCAAGCACAAGTCGTTCGCCGCCTGCACGCCCGACGAGCTCGCCGCACTGCGCCGGATCATGGCCAGGATCCGGCTGACCCCGCCCAGGCGGCGCACCAGGCGCACGACCCACGCCCGTTCCGGGCCAGCGCCTGACCTGCGCCGGACCGTACGGGAGTCGATGCGGATGCACGGCGAGCCCGCCGAGCTGTACTGGCGGCGGCGGCGGGTGCGGCTCCGGCCGCTGATCCTGATCCTGGACGTCTCAGGCTCGATGTCCGACTATTCGCGCAACCTTCTCCAGTTCGCCTACTCGGCGAAACGCGCCGCCGCCCGGGTCGAGGTGTTCTGCTTCGGCACCCGGCTGACCAGGATCACCAGGGCGCTCGAGCACCGCAGGCCCGACGACGCGCTGGCGCACGCGGCGGCGGCGGTCTTCGACTGGGAGGGCGGCACCAGGATCGGCGCGTGTGTCGACGCCTTCGTCCGGGACTGGGGACGCCGCGGCCTGTGCCGCAGCGGGATCGTCGTGATCTGCTCCGACGGACTGGACCGGGGCGATCCGGCCGTGCTGGCGAGCGCCATGGAGCGGCTGGCCAGGCTCAGCCACCGGGTCGTCTGGATGAACCCGCACAAGGGCAGCAACCCGGACTTCCGGCCGAGCACGCTCGGCATGATGGTCGCCGCGCCGCACGTCGACCTGATGCTCTCCGGCCACGACCTGACCAGCCTGACCGAGCTTGCCACGCTGCTCCCGACGCTGAACTAGCCGCCGATGCCAGAACTGGCCGCCCGCACCGGGCAAGCCGCCCAGACCCCGACCGGCCACCTATGCCGGGCCGGTCACCCCCCCGAGCCGACCGCCGGCACCGGGACCTCCCCACCGTCGCACCACACCCGCCGCCGCCCGCACCGGGCCGCTCACCCATCCCGGGCCGACCGCCGGCGCCGGGCCAAACCGAGATACTGGAGTGACTGTGGCGCCAGCTAGCCGCCGAGACCGCCGAGACCGCCGAGCCGCAGGGGGAGCATGACCGTGAGATGGAGCGTGGGGATCGAGGCGGACTCTGACCGGGTCCTGTCTCGCGAGGAGGTGGTCGAGCTCGCCGACGCGGTCGCCGCCTATGACGGGATAGCCACCGGAATCGGGACCAGCCGCTACGGCGCTCAGCTCGTCGTCCGGGCCGCCAGCCGCGAGGCGGCGATCGAGCTGGCTACCAGGCAGTTCGCGCGGGCTGCGGCCCAGGCGCGGCTGCCCGAGGGCCCGATCGTGCGGGCCGAGGCGATCAGCGAGGACGAAGACGAGGGCCTCGCCGAATGATCCGGCTCGGCTCGGCCGCCGGGTACCCGTTCGAAGGCCCGCGCCTGCTCGGCGGCTGGACCCCGCCGGCCAGGCCGGCCGTCTACGCGATCTTGATCAAGCCCGATCCCGGCGCCAGGCCCGACCGGTACGCGGTTATCTACGTGGACCACAGCGACGACCTGGCCGCCGAGCGCTTCCCGTTCAGGCACCCGCGGGCGACCTGCTGGATCAAGCGCGCCGGAGACCGGTGGAAGGTCCACATCGCCACCTACGAGGTACCCGGCGGCGGACGGCCGCACCGGGAGCAGATCGCACGCGAGCTGGCGTCGGTCTACCACCCGGGCTGCAACACCCAGCAGTACGACAAGTCCTGGAAAGACGCGTGGATCGGCGACTACACCGCCCCGACCACGAAGTCAGTCACCCGCCGCGGCCCCGACCAGGCCTGAGCGGCTGCGCCCACCGGCACGACCCAGCCAGGGACCGGCCCAGATGCCACCAGCAGGGAAACGATAGCTCCTCGTAATCGGCCAGACCTCCGCGAGCGCTCGCGCGAGGGACAACACTCGACTTAGCATTAGTTACATCCATCAAATCATCACAAAACAGACGCAGCTACGACTATAACTCGTGCTAAGTGCCGGGCGACCCGCCACGGGTCCGTTATGTATGGATACTGGCGTGACTCAGCGTGACGAGAGCTTGGCGCGGTCGACTGGTTACTGGGGCGGGGCGAAGCCGACGGCGTCTAGCAGGCGCGAGCGGCGGGTCCCGGAAGCTGGCCTAGCGGGCTCTGGCACCGCGGGTGCCTCGGGCCTCGGGGTGACGTCGGTCACGATCTCCTCGGCCATCCCGTACAGCAGCGGCAGGGCACCGGCCACCACGCCGCCGGTCTGGTTGATGTGCCCGACGCCGGGCCCGATCAGCTTGGCGTGACCGACGATGGTCCCGACGATCTCCGCGCACTCTTCGAGGTTCCCCGCGATCCTGGCGAGCAGCGTCCCGGTCCAGAACAGGTAGAACGCCAGGCCGGCGATCAGCAGGACGATGTCGACGATCGTCAGGACGACCAAGCCGGTCATGACTTCACCTTTCCGAGCACCCGGCCGAGGAACAGGTGGTGCTGGAGGCCTTCGGCCAGCACCGCCTCCACGCCATCGGCGACCTGGGGGATGAGCACGGTATCCGCGGTGTTCGCCGCCGCGGCCTTGAGCGTGTCCCGCACCTGGACCACGCGGCGGTCAATGATCTTCACGAGCCAGATCAGCAGGCTCAGCAGGGCGGCGACCGCCAGCACGACCACGAAGCCGACGATGATCGCGCTTACCCACAGGCCGTGCTCGGTGGACGACATAGCCAGTGCGCCCATTGTTAACCCCCAAGCCTTGCGCGGCCGCGCTGCAGGCCGCCGATGATGATCGTGGCGTGCTCGATCGTCGTGCGCAGCGCCGCCAGCGGAGCGGTGTTGTGCACCGCCTTGGCCAGGGCGTCGTTGATCTTCGGCGCCTCGTCCCCGATCGAGCGGGCGAGCATGAGGATCGGCACGACGAGCGCGACGACCACTATGACGATCACTATGCCGATCGTGTAGCCAAGCACCCAGCCGAAATGGCTGGTGGTGTTCCCGGCGGCCAGCGCCAGGGCTGCTCTGGGCATGTCGTCTGTCTCCTTTGCCGGCTCAGACCGTCTCGCAGAAGTCCCTGACCGGCTTCAGGCTCGCGTTCACCGAGGTGAGCCGGTCGGGGACGGAGCTGGTGAGCTGGGCCACCGCACCGACCCCGCCGGTTACCTGGCGAAGCGTCGCCCGGATGGCCCTCAGGTGAAATATCACGCGCAACAGGCCGACCGCGGTAATGCCGATGATCAGGGCAGTGATGATCAGGGTGCCCCATGCGGCTCCAGGCATGGTGTGTCCTTTCTGCTCAGCCGAGAAGCTTGGCGACGGAACCCGCGTACCTGACCGCGCCGACTGCCACGGCCCTGACCGTCGTGTCGGTCGTGGCCAGCCCCTCGGGCACGCCGCCGAGCTCGCCGACGAGGGCGACCCCGCCGGTCAGGATCTCGTCAGCGGCGCCGCGGATCCGCTCTACCGCGGCGAGCACGCGGTTGAGCAGGTAGATGACGACGGGAAGAACCACGAGCAGCAGAATCGCGTTGCCGATCCACCACAGGACCATGGCCAGTCTCCTTAGCTCGCGGGCTGGTAGGGGGCGAAGAACCGGCGGAACACCCGGCGCAGCGCCATCAGCGCCGCCCTGAGGCCCAGGGTGAAGCCGCTGGCCGGCGACGCTGTGGCGACGGCCTGGCCCGGTGATTCGCCCCGCTCGATCACCGCGATCCGGTTCTGCATGTTGGCCGAGAAATCACGCATCAGCACGGCCGTGACATCGGCGATCATGCCCCGGCCGTACTGCGCCGCGGCGCCGGAGAGCTGGAGGTCCTGGGTCACGCCGACCCTGGTGCCGCGTCCGGCGCTGGCCAGCGTGGCCGTGATCACCATGCTGGCCTGGCCACGGCCCCTCTCCTCGGCACCGGTCGCGTGCACCACCACGCGCCTGGCCGCCTCGTCGCGCTCGGTGATGTCGGCGGTGCCGCCGAACTGTAGCCTGACCGGGCCCATCCGGACCGCGACCCGGCCCTTGTACCTCTCGTCACCGAGGTCCTCGGTCAGCTCGGCGCCGGGCAGGCAGGCGGCCACCTGCGGGATGTCGCCGAAGAACTGCCACACCTTGTCGACCGGCTCAGCGACCTCGAATTCGTTCTTGATCAGCATCGGGTCTCTCTCTTTACGTAGGCAGCGGGATCGGCCTCGAATCGCTGGCGGCACCCGGCGCAGCAGAAGTAGTAGGTGACGCCCTCGTGCGTCACGGGACGACCGGACCGGAGAGGCGTGACCGTCATCCCGCACACCGGGTCCACGGCCTCGACCGGAGCCGCCGCCACGCCACCGCCCGCTTCGCCGCCGCCTGCCGTAGCCGACTCGGCCCTGCCCGGCCCGGTCGCGGCCGACTCGGCCCGCGCCGATCCGGGAGCGCCGGCAGGCGCGTCGGGTGGCTGGGCCGGTCCGTCCTGAGCCGGCCTGGCCCGGACCGAACCGGTGACAGCGCCACCGGTCATAGCGTCCCCGGTCACAGTGGTCCGGGCGGTGGCCGTTGCGCCTGCCGTAGCGGCCGTCAGCGCACCGGAGGCACGGAGCTGCACAAGCTCTGCCAGGATCGCGACCGCGATCTCGGTGTGCGATGTCCTGCCCAGGTCGAGGCCGACCGGGACCCTGACCCGGTCGAGCTGGTCTTTCGGCACGCCGCGGTCGGCGAGGTAGCCGAGCACCGCGGCGCCGCGCTTGTGCGACCCGACCAGGCCAAGGTAGGCGGGCCCGGCCGCCACCGCCTGCCCGACCGCTTCCTCGTCGCCGTGGCCCTGGGTGGCCACCACGACCAGGGAGCGCTGGTCCGCGTCGGCAGCAGCGAAGTCCTGGCCGTCGTGCAGCTCGGCCCGCCAGCCGAGCACCCGCGCGAGCTCAGCCAGCGTCTGCGTCATCGGCGAGCGTCCGACGATCACCAGATGCGGAACGGGCAGCACAGGCTCGATGTAGATCTCGAGCGCTCCCTCGCTCTGGCACGAGATCGGCACCACCCGCACGCCCTCGGGCACCGGCCCGGTGCTGACGGGCTGCGCGGTGCCGGCGGACTGGGCTGCGCTGGCGACTGGCGCGGTGCCGGCGACTGGCGCGGTGCCGGCGAACTGGCCGGACGTGCCGAGCAGCAGCAGGCGCGGCGTGCCATGCTCGATCACCTGCCGGGCCTCGCGAATCACCGCGGGCTCAGCGCAGGCCCCGCCGATCCAGCCGCGGATCTCGCCCGAGGCGGTGATGATGGCACGGGAGCCCTGCTTGCCCGACGAGGGACCCTGCCGCCAGACCACGGTCGCGAGCGCGAACGCCTCACCGCGCCGCGCCAGCTCACTGGCCTGCTCCAGGATCCGCCAACCGTCCATCGCCGTCGGCCCCCGTCAGTCGTCCGCGCGCACCGGCGGCGCGCCGGAGATGTCGCGGCGGTACTTGATGGCCTCCCAGACCCGGTCAGGCAGCAGCGGCATGTCGATGTTGCGCACCCCGGTGCCGGAGATCGCGTCGATCACCGCGTTGACGAACGCCGCCGGGCCGCCGACCGCCGCGCACTCACCGATTCCCTTGGCCCCGATCGGGTGGTGCGGGCACGGGGTGACCACCTCGCTGTGCAGCTCGAAGCCCGGTGTCTCCCAGGCGGTCGGCAGCAGGTAGTCCATGTAGTTCGAGCCGACGCAGTTGCCCTCGGCGTCGAACGTGATGAACTGCATGTTCGCCATCGCGTAGGCCTCGGTCAGCCCGCCCATGATCTGCCCTTCGACGATCATCGGATTGATCCGCACCCCGCAGTCGTCGACCGCGACCATCTTCAGCACGTCCCAGACCCCGGTCTCCGGGTCCACCTCGACCGTGACGATGTAGACGGCGAACGGCCAGGTCAGGTTCGGCGGGTCGTAGAAGGCGGTGTTCTCCAGGCCGGGCTCCATGCCGTCTGGCATGTTGCTGTACGCGGCCATCGCGCACTCCTGGATGGTCACGCCGCGGTCAGGAGCGCTGCGGACGTAGAACCTGCCAAGCTCCCACTCGACGTCCTCCTCGGACACCTCGAGCAGGTGCGCCGCCAGCTTGCGCGCCTTGGCGCGGATCTTGCGTGACACCATCGACACTGCCGCGCCGGCCACCGGCGTGCTGCGGGACGCGTAGGTGCCCATGCCGAACGGCGCGGTATCCGTGTCGCCCTCCTCGACGACGATGTCCTCCGCCGGGATGCCGAGCTCGTGGCTGACGATCTGGGCCCAGGTCGTCTCGTGTCCCTGACCCTGGCTCTTCGCGCCGGTCCGCACGATCGCCTTGCCGGTCATGTGGATCTTGAGCTCGGCCGAGTCGAACATCTTGATGCCGAGGATGTCGTACTCGCGGCTGTTGCCCGCGCCGAGCGGCTCGGTCATCGTGGAGATACCGAGGCCGAGCAGCCTGCCCTTCGACCTGGCCTCCTCCTGCTGCCGCCTGAAGTCCTCGTACCCGACCGCCTTCAGCCCGACATCCAGGCACTTCGCGTACTGGCCCGAGTCGGTCAGGAAGCCGAACGGGGTCCGGTGCGGGAACGCCTCGTCGGCCACGAAGTTCATCCGCCGGAACGCCGCCTGATCCATGCCGAGGTCGGTCGCCGCGGCCTGCATCATCCGCTCCTGGAAGAACATCGCCTCGGTGACCCGGAACGAGCACCGGTACGCGACTCCGCCCGGCGCCTTGTTGCTGTAGGTGCCGCGAGCGGTCAGGTGCGCCACCGGGATGTCGTAGGCGGCGAACGCCGAGTGCATCAGGCCGATCTTGAACTTGCTCGGCTGGGCATCGGAGAAGAACGCGCCGTGATCGGCATCGGTGTGCATCCGGACGGCGAGGATCTTGCCGTCCCTGCGCAGCGCCATCTCGCCGTCGAGGTACACGTCACGGGCGAACCCGGTGGAGATCAGGTTGCCTGACTTGTCCTCGATCCACTTCACCGGGCGCTCCAGCAGGATGGACGCGAGGATGGAGCAGACGTAGCCGGGGTAGACAGGGACCTTGTTGCCGAACCCGCCGCCGATGTCCGGCGAGATGATCCTGATCATGTGCTCGGGCAGCTCGGCCACCAGCGCGACGGCAGCCCTGATGATGTGCGGCGCCTGAGTGGTCATGTACACGGTCAGCTTGGACGTGGCGCGGTTGAAGTCCGCGATCGACCCGCAGCACTCGATCGGCGACGGGTGCGAGCGCGGGTAGTGCAGATGCAGCTTGCTGACCACGTCGGCGCGTGCGAACGCGGCATCGGTGCCGGCCTTGTCACCGACCTCCCAGTGGTAGATGACGTTGTCCTGCTGGTTCTCCTTGTCGTCCCGGATCAGCGGCGCGCCCTCGGCGACCGCCTGCTCCGGGTTGACGATCACGCCAAGCGGCTCGTACTCGACGTCGATCGCCTCGCACGCGTCCTTGGCGATGTACGGGTCGTCGGCGATCACGCAGGCCACTTCCTGGCCCTGGAAGCGCACCTTGTCGGTGGCCAGAACCGCCTGCGTGTCATAGGACAGGGTCGGCATCCACGCCAGGTTGCGGGTCGCCATCATCTCGCCGGTCAGCACCAGGTGGACGCCGGGGATCTCCCACGCCTTGGTGGCGTCGATCGACTTGATCCGGGCGTGCGCCAGCGGGCTGCGCAGGATCTCCATGTGCAGCATGCCGGGCAGGGTGATGTCGTCTGTGTAGTTGCCCTTGCCCCGGATGAAACGGCTGTCTTCGACCCGCTTGCGGCTGGCGCCGAGCCCGCCGATCTTGATCTCGTCCAGTGCCTGCGTCACGGCTGCGCCTTCCTGAGCTTGTCGGCGGCCCACAGCACCGACTTAACGATGTTCTGGTAGCCCGTGCAGCGGCAGAGGTTGCCGGACAGCGCCCAGCGCACCTCCTCCTCGGTCGGATCGGGATTGGAGTCGAGCAGCGCCTTGGCGGCCATCATCATGCCGGGCGTGCAGAATCCGCACTGGAGCCCGTGCTCCTCCCTGAAGCCCTCCTGCAGCGGATGCAGCTCGCTGGCCGTTGCCAGGCCCTCGACGGTGCTGATCTCATGACCGTCGGCCTGCACGGCGAGCATGGTGCAGGACTTCACCGGCACCCCGTCGACCAGCACCGTGCACGCGCCGCAGTTGGTGGTGTCGCAGCCCATGTGCGTACCGGTTAGCTCGAGCCCGCGGCGGATCAGGTGGGAAAGCAGCAGCCTGGGCTCCACCTCGGCGATCTTCTTCGCGCCGTTGACGGTGAACTTGATCCGGCGTACCGGGACATCGCTCGCGGCCTCGTCGCCGCGGTCCTCGTAGACGATCGTCATCTCAGGCCGCCCTCTCCGCGATGCCATCAGCCTCGCCGTCGGCGGCGCCGTGTGCCGCGCCGGCGTCGTCCCTCGGGGTGAGTAGCCGGACCACGAAGGTCCGCACCATGTGCCGCTTGTACTCTGCGCTGCCACGATGATCGGTCCGCGGCCGCGCTGCCCCGGCCGCCAGGTCAGCGGCCTGCGCGATGGTCTCGGCCGTCAGCGGCTGCCCGACCAGCGCGGACGCGGCCTCGTCCGCGCCGATGGTGGAGCCGCCGACACCGGTCAGCGCGATCCCGGCGTTCGTTACCTTGCCGTCGGAGGTCTCGATAGCCACGGCGACGCCGACCGTCGCGAAGTCGCCGACCCGCCGCTCCAGCTTCAGGTAACCGCCGGAGCGGACCCCTTTCGCCGCCGGGATGACGGCCTCGACCGCGATCTCGTCCGGTTCGAGCACGTTCTGGAACGGCCCGGTGACGAAGTCGCGGAGCGCGATGGCGCGCCTGCCGCCTGGTCCGCGCGCGACCACCGAGCCGCCGAGCGCCATCACCACCGATGCCCAGTCACCCTGCGGGTCCGCGTGGCAGAGCGAGCCGACCAGGGTGCCGCGGTTGCGCACGATCGGATCGGCGATCAGCGGCGCCGCAGCGGTCATCGTCGGCTGAGTGCCCTTCAGCAGGGCCGAGCGCTCAAGGTCGGCGTGCCGGCAGAGGGCGCCGATGCGCAGCGTGCCGTCGGCATCGGCCCGGTGGTAGTCAAGGCCGGGCACGTTGTTGATGTCGACGATCAGCTCGGGCGAGGCAAACCGCAGCTTCATCAGCGGGACCAGGCTCTGACCTCCGGCCAGCACCTTCGCGTAGTCCCCGCCGTCGCGCAGGATCGAGATCGCCTCGTCGAGCGAATGCGGTGCCTCGTAGCGGAACCGAGACGGATACATACGGTCCTCCATGGTCGGAGTCTGGACGGTGAACCCGCGGCTCAGCGCTCTGGTGCGCGGACGGAACCCGGCTGCGCTACCGCTGCGATTCCGGGTCGGCCACGGCGACGGGCAGGGAATCCTCTTCGGGATCGGGCCTCGGCTCCTGATGCGGCGGCCACGGCCCGGGCACGGGCTGGCCGGCGATCTTCAGGTAGTCGATCAGCTCGGGCCAGGCCCAGACTGTCGGGCTCTTACCCGTCTTCGGTGCGTGCTCGACCAGCTCATACAGGCGGGGATTACCACGGCTGTGCCCGCTGGACTCAATCCGCATGGCGCGCTCCTGGCGTAGGACGGTATACGGCACCGTCACCGATGATCGGTAACCTATGATCCGCCTGGCTGAAATGCCCCCGCAATACAGAAATAAGGTGTTGCTTATCTGCCGCGCACCCGCGGCCGTCAGGCAGTTACCGCAGCTCAGTCCCGTAATGCTGGCTGCCAGTACGGCCCGGTGCGCTGCCCGGCCGCTCTGCCGCGAAGGTCCGCGCCCGGCTCAGCTCCAGATCGTGACGTAGACGGGGGGACGGAACCGGGACGGCGGCACGCCCGCCGACGGTGAGCGCATCAGCTGCATGGCCTCGGGCGTGCTGAGGAAGCGCCGCAGCGAGCTGGCGATCGTGCTCCGGTGCTGGCGCTCGAGCATGGTCGCGTGCCAGCAGGCGTCGACCGGTGATCCGGGTACCTGGACCAGCGAGAGCTCGCCCCGGCGCAGTTGCTGCGCCACGAGGTGCTCGACGGCCAGCGCCACGCCGGCGCCATCGGCTGCCGCCGCCCATGCGGAGGTCTGGCTGGGGAAGACCCCGATCTTGTCCTCGGGTATCCGCAGGGCATCGAGCAGCTGGCCGGCGTCACTGCCGGGGTCGGTGCCGGACGGGTCCACCAGCCAGCGCCACTGCTGCGGGCTGCCCCGGAGCCTGGACTGCCCGGCGGTGACCACGACGAGCCGGTAGCGGAAGACCGGCTCGCTGACCACCGGGAGCTGAGCCGGTTCTCGGGCCACGCTCGGGCCGATGGCGACATCGGCGAGCCGGTTGGCGACCAGCACCGCCAGCTCCCTGGAGACCGCTACTCCGGCCGTCACCTCAACCGGCGCCGCGTACCGCCGGGTGAACGCCTCCATCAGCGGGCTGATCACGAACTCGGCGATGGTGGAGGTGGCCACCACCCGCAGCTGCTCGGGGGCGCCTTGCGCGGCGCGGACCGACGCATGGGCCTCGGCCCCGAGAACGACGATCTGCGACGCGGTCGCCAGCAGCCTGGACCCGCCCGCGGTCAGCCGCATGCCGGTTGGGCCGCGGCTGACCAGCTGATCACCCAGGTGCAGCCGGAGAGCCGCCAGCGCCTGTGACACGGCTGACTCACTGACGCCGAGCGCGTTCGCCGCGGCCGTCACCGAGCCAAGCCGGGCGACCAGCACGAACGCGTTGAGCTGAGTGAGAGTCATGACACCACCGATTATCGCGCAGTCCGGCGCCGGCCCGCTGGTTCGCGTCCCGGACCGCCGGTCCGGGACGCGATCAGGCCCGGGCCGACCGCCCGGCCGGGCGGCGCAGGCGCTGCTCGCACGGCGGCGCCGGGCTCACGCGGTCGCGGGCGCCCGGACCGGATCGTAAACTGCAAGTCGCGTGCCGTTGCTCCAGGGAGGGCGCTTGCAGGTCCCGGCGTACGTCGAGTACGAGAAGGCAACCAGCGTCGAGCACGCGCTCGCGCTGCTCGCGAGATTCGGTCCCGAGGCACGCATCCTGGCCGGCGGGCACAGCCTGATCCCGATGATGAAGCTCAGGCTGGCTCAGCCGGAGACGCTGATCGACATCAACGGCCTCAGCGAGCTGAGCTACGTCACGGTGACCGGCGGCGCGCTCAGGATCGGCGCCATGACCAGGCATGCGCAGCTGCTCGACGCGCCGGCGGCTGGCCGGCATTTCGCCATCCTGCATGACGCCGAGAAGGTGATCGCCGACCCGGTCGTGCGCAACTGGGGCACCATCGGCGGCTCGCTCTGCCAGGCCGACCCGTCCGAGGACCTGTCAGCGGCGTTCGCCGCGCTGAAGGCGGACATGGTCATCCAGAACACCGGCGGCATCAGGACGGTGCCGGCCAGGCAGTTCCACACCGGTCCCTATGAGACGGTCGTGGCCCCCGGCGAGCTGCTGACCGAGATCAGGATCCCGATCTCGGCCGGCGGCGGCAGCGCGTACGCCAAGGTCGGGCGCCGGGTCGGCGACTGGCCGATCGGCGCGGCCGGGGCGGCCATCTGGCTCGCAGGCGACATCATCGCGGATGCCGGAATCGGCCTGACCGCCGTCGGCGCCGAGCACTTCGCCGCGGCCGAGGCCGAAGAATTCCTGCGGGGCGCGCCGGCCACCGAGGCCAGCTTCGCCCGGGCCGGCCAGATCGCCGCCGAGCACTGCCGCCCGACCTCGGATCAGCGCGGACCAGCCGACTACAAGCGGCATCTTGCCAGCGAGCTGACCGTCCGGGCGCTGCGCCAGGCGCTGCGCCGGGCCCGCGGCCTGGAAGCCTGACATGCCCGGCACCCGCAACGCGGCACCACACCCGCACCCTGCCCGGCAGCCTGGGAGACCGGCCGAGACCCGCCCGCCCCGGCACCACCCGGCCCGGCACCACCCGGTCCGCGAGGCGGCTGCCTGATATGGAGATCACCGTCAGCGTCAACGGGACCGGGTACTCGCGCGTGGTCGAGCCGAGGCTGCTGCTGATCCATTTCCTGCGCGACGAGCTCGGCCTGACCGGCTCGCACTGGGGCTGCGACACGTCCAACTGCGGCGCCTGCGTGGTGTGGCTTGACGAGACCCCGGTCAAGTCCTGCACGGTGCTCGCCGCGATGGCGGACGGGCACCGGGTGCTGACCGTCGAAGGGCTGGAGAGGGACGGCGAGCTCGACCCGATTCAGCAGGCGTTCGCCGAGTGCCACGGCCTTCAGTGCGGGTTCTGCACCCCCGGCATGATGCTGACCTCGCGCTGGCTGCTCGATCACTGCCCAGACCCGTCACCGGCCCAGATCCGCGAGGCGCTGTCTGGCCAGATCTGCCGGTGCACCGGCTACGAGAACATCGTCCGCTCGGTCCGCTGGGCGGCCGAGCACGAGGCGGCAGCCCGGCGCGATGATGACGACGACAGTCAGGATGTGCCCGAGTGACAGCCAGCTCAGTGCGGCCGCCAGCCGCCGCCGTGCGGAACCCGCCCGCGTGACGGCCACGGCACCGGAGCCGCCCGGCGGAGCATACGGGCCGGTACGCCGCAAGGAAGACGCTCGTTTCGTCCGGGGCAAGGGCACCTTCATCGATGACATCCAGCTGCCGGGAATGCTGCACGGCGCCGTCCTGCGCAGCCCGCTCGCGCACGCCAGGATCGTCTCGATCGACACTGCGGCGGCCAGCGCGCACCCGATGGTCGAGGCCGTCATCACCGGCGACACGCTGGCCGGCCGGGGCCTGGCCTGGATGCCGACGCTGTCTCAGGACGTGCAGGCGGTCCTGGCCACAGACAAGGTCCGGTTCCAAGGACAGGAGGTCGCCTTCGTCGTCGCCCAGGACAGGTACTCGGCCCGCGACGCGCTTGAGCTGATCAACGTCGATTACGAACCGCTGCCGGTCGTGGTCGACGCCACCCGGGCTCTCGATCCGCAGGCTCCGGTGATCCGCGATGACCTGCCTGGCCGCACCGACAATCACATCTTCGACTGGGAAGCGGGCGACGCCGCGGCCACCGACGCGGTCTTCGCCTCTGCCGACGTCGTGGTGACCGGCGACATGCTGTACCCGCGCTCTCACCCCGCGCCGCTGGAGACCTGCGGGGCGGTCGCGCGGATGGACAAGACCACAGGGAAGCTGACGGTCTGGTCCACGACGCAGGCGCCGCATGCGCACCGCACTCTGTACGCGCTGGTCGCGGGCCTGCCCGAACACAAGATCCGGATCATCTCGCCAGACATCGGCGGCGGATTCGGCAACAAGGTCCCGATCTACCCCGGATACATCTGCGCCATTGTCGGATCGATGGTGACCGGACGGCCGGTCAAGTGGGTCGAGGACCGGTCAGAGAACCTGATGTCCACATCCTTCGCCCGTGACTACCACATGCACGGCGAGATCGCCGCCACCAGGGACGGGCGGATCCTCGGGCTGCGTGCCAGGGTGCTCGCCGATCACGGCGCCTTCAACGGCGCCGCGCAGCCGACGAAGTTCCCGGCCGGCTTCTTCCATATCTTCACCGGCTCGTATGATCTGCGGGCCGCGCACTGCGAGGTCACCGGCGTTTACACGAACAAGGCGCCGGGCGGTGTGGCCTACTCGTGCTCGTTCCGGATCACCGAGGCGGTCTACCTGGTCGAGCGAATGGTCGACCTGCTGGCCGCCGAGCTTGACCTGGACCCGGCAGAGCTGAGGATGAAGAACCTGCTCAGGCCGGAGCAGTTCCCCTACACCTGCCCCACCGGCTGGGAGTATGACTCGGGCGACTATCCGCGGGCGCTGCGGCTCGCGATGGAGATCGCCGGCTATCCCGAGCTGCGCCGCGAGCAGGCAGGCAAGCGCGAGCGCGGCGAGTACATGGGCATCGGAGTCAGCTTCTTCACCGAGGGCGTCGGCGCCGGGCCGCGCAAGCACATGGACATCCTCGGGCTCGGCATGGCCGACGGCGCCGACCTTCGGGTGCACCCGACCGGCAAGGCGGTGCTCGGCATCTCCTGCCAGACCCAGGGCCAGGGTCACGAGACGACGTTCGCTCAGATCGTGGCGGCCGAGCTCGGGTTGTCACCGGATGACATCGAGGTGGTGCACGGCGACACCGACCGTACCCCGTTCGGGCTCGGCACCTATGGATCCCGGTCCACGGCGGTCTCCGGGGCCGCGGCCGCGATCGCGGCGCGGAAGGTACGTGACCGGGCCAGGATCGTCGCCTCGGCAATGCTGGAGGTCTCGCCTTCCGATCTGGAATGGCTGAACGGCAGGTGGCAGGTCAGGGGAGACCCGGAGCAAGCCAGGACGATCGGCGAGATCGCGATGGCCGCGCACTCGGGCCTGGAGCTGCCGGAAGGGGTAGAGGGCCATATCGACGCCTCGACCGTTTACAACCCGCCGAACCTTACCTATCCGTTCGGCGCCTACATCTGCGTGACCGACGTCGATGCTGGCACCGGAGAGGTCAGGATCCGGCGGTTCATCGCGGTGGACGACTGCGGCGTGCGGATCAACCCGATGATCGTCGAGGGCCAAGTGCACGGCGGGCTCGCCGACGGCGTCGGCATGGCCCTGATGCAGGTCATCGCCTTCGATGCCGAGGGCAACTGCCTGGGCGGCTCGTTCATGGACTACCTCCTCCCGACCTCGGTCGAATGCCCGTCCTGGGAACTCGGCGAGACCGTCACCCCGTCCCCGCACCACCCGATCGGCGCGAAGGGCATCGGCGAGTCGGCCACCGTCGGCTCGCCAGCCGCCGTGGTCAACTCCGTGCTCGACGCGCTCAGGCCCTTCGGGGTGCGGCACGCCGACATGCCGCTGACCCCGGCCAACGTATGGAGCGCCATCCAGGGCCGGCCGCTGCGAACCGACCTGGCGATCACGTGACCGCGCTCGCGCGCACGAGCGGGCGGGCAGGGCTGGGGCGGGCGCGCGAGAACGGACGGGCCGGGCTGGACTGGCCGCGCTGGAGCGGGCGGCGGACGGAGCGGGAACCGGGCCGCGCCGGAGCAGCCGAGCGGAGCGGGAGCGGCTGCGCAAGAACGGGCGGGCCGGGCCGGCGGCCCGTCAGGCTGCCCCGCCTGCCCGATCATGGACAGACCTGCCCGATGATGGACTGATGAGCAACCTCGCCGAACAGCTACCCGACGTGGACTCGCTGCTTGCCGCCCTCGGCGAGGCCAGCTATCTGGCCGACGAGCCGCTCGCCACCGCGCTGTTCCTGGCGACCAGGATGGGCCAGCCGATCCTGCTCGAAGGTGAGCCCGGGGTGGGGAAGACCGAGGCGGCCAAGGCGCTGGCATCGGTGCTTGACACGCCGCTGATCCGGCTTCAGTGCTACGAGGGCCTGACCTCGGCCGAGGCGCTCTACGAATGGAACTACCCGCGCCAGCTGCTGGCCATCAGGCTCGCCGAGGCTCGCGGCGAGACACCGCGCGAGGCCGATCTGTTCAGCGATGACTACCTGCTCGAGCGCCCGCTGCTCGCCGCGCTCGACCATCCGGGCCCGCGCCCGGCCGTGCTGCTGATCGATGAGGTGGACCGGGGCGACGACGAGTTCGAGGCCTTCTTGTTCGAGCTGCTCGCCGAGTCAGCGGTTACCATCCCCGAGCTCGGCACCAGGCGGGCCGCATACCCGCCGATCGTCGTGCTGACGTCCAACCGGACCCGCGATCTGCACGACGCGCTGAAGCGCCGCTGTCTGTATCACTGGATCGACTACCCGGACGTGTCCCGGGTGGCCGCGATCATCCGCCGCCGGGTACCCGGCGCGGCGGTCCCGCTCACCGAGCAGGTGGCCCGCGGCGTCGCGAGGCTGCGGGAGATCGACCTGGCGAAGCCGCCCGGAGTCGCCGAGGCGATCAGCTGGGCCGGCGCGCTGCACATACTCGGCACCACCGAGCTTGACGGCGATGCCGCGCAGCGGACTGCGGGCGCTGTGCTCAAGTACGCGGAAGACCTGCGGACGGTCCGCGTAGCCGGGTTCGCCGCGCTGGTCAGCGGCGATGGCTAGCGATCCGCCGGCCAGTCGCCCGTCCCTGACCGAGCCGCGCGCCGCCAGCGCAACCGGGGACGGCCCAGCGGCCACCGACCCAGCCCCAGACGACCCAGCCCCGGCCATCGCAGCCACCACCGACCCAGCCCCAGACAATCCAGCCCAAGAGGGCCGGGCCACGGACGGCCCGGACCCGGACGGCCCGGCGTCCAGTGACCTCGCCGAGGTGACCGCCCGGTTCGGGGCCGCGCTCCGGCGGGCAGGCCTGCCGGTCGGACCTGGCCGTTGCGAGCGTTTCGCCGCCGCCGTGACCGTCGCCCGCCCGGCTACCAGGCGCGCCCTGTACCTCTGCGCGCTCGCGACCTTGGTGTCGAGCAGGGACCAGGCAGAGGTCCTGCGTTCGGTGTTCGGACAGGTGTTCGGCGGACTGCCGGACGCGGCCGGCCAGACCGCCGACGCCGACGCGGACGATCTCCCCGGCCCGCCGCCGCGGTCTTCTGACGACCTGCTGACCAGCGCGGCCCGGGCCGCCCAGCTGCATGCCAGGGACGGTCAGCGACAGCAGGCAGAAGCCGAGGCTGACCCGTCGGACGAGGAGGCGCCGGAAACCGAGCATCGGTACCTCGGGACGGCCACCGAGCGGCTGGCGGCCAAGGACTTCGCCGACCTGTCCGACGACGAGCTCTCCGCACTCGCCAGCCTGATGTGCCAGCTCACGCTGGCCGTCCCCGAGCGCTGGTCCCGCAGGCAGCGGCGCAGGCCGGGCGGCCGGCACACCGACATGCGGTGGACGCTGCGGCAGGCCCGGCGGACCGGCGGCGACGCGTACCGGCTGATCGGGCGGACGCCGGCCCGCAGGTCGCGTCGCCTGGTGGTGCTATGCGACATCTCCGGCTCGATGGAGCCCTACGCGCGGGCGATGATCCAGCTTCTGTACTGCGCCGCAGGAGGCGCCAGCGCCGAGGTCTTCACCTTCGCTACCCGGCTGACCCGCCTGACTCCCGTGCTCGGCAGATCGCTGCCCGGCCCGGCGCTGCGGCGGGCCGGCCAGATCGCCCCCGACTGGCTCGGCGGCACCAAGATCGGCGCGGCGCTCAAGGAGTTCAACGATCTCTACGGTCGGCGCGGCATGGCCCGCGGCGCGGTCGTCGTGATCATCTCGGACGGCTGGGAGACCGGCGACCCAGACCTGCTGCGCCGCGAGATGGCGAGGCTGTCGCTGGTCGCGTTCCGTATCGTCTGGGTCAACCCGCGGACCAAGAGCGCCGCCTACCAGCCGCTGGCCGGGGGCATGGCCGCAGCCTGGCCGCATTGCGACGCCGTCGTCAGCGCGCATACGGTGCAGGCCCTCGACCAGCTCACGGCCGCGCTGACCGACCCGGTACGCCGGCGTGTGCCGGTTGGTTACAGCCATTCCGCATAACGGTGCACGGCGGCCAGCGCCGAACCGGCACGGAAAACCGCGTAACCCGTTCTCGGCTACCAGCTTCGATAGGTTTCGAGCAGATGGCTGAACTCCCAGCGCTGCTGTCTGATGCCTGAGCAGGAGTTGCTGTCGATCACGCCAGGGCAGCGGCCGTTGTCCCGCTCGATCGTCCAGATGCTGATCAGCGGCAGGCCCACGGCGCTGGCGAAGTCAAGCACCTCGTCCGCGTCGCTCAGGTAGGTGACCTCGGTCTTCTTGGGGAAATCGTCGATGCCGGGCAGCAGCGTGATGCCCTCCATCGCCCACAGCCTCCGGCCCCGCGCATGCGGGAAGAGCCTGGCTAGCTGGCGATGGGTCGCCCGAAGCGCGCTGAGCGCCTCGGCGCCCATGTCAGACGGCCTGCGGCCGCTGGTGTTGTAGTAGTCGAAGGCCATGATGTTGACGGCCCTGAACCTGACTCCGTAGGCGACCGCGCTCTTCAGGATGGCCAGGCAGTTAGCCGGCATGCCGCCGGGCTCGACGCCGAGGGTGAAGATGATCTGGACCCGCCGGTGCGTTCTCGCCGCCCAGCGCTCCAGCAGCGCGAGCGCCTCGCTGCGGCGGGCGATTCCCGCCTTGTCGCCGAGCGAGTTGTCCTCCACGTCCATGTCCAGCCGGGTCACGCCGTACCTGCGGACAACCGACTCGTAGGCCTGCGCGATCAGCTGGACGCTGGCGCACGAATCAGCGATCTCGGTGCCCGCGTGATCGGCGCTGTAGCCGCCGAACGACGGGATCACGTCACCGCCCATCGCGCGCAGCCTGGCTATCTGCTTGACGTAGCGGCCCTGTGCGATCGTCTGGGCACGGTAGCCGTTCCAGGTCAGCGTGCACGAGCCGCGCTTGGCCGTCTGCAAGAACGCGAGCGTGAAATAGCGCGCTCCCGACCTGGCCGCGACCGCGGGCAGCCAGTCGCGCGTCCAGGCCTCGAGATAGGGGGCGTAGATCCGGTTCGGCAGCCGGTGGCCGTGCCAGGATGGCGACAGGTGCCTGGCCGGGCTGGCCGAGGCCAGTGCGGCGGCACTGCCTGCCACGGCGCCCGAGGCGAGCATCGCGGCCGACGCGATGGCGAGTGCGCGGCGAGTCCGTGATCCGACAGCGAGCGTTCTCATCCGATTCTCCCCGAAAGGCACGGCTGACGGTGAATAGTCACTGTTCAGCACACTACAGCCCGGCTCGCCAGCGAATCCAGAACCATCCGCCCTTGAGCCCGGGAGCACGGGCTCAAGAACCCCGCGGCCACCGGCCTGTGGTTCTGGCGGCCGCCGGGGCAGGACGCCAGGTCTCAGGCTGTGAGCCAGCCGGGCATTGGCGGCCGGCCGAGCGGGAACTCGGCCCGGAGACTGCCAACGACAGGCTCGGCCTCGGGCACCGGGACGAGCAGCGCGGTCTCGGTCACTCGCGTTCGCCGCTGGCCCATTCGCCCGCGGCCCGCACACCCGCGGCCCGCTCACCCGCGGCCCGGTCGGCCGCGGCCCGGTCGGCCGCGATCGCGCCGGGACGGCTGCCGTGCTGGCCGATCCGGTCCGGGTCGACCTCGGTGAAGCCGCCGCGCAGGAGCCTGGACCTGGCGATCTCGAGGTAGCCAGGGTTCAGCTCGATCCCGGCGAACCTGCGTCCGAGCCGGCCGGCGGACAGGCAGGTCGTGCCCGATCCGGCGAACGGGTCGAGCACAAGGTCACCGGGGCTGCTCGCGATCCTTATGCACGGCTCGGCCAGGGCCGCGGGGAACGTGGCGAAATGACCGCTCGCCTCCGCACACGGCTGCGTGTTCAGGTCCCACACGCTGCGCAGGCGACGGCCATTCGGCCCGGGGACGGACGTGACGTCGTATCTGTACCGCTCGCTCTTGCTGAGCAGGAACAGGTACTCGTGCGAGCGGGTCGGGCGGTCGCTGACGCTCTCCGGCTGGCAGTTGGGCTTGTTCCAGATGATGTCCGAACGCAGGTACCAGCCTCGTTCCTGAAGCGTGAAGGCCAGCCGCCAGGGCACTCCGATCAGGTCCTTGGACTTCAGCCCGTGCGGCGTGGGCGGCCGGACCGACATCGCTCGCGCCGGGTTCTTCCGGTCCGGGGCGCGCCAGGTGCGGCCTCCCGAGGTATAGGAATCACCGATGTTCAGCCAGAGCGTCCCGTCGGCCCTGAGCACCCGCCAGACGCCGTCGAACACGTCGGCAAGCACGTCGATGAACTCACCGACCGTGGCCTCAAGGCCGATCTGCCCGGCGATACCGTAATCGCGCAGCGACCAGTAGGGCGGCGAGGTGACGACCGTCTGCACGCAGCCGCCGGGCATCCCGGCCAGGGCTGCCCCGGCGTCCCCGAGTATCAGCGCCGACGGAGCGTCCGGCCGCATCACGGCACCGTAATCCGACTCGCCCTCGTGCTTGGTCACCATGAACTCGGCCGCGGGTGATATTCCAGGGGCCGACGGGTCAGGCAGCACGCACCGCATTCTAGGCCGCCGGGCATGCCTGAGATCTGCTCCGCGCCAAGGCCCGCAGGACTCCTGTTTGCGTAGCGGTCCGGGGCGGGCTTCGGCGTGCCGGGTCAGCCAAGCGGGCGGGTGGTCCAGCCGGCCGGGTTCGGACCGAGCAGTTTCAGGTGGTCGAAGAAGATGACCAGGGCCCGGCCGAACCCAGCGCCTCCGGGCAGCGGCCTGTCGCTGGTACCCGGTGCGCTGCGATCGACGGAGATATCGAGCCGGAGCCCGTCCACGCTGGCCGAGCACAGCGACTGGAAATGCTTGCCTGGCAGGTCCACGCTGCGCAGGATCCCCGTGGCCCCGTCGATGATCACCCTCTGGTACGTGCCAGGTCCGGTCGGGTCCCACGTACACCCGCTCGGGCCGCCGGCCGGCTGCGCCGAGATGCTCAGCGCGTAAGCGTCGGCGGCTGGTCCGAGATCAAGGGTCATTCCCACCAGCCGGTCACCGGACGTGGTCAGCCACGCATCGGTCAGATGCCAGCTGGCCGGCACGCCGCGCAGCCGGAACGGGAATGCCAGGCGCGCGGCCGAACGGTACCTGATGTGCGCGGCGACCTCGGCGAGCAGCACCCGGCCGGCGGCCGTCATGGGCGCGGCGCCGTGGATGGCCGACAAGAACAACTCGGCCCACGCGCCCGGGGCATACTCCCAGACGAGACCGTCATTCACCGCCCAGAACCCGCGTCCGCCGCCAGCCGCGGGCGCCGGGCCGGTCAGCGGCAGCGTCGTCAGGCCGGGTCCGCTGTACTCGCAGGCCAGGCCGTGCGGGTAGCGGCGCTGCCCAGGACGGAGCGGACCCGCGGCGGACTGGCTGCCGGATCCTCCTGGCGGCCCGGCAGGCGGCCACGCGACCTGGCCGGTCAGATGGCAGATTCCGGCCGCGCCGACGCTCCCGGTCAGCGTGCGGTTGATCGCCGGATCCTGTGCCTGAAGCGGCACCCAGTGCGTGCTCGCGACGCTGTTCGACATCTCGTGCATCATGTCGCCGTATGCGCCGGCGATCGAGAACCCGGCAGGCAGCCAGCCGAACGCGGCGTAAGGAACCAGCGGACTGAAGGTCGCCGGGGCGCTGGTCAGCCACGGGAACCTCGATCCGACCACCGGATGCGGGCCGTGCCGGGCCGCCGTGCCTCCCGCCGCGGGACCGAGCGGGAGCATGCCGCCGGCCAGCGCCGCTATCGCGGCGACCGCTGCGGCCGACGCGCCAGGCAGGATGACCCGCCACAGGCGCAGCCGCCGCCTGCCCGTCCTGCGGGCCCGTGCGACGTCCACCGTGCTCCGCGGCCCGTCCGTAGCCGCGGCCCGCTCGAGCACCAGCCGCACGGCGTTCTCGTCCATGGTCATGCACCTTCCCGGTGACCGCGGGCCGCGGCCCGCCCTCGCGGTCCGGAATCTGGATCGGCCGCCGCGGCCGGCTCGAGCGCGTGCCGAAGCGAGCTGAGCGCCTTCGACGTCTGGCTCTTGACCGTTCCCGGGGTGCAGCCGAGCACCTGAGCGGCCTGCTCCACGGTCAGATCGCAGTAGTAGCGGAGCACGAGGGTCGCCCGCTGGCGCGGAGGCAGGGCACGGAGCGCGGCGTTAACGTCGAGCGCGGCATCGCGATCCGGCGCGGGACCGGAGTCGTCGGGCAGCTGACCGCCCAGGCTGACCCGCCGTGCCCAGCCAGACCGCCGCTCACCGAGGAACTCCCTGAACACGATGGCGCGCACGTAGGCTTCGGTATGCTCCATGGCCTGCGCCCTGGCCCAGTGCGTGTACAGCCGGGTGATCGCCGCCTGAACCAGGTCATCGGCACCGTGCCAGTCCTGGCACAGCAGGTAGGCGACGCGGCGAAGGGCCGGCAGGCGGGCTGTGACGAACGCGGTGAACTCGTCGTCGCGGCGTGCGCTCATCTCCGGACGCCGTCGTTATCCGCGTGCCTCATGACCGCTCAATGCGTGCGGCGGCATGCTCGGTTGCCCCCGAGCGCGAACTGAGGGAATTTCGCATGAACGCAAAGCCAGCCGCTTGCTCCGGCGGGTAAGGCTGCCCTGGTCCGGGGCGGGCCCGGACCAGGGCGGTGGCCCGTCAGGCGGTCGCCACGGCGGCTGGGCAGGCGGTCGCGACGGCGACCGGCCAGGCCAGTCAGGTGGTCGCGGCAGCGGCCGGGCAGCCGGTCGCGGCAGCGGCCCGGCAGGTCGCGACGGCGGCTGGCCATCAGGTTGTCGGAGCGTTCCTGGTCAGGGCGTCGCGGCACCGGTCGGCCCGGCGTCGCCGGTGTCCGCCGAGCTGATCAACCGGGCGGCTACCGCTCCCGACTGATCGCCGCTGAGGCCCTTCTTCACCGAGTCGAGAATGGTCAGTCCCTGAGCGACCAGGCCCGCCGCCATCTCGCTCAGGCCCTCGGCGCCGTTCAGGACGCTGAGGTTTGCGCCGGCCAGACCGGTCGCGGCCTCCTTGACGATCTGCGGCAGCTGCTCGATCAGCATCCGGTCCAGTGCTACCCGGTTGTGCGAGGCGGCCGCCTCGGCCTGCATGGTGACCCGCTGGGCGTCGGCCTTCGCCAGGATCTGCACCTTCTCGGCCTCGGCCTCGGCCGGCTTGATCACCTCGGCGACGAGCTGGCGCTCCCGCAGCTCGGCCTGCCGCTTGGCCAGCTCCGCCTGCGCTGTCAGCACTTCCATCTGCGCCTGGGCCTGAGCCAGCGGCCCGGCCTGGGCGGCCTTGGCCTGCGCCTGGTCCACCTCGGCCTTGTACTGGGCCTGGACCACGGCGGTCTGCCTGGCGTACTCGGCCTGGGCGCGCTGCGACTGCTGCTGGGCCTCGGCTGAAGCCTGGTTCGCCTGCGCCTGCGCGATCTGCGCCTGCCGCTGGATCGCTGCGTTGTGCGGAGCGGCCATCGCGTCGATGTAGCCGGTGTTCAGGTCGTCGATCGACTGGATCTGCAGCGAGTCCACGGACAGGCCGATCTTGGCCATCTCCGCCTTCGATCCGTCCAGCACCTCGGTGGCCAGCTTCTGGCGTTCGGTGACGATCTCCTCGACCGTCATCGAACCGATGATCGAACGCAGGTGACCAGAGAAGATCCGGCCGGTCAGGGTCGACATCTGATCCTGGTCGGACAGGAACCGCTGCCCTGCGTTGACGATGCTCTCCTCGTCGTTGCCGACCTTGAACGCGATCACGGCCCTGACGTTCAGCGCGATGCCCTGCTTGGTGACGCAGGTCTCGGTGACCTCCGACTCGCACATCGACAGGGTAAGGAAGTTAGCCTTCCTGATGAACGGGAGGACCAGCGCGCCGTGACCGGTGACGACGCGGAACGGGGCGCCGTTCTTGCCGTACCTGCCGCCGGAAATCAGCATCGCCTCGTCGGGCCTTGGAACACGGTAGCCGAGCATTTCTTCTCATCTCCAGATCAGGGGTTGACGTTCTTGCCGCGGCCGGTTACCGCCAGCCGGGATCTTCCGGGAGAGGGTCAAGGGGGTCGGTCCACGCGCTGACGTCGACAGTGCGCTCGCCGCGGGTCTCGATGACCAGGACGGTCGTGCCCCTGACCAGCGGCTCAGGCGACCATGCGATGAAGGTCTCGGTCCCGCCGCGGATCTTGACCAGCACTTCTCCTGGGCCGGCTTGCCCCCGTGTGGCGACGGTGATAACGCCGATGCAGCCCACCGGCGAGATGTACGCAACCAATCCAAGCCGCTCCTTACACCGGGCCAGACCTGGATCGTGCGAGCCTCCGCTCATATCGCCCAGACCTGGCTTCTCAGCGTATCCCTCTGCCGCGGCCGGCGGACGGCGGGAGCGAGTGCCTTGATTCCGCGTCACCGGCGGCGGAATACGCCGGCCACACGATGTGTTGCAGCCACCGTCGGTGTGATGAGTCCCCCGGGCCTAAACCACTGCCTTCGCGGAATACCGTCTGGCTGGAGCCGCGTCGAGCCTTTCGCCGAGAGGCGACCTCACACCGGCGCAGGGCACGCCCTCGAGAGCCTCTCGCTCCGGGGGCGCTGTCATGCTCCGGCCCGCCCAGTCGGCCCGCCCAGTCGGCCTGGTGTAAAAAGGGATAAAACAGTCATACCACCCTGGTATCGTCGAGACTCAGCTCACTTAGCACGGATTTCGTAGTCATATACCATTATAAAACGGGTGTTAACATCACTGAAAGCCGTGCTAAGTCGAGGCGTGACAGCCCGGGGCGGTCTCGCCGACGGTTCGGGCCGGGCGCGGGCGCGGCCAGAACCAGCACATCCGGCGCGGGCGCGGCCAGAACCAGCACACCCGGCGCGGGCGCGGCAGGCCGGCGACGATTCAGACTTCTGTGCTGATATGGATTCTGGCTTCTGTGCTGATAT
>DATNIU010000037.1:0-18990 GCA_035604275.1 Streptosporangiaceae bacterium | reverse complement strand
TCCGGCTAACACCGGGTGGCAGCGGGACCTGTCGGTCAGCCACGACAAGCTGGGGGATGTGGCGGTGTCGGCGGGGGATCTGGCGGGGGCGCGGGCGGCGTACCAGGCCAGCCTGGACATCGCGGTGCGGCTGGCGGCGGCTGATCCGGCCAATATGCAGTGGCAGCGGGATCTGGCGTACGTGCGCAAGCGGATTGACGATTTGCCGGGCGCGCCAGCGTAAGCGTGCAGGTCGGGACCCGGCGGGGTCCGGTGCTTAGGACCGGCGGACCGGGGGAGTAGCTGACATCATGGGAGATGTGGCCGGAACTGATGACTTGGTGGAGGGTGAGCGGCTTGTGCTGCGGCTGCACCCGCACGGCAAGACGATGCTCAGGCCGGCCTTGATCCTTGCGGTGATTGTGGTCGCCGCAGTCGTGGTGATCTTCTTCCTGCCGCAGAACGCGTCGCATCTGTGGGAGATCAGGGCGGCGATCGGCGTTGCCGCTCTGCTGGCAGCCGTCGCGTGGTTCGGCGTGCCGTTCCTGCGCTGGCGAACCACGACCTACGAGGTGACCACCCGGCGGCTCCGCCTGCGCGAGGGGATCATCAGCAGGCTGGGGCGCGACTTTCCGCTGAGCCGGATCAGCGATGTGTCGTTCTCCCAGGGCGTGATAGACCGGCTGCTCGGCTGCGGCCGCCTGATCGTGGAATCGCCGGGTGAGCAAGGCCAGCTCGTGCTGACCGAGATCCCGGACATCAAGCGAGTGCAGAGCGTCCTGTTCGGCCTTGTCGGCGACCAGGCGGCACGGGCGGACCGGCGCGACCGAACAGATGACTAGGGAGGTTCGCTGCGGATGCAGGCCTATCCGGGTGTTGTCTTCGTTGCGACGGTCAGTGGCGAACGGCGTGCAGCATTGTCAGTCGGACCGCAGGTGTGGACAGTAGCAGAGGCCTGGCTCCAGCACAGCAAGGAAGAACGCACGGCCGCCGTCGTGGCCGATGCGCTTGGCTTGTCGGTCGCCGACGTGCAGAACGCGCTGGTGTACTAGGCCGACTACCAGGACGAGATCGATGACCTGATCAGCCGCCACCGCGCCAGCCAAGACGAAGCGCTGGCCGCGTGGGAACGCCGTCGGACTCTCGATGCCGTCTGAGTGCGTGCGTCCAGATCCGTTTCTTGCCGGATGAGCATTACCTGGCATGGCTTGCTGACGATCTCGCCGACGGTTACGACGCCACTGCGTTGATCGCGCACGGCCCGAGCTTCGCGGGGTTGACGATGGGCGTGTGCTCGCGGCGGCGGTGGCGGAGGGCAGGATTGTGGTCACCGAGGACGTCAGCACCTTCGCTGTGGCCGTCAGTCAGGTAACTCACTATGTCGGGGTGGTCTACTGCCATCACTCGTGCATCCCACGCACCAGAGCCGGTCGGTCAGGCATTCGGGTGTAACCTGAGCTGCCCGCAGTCATGGGCGAGGCTTCTGACTCCTGTACCTGACGGCTTCATTGATGAGGCGGGCTGGCGGAGGGTCGGGCTTCTCAAGCCGTTCCCGATGCGCATGTCTATGACGCGCTGATCTTGTCACTAGCCGCTGCGCCTCAAGGCTTGCCGGAGAGCGGTGTGGGTTCGGCGGACGCAACGGTGGCGCCCTTGCCTAGCTAGTTGTAGTTCTTCGGCTTACGGAGATAATGTCCCCTGAGCGGTCGCACGTTTTCGCTCTTCACGCATCGGGCCTGCTCCTTGTCTATCGGAATGAACGGCGCGTTCCTGCTAACAGAGCCTTTGTAGCCGGTCGGGATGACCTGCCGGTAGCTGACCCCGTTCTGCCGATAGCGCACGAGATCCCCGGTGATGAGGAACGGGCCGGGCCTCGCTCCCTGGATGCGGATCCAGACTCGGGCTAGCGCTCCGGGCGCTAGCCGGAATCCGTGTAGCCGGACTAGGGGCTGCTTTCCGCATGAGGCTGCAGGTGGCCAATATGCGGCGGGCGGGAAGACCTCGTAGGCGCCGCCGGGCACGCCCTTGTTCCCCGTCTCCAGTGGTGCGATCTTGACTTCTACGATCTTGATGACGGTGCGGACGCCACGGCCGATCAATGTAACTGAGCTGATGGCAATTGGCGATCGGCTCCTGTTGTGCACGGCGGCGTACAGAAGTCCTAGCTGGGTGCCCGGTCTTATCGGTGCCAGCCCGAAGATCATGGAATAACCCCGAACCAGTGCTGTTCCGGTGGCCGGGCCACTGCTGTGCGTGGAAGAGCTTGCGCAGGCGGCTGCGGCGAGCGTGATGCTGGCGGTCAGGCCAGCAGTCGCCGCTCCCCGGAGGGAGCGGCGGTCTGCGTGACCGTCGCGGCGGTTTCCGGCCATCACGAGGGTCGCTGGAAGCAGTTCGCTTGCACGATGGGGGCTTCGGTCACGGTGTAGCCGTTGCCCCACAACAGCCGGTCCTGACTGCACAGTGAGGCTGGGGCGACATAGTTCCAGGTCACGGAGGTGATTTGACCACATTTGACATGGTGACGGTCACTGACACCTGCGTTGATGCCGCCTGGGCGGGAGCGGATGCTCCCAATGCCATAATTGGAGCGATTAATCCTGCAAGCAGAAGAATTGGTAACTTACGCATTCTATTCATGTATGGCTACTTTCGTGTGAACTGTGGAGGACCAGGGGTACTCGCCGTTGATTGCCTCGGGACCGTCTGACTCGATGGAAATGAGGATACTGGTCAGGCATCATGCCCGTGCGGCCAGACAGGCGGGCGGCCTCGTCCAGCCCCGCGAACCGCCGCCCCGCTCCCATCGCTGCGGCTTCGTCCCAGGACGGCGTGGGCCGGGAGGCAGTGCGGGGGAACCTCAGGGGAATCCCTTGCCCCTCACCACCCAAGACGGTGAGCCGACCATTCATCTAGCCTGATCGCTATGGGCGCAGGTGGTGGCGCGGAGCAGCGACTGGTGGCCGACGGGCTGGCCGAGGTCGTGCTTGACCGGCCGGAGGCGATGAACGCGCTGAACACGGCCAGTCTGGAGTTCCTGGCCGAGCAGTTCACCGTGCTTGGGTCCGATCCGATGATCCGGGCCGTGGTGCTGTCGGCGGCGGGGGAGCGGGCGTTCTGCGTGGGCGCGGACCTGAAGGAACGGGCCGCGATGAGCGAGGCGCAGATCATGGCGCAGCGGCCAGTGTTCCGGGCGGCGTTCGGGGCGCTGCTCGCGCTGCCGCAGCCGGTGATCGCGGCGGTGCACGGGTTCGCCCTGGGCGGTGGCTGCGAGCTGGCGCTGAGCTGCGACGTGATAGTGGCCGACGAGACCGCCATCTTCGGCTTGCCGGAGGTCACGGTCGGCCTGGTGCCCGGCTGCGGCGGCACCCAGCTCTCGGCGCGGCGGATCGGACCCGGCCGGGCCGCCGACCTGATCTTCAGCGGCCGGAAGATCGGCGCGGACGAGGCGCTCGCGATCGGGCTGGCCGACCGGGTGGTTCCCGCCGGGACCGCGCGGGCGCAGGCGCTCGAGTTGGCCCGGCAGATCGCGGCGAACTCCCCGGTCGCCGTCCGGGCGGCCAAGCGGGCATTGCGGAACGGCGCCGGGCTCGGCCTGGCTGCCGCCCTGGACGTCGAGGACGCCGCCTGGCGTACCGCAGCGGGGTCGGCCGACCGCCGCGAGGGCATCGCCGCGTTCGCGCAGAAACGGCGCCCGAACTGGGCCGGTTCCTAAACGAGCCTCGCGGCATGAACCGTGCGGCACACGGGTTAGCGTGGGTAGGCCAGGCAGGAGGAGGTTGCCGCGAGTGTCTGATCTTCCCAGCCAGATCTCGGTCCGCGAGGTAGGCCCGCGCGACGGCCTGCAGAACGAGGACCCGGTCCCAACCCCGGCCAAGATCGAGCTGATCGACCGGTTGTCGGCCACTGGCGTGCACCGGATCGAGGCCGTGTCCTTCGTCCGGCCGGAGGCGATCCCGCAGATGGCCGATGCCGAGCAGGTCTGGCACGGGATCGACCGGGCGGCGACCGTTCGTTATTCCGCCCTGGTCCCTAACCTGCGCGGCGCCCGGCGGGCTCTGGACGCGGGGCTGGCCGAGATCGAGGCCGTGGTATCGGCATCGCAGACCCACAACCGCAAGAACGTGAACCGCAGCACCGAAGAGTCGCTCGACGACATCGCCTCGATCATCGACGAGGCGCACCAGCGCGGCGCGAGCTGCCAGGTGATCGTGGCGACGGCGTGGGGCTGCCCGTACGAGGGGGACGTGCCCGTGGAGCGGGTCGTGCGGGTGGCCGGGCGTGCGGTTGCCGACGGCGCTGACAGCATCTCGTTCGGCGACACCACAGGAATGGCGACGCCAGGCCGGGTCAGGGAGCTGGTCGGGGAATTCCGGTCGGCGCACCCGGACACGCCGCTCAACCTGCACTTCCACAACACGCGCGGCACCGGGCTGGCCAACGTGCTGGCGGCGCTCGAACTCGGCGTCGTGGACTTCGACGCGTCGGTCGGCGGTCTGGGAGGCTGCCCGTACGCCCCGGGCGCCACCGGCAACATCGCCACCGAGGAACTGATCTACATGGTGCAGGACATGGGCATCGATACCGGGATCGACCTAGACGCGATGATCGACGCCGCAGCAGACGCGGAGCGCATCGTCGGCCGCCAGCTCCCGTCGCAGGTGCTTCGGGCCGGCCCCCGCACCCGAACGATCCCTGCCTGAGCGTCCGGTCGGCCCTGTTTGATCACCGCAAGACGTAGGGAAAGTGTCACCGGGGACGCTGAGCCCACGCGTTAACGGTCGCGCCGTCCCTGGCCCGTGCCGTGCCCTGGCCCGGGCTGCGCCGAGGGCTTACCGCGAGATGCGGTCTTAGGCGGATGGCTCGTAGGTGGCCATCAATGCTGATGGATCGGACGCGAACGCGACCATCCAGTGCGGCCGCAGCCGGTAGCCGACCACGTCACCCCAGTTCATCGGCGACTGCCCGTAGTGCGCGGTGAGGTGATCAAGGATGGCTGGCCACTCCGGATCGTCTGGGCCGCCGGCCGGGTTGAGCAGCTCGGCCGCACCGTGGGTGAACACGCCGACCTCCTCGCCGCGCAGGTACGCGACGCTGGCCGCCGGCCGTGCGCCGAGGTGGGTGGCCTTCGCGGCCGACCTGGCGGTCGTGAAGATCCAGCGACCGTGCAGGAAGTGGCCGTCGACGGCGCTGACCCGTGGCTCGCAGGTAGCGGTGACGGTGGACAGCGCCAGCGTGCACATGCCCGTGATCACCCGGACGAGCTGGCGCGCCCTGAGGGTCCGCTCTCCGGGCTTGACGATCGACTGCAGATGAGCCGTCGACCGCGACAAGGAAGCGTCCAGCATGGCCTGGAGCTCGTCGAGCTCCGCTTCGGTCTCGTACATGCCCCAACTCTGCCGCAACCCTCCGACAGTCAGCCGACCGAACCGCGACTGCGGGCTGGTCGGTACGCTCGCGATCGTGAACGCAGATCAGAACGAGCCGGCGACCCGGTCCGCTGAACATCCGGCCCCCCAGGGTCCATCGGCAACATCCGGCCAGCCTGCCGCGCCCGGCCAGCCTGCCGCGCCCGCCCAGCCTGCCGCGCCGGGTCATCCCGACCTCGCGGATCTCCGTGCCAGGATCAGCCGGGGTGGTGCGCAGAAGTACCACGAATCGGCCGCAAGAGCGGGCAAGCTCTTCGCGCGCGAGCGAATCGCGCTGCTGATCGACGACGGCAGCTTCACCGAGGACGGTGTCTTCGCCAACAATGCCGCCGACGGGCTGCCGGCCGACGGCGTGATCACCGGAACGGCTACGATCGGCGGTCGCACCGTCGCGCTGATGGCCAACGACTCGACAGTGAAGGCCGGCTCCTGGGGCGCCAGGACCGTGGAGAAGATCATCCGGATCATCGAGAAGGCCTACGGCGCCGGGCTGCCGATGATCTACCTGGTCGACTCGGCCGGCGCCCGGATCACCGATCAGGTGGAGATGTTCCCTGGCCGCCGGGGCGCGGGGAAGATCTTCCACACCCAGGTCCGGGCGTCAGGAGCGATCCCGCAGGTCTGCGCGCTGTTCGGCCCGTCGGCGGCCGGAGGCGCTTATATCCCGGCGTTCTGCGATTACGTCGCCATGGTGGACGGCAACGCGTCGATGTACCTCGGCAGCCCGCGGATGGTCGAGATGGTGGTCAGGGAGCAGACCACGCTGGAGGAGATGGGCGGCGCGAGGATGCACTGCACGGTCTCCGGCTGCGGGCATCACCTGGCCGCGACCGAGGCCGACGCGATCGCGGCGATCCGGGCGTACCTGTCCTACCTTCCCGGCAACTGGCAGCAGTCACCGCCGGCGGCGGATCCGCGCGACCCTGAGGCCGCCGACCTGCGCGCCATGGTCCCGGTTAGCGAGCGGCAGGCGTTCGATATGCGGCGCTATCTGCGCGGGCTGGTCGACGCCGGCTCGCTGTTCGAGATCCACGAACTGTGGGCCAGGGAACTGGTGACCGGCTTCGCCCGGCTCGACGGCCAGGTGATCGGGGTGGTGGCGAACAACCCGATGTTCAAGGGCGGGGTGCTGTTCGTGGACTCGGCCGACAAGGCCACCAGGTTCATCCAGATCTGCGACGCGTTCAATGTGCCGCTGCTGTTCCTGGCGGACGTGCCCGGGTTCATGGTCGGCACCGCGGTGGAGAAGCAGGGCATCATCAGGCACGGCGCGAAGATGATCAGCGCGGTGTCTGAGGCCACAGTGCCGAAGATCTCCGTCGTGGTTCGCAAGGCCTACGGCGCCGGCTTGTACGCGATGGCCGGTCCCGGCTTCGAGCCCGACGCTACACTGGCGCTCCCGACGGCCAAGATCGCCGTGATGGGGGCCGAGGCCGCGGTAAATGCCGTCTATTACAACAAGCTCGCGGCGATCGCCGACCCCGCCGAGAAAGACCAGGAGACGAAACGGCTCCGCGACGCCTATGAGGCCGATATAGACGTGCTCAGGCTAGCGGGGGAACTTGTCATCGATGACATCGTCCAGCCTGAGGACCTGCGGTCGGAGCTCATCCGCCGCTTCGCCGCCGCCCGCGGCAAGGACCGCACCTTCTCCCGCCGCCGCCACGGCGTCACCCCGGTCTGACTTCGTGCCCGCCCGGCTTCGGCGGTGGTACCGCCCCGGCCCTCCTCCGCAAACCGGACAAACCGGGATCCAGCGCGACCGCTGACGAGACAACCCGGCCACATAGCACGGATTTCGTGGCCACATGCCATCATAAAACGGGTGTTCACATGACTGAAATCCGTGCTATGTGCGTTCATCCCGGCGGGGAAGGCCGCGGATGGTGGCCCCGCGCGGCTGGCACTGGCCAAGTCGCCAGCAGATCCGTGAAACTCCGTCATATTCAAACGAACCGGGCTGGCTTTCGTTGCGCACTGGCTCCGGGGCATTCGTAGCAGCAATTCGACTTTAGCGGCTGGACCAGAGTTGTTTTACTCAAACCTGGGCGTGCACGTATTAGTCGTGTTACGTTTCTGCAGGTCAGAGGCCGAGACTGGACAACAATGTCTTGACTAAATAGTTGCGGTCGCGACGGTGCGTCGCGGGCGGAGGAATGCGGTTGTTCGCCGTACCATCTGGACATGACTAACGTATTGCTTGCCGAGGACGACCCGTCTATTGCCGAGCCGCTGGCACGGGCTTTGCGACGTGAGGGCTATGACGTGGGAGTTTCCGCCGACGGGCCGGGGACCTTCGAGGTGGCGCGGGCCGGCGGGATTGACCTGATCGTGCTGGACATCGGGCTGCCCCGGATGGACGGCCTTGAGGTGTGCAGGCGGCTGCGCTCGGCGGGCCAGGCGACCCCGGTGCTTATCCTCACGGCGCGTGCCGAGGAGGTGGATACCGTCATCGGACTGGACGCCGGGGCCGATGACTACGTCACCAAGCCGTTCCGGCTGGCGGAGCTGCTGGCCAGGGTGCGCGCCCTGCTACGCAGGGGGGCATCGCAGACGCAGGTCGTCCAGGGGGTGCGGATCGACCCCGACGCGCGCAGGGTCTGGCTCGGCGACCGCGAGATCGAGCTCACCTCCAAGGAGTTCGACCTGCTGTACCTGCTGGTCACCGAGGCCGGGAAGGTCGTTACCAGGGATCAGATCATGCGGCAGGTGTGGGACAGCAAGTGGTGGGGCTCGACGAAGACGCTCGACATGCACGTGTCCTGGCTGCGCCGCAAGCTCGGTGACGACGCGCACCACCCGCATTTCATCTCCACGGTGCGCGGCGTCGGCTTCAGATTCGAGCGCGGTGACTGAGGCCATCTGGCTAGTGGCAGGGACCGGTAGCGCGAAGGCAGCCGGGTGATGCAGCGACGCCTGGTGACCTCGATGCTCGGCGTGTCCGCCGCCGCGATCGTGCTCCTCGGTGCTGGGCTGCTCGCCACGGCGGGGTCGCACCCGGCACGGTTCTCCCTTGCCCGGGTAGGATCCGCCGCGCTGATAGCCATCCTGCTGGCCAGCGGGCTCGCGATGACGCAGGCGCGACGGCTCTCCCGGCCGGTGCAGGACCTGGCCAGGGCGGCGGACCGGATCGGCTCCGGTGACGCCCGCCCGGTCGGCCGCCGGTACGGGATCGGCGAGCTCGACCGGGTTGCCGAGGGGCTCGACCAGGCGGCGCAGCGGGTCACCGAGCTGATCTCGGCCGAGCAGGATTTCGCCGTCGACGCCTCGCACCAGCTCAGGACCCCGCTGACCGCGCTGTCCATGCGGCTCGAGGAGATGGTCGAGGCGGCCGACTGCCCCGACGTCGTCCGGGAGGAAGGGACGGCCGCGCTCGCGCAGACCGACCGGCTGGCGCAGGTGGTCGGCCAGTTGCTCGGCCGGGCCAGGCGCTCGTCGTCCGGCGCTCCGAAGCTCTCCAGCATCGACGACATCGTGGCTCAGCAGGTGATCGAGTGGGAGCCCGCGTTCCGCGCGGTGAGCAGGAAGCTTGAGGTGGCGGGCGAGAAGGGCCTGCGCGCCTACGTCAGCGCGGGCGGCGTGTCGCAGGTGGTCGCGACCTTGCTCGACAACGCGCTGGCGCACGGCGCCGGGACGGTGACGATCCGGACCTCCCAGACGCCGCGGTCGGTCGTGATCGAGGTGCGCGACGAGGGCAGGGGAGTGCCGCCCGACCTGGCGCCGAGGATCTTCGAGCGGAGCGTGAGCGGCGCCGGCGGGACGGGGCTGGGCCTCGCGCTGGCCCGGTCCGTAGCCGCCTCCGACGGCGGTCAGCTGGTGCTGGTCAAGCCCCGTCCCGCGGTGTTCGCCGTGATCTTCCCGCAGCCGGTCAATGACCGGCCTGATGTGCCCGCCGTGGCTGGTCCCGCCTGACGCGGCAAATGGGACAACGCGGGCGGCGCTCGCGAGCGGCGAGGAGGAATGGGGGTGCGGGAGGCGGTCGGCGGGCGCCGTATCGCGGGGAGCGGCGGCCGGAGCGTCTGCGGGCTGGCGGCCGGAGGTCAGCGGGAAAGACCTACCATCGGTTGCATGACCCTTGACTTCACCGCCTACGCCCTGTCCGATGAGCACGAGGCGCTCCGCGAGTCGGTGCGGCGGCTCGCTGACGACAAGATCGCCCCGCATGCGGCGAAGGTCGATCAGCTCGCCGAGTTCCCGCAGGAGGCGCACGACGCCCTGGTCAGGAACGAGCTGCACGCCGTCCACATCCCTGAGGCCTATGGCGGAGCGGGCGCCGACGCGCTCGCGACGGTGATCGTGATCGAGGAGGTCGCGCGTGCCTGCGCCTCGAGCTCGCTGATCCCCGCGGTGAACAAGCTGGGCACGGTCCCGCTGCTCCTGACGGGCTCCGAGGAACTGAAGCAGCGCTACCTGCCGCCGGTCGCGCGCGGTGAGGCGATGTTCTCCTACGCGCTGTCCGAGCCGGAGGCGGGCTCCGATGCCGCGGCGATGCGGACTCGTGCGGTCCGCGACGGTGACAGATACGTGCTTAACGGGACCAAGCGCTGGATCACCAATGCCGGCGTGTCCCGGTTCTACACGGTCATGGCCGTGACCGAGCCGGAGGCGGGCGCGAGCGGCATCTCGGCGTTCGTGGTGGAGAAGGACGATGCCGGCTTCTCCTTCGGCGCACCGGAGCACAAGCTCGGGATCAAGGGCTCGCCGACCCGTGAGCTGTACTTCGACAACTGCGTGATCCCCGCCGACCGCCTGATCGGGGAGGAGGGGGCCGGGTTCCGCACGGCGCTGGCCACGCTTGACCACACCAGGATCACGATCGCGGCTCAGGCGCTCGGCATCGCCCAGGGGGCGCTCGACTACGCCGCCGGATACGTCAAGCAGCGACGGCAGTTCGGCAAGGCGATCGCCGAGTTCCAGGGTATCCAGTTCATGCTGGCCGACATGGCGATGAAGGTCGAGGCCGCCAGGCACCTGACGTATGCGGCGGCCGCCAGGTCCGAGCGCGCGATGTCCGGCGAGACCGTGCCGGACCTGACGTTCATCTCATCGGCCTGCAAGTGCTTTGCCTCCGACGTCGCGATGGAGGTCACTACCGACGCGGTTCAGCTGCTCGGCGGCTACGGTTATGTCAGTGACTACCCGGTCGAGCGGATGATGCGCGACGCCAAGATCACCCAGATCTACGAGGGCACCAATCAGGTGCAGCGAATAGTAATGGCCCGGCAGCTCCTGAAGTAGCCGTACGTGGACCGGCTCCCTGGTCAGCCGGGTCCGCGAGGAAGCAGGACATCATGAGATTCATCCAGCGCGCAGCCGTCCTGACCGTGGCGGCCATCGCCTTATCGGCGCCCACGACGGGCGCGGCGGGTACGACGGCGGCGGCGGGCACGACGGCCGCGGCATCCCCGGCAGCGGCAGCGGCAGCGAGCCAGCCAGCCGCGGTGCCCAGGATCACGGCCACCATCCTGGTCGGCAACTTCCCGGAAGGGATCGCGGCGAATCCGCGGACCGGCCTCGTTTACGTGGCCAACTCTGGCGACGGGACCTTCTCGGTGATCAGGGGCCGGACGAACAAGGTAACGGCCACCATCCCCGTGACCACTGCCCCGCAGAGCCCGTCCGAGGCGGCGGTCAACCCCCGGACCAACACCCTGTACCTCACCGACCCCTTCGGCCTGACGGTATCGGTGATCAGCGGGCGGACCAGGAAGGTCAAGGCCACCATCCCGATCCCCACCTACCCGCTCGCGATCGCGGTCAACCGGCGGACCAACAGGATCTACGTCACCACCAACGGCGACAAGGTCAAAGTGATCAGCGGGCGGACCAATAAGGTGACGGCCACGATTCCCATGCCGGTGAACACCTTCCCGACCGCGGTCGCGGTCAACCCGCGGACCAACACCGTCTACGTCACCAACAACGGCTCAGGCAATGGCACGGTCTCCGTCATCAGGGGCCGGACGAACAAGGTGACAGCCACGATCCCGGTGGGCAGCGACCCGAGCGGGGTCGCGGTCGACCCGCGGACCAACACCGTCTACGTCACCAACTACAACGACGACACGGTGTCGGTGATCAGCGGGCGGACCAGGAAGGTGACGGCCACCATCGAGGTCGGCACCGGCCCGCTCGGAGTCGCCGCAGACCAGCGGACCAACACCATCTACGTCGCCAACTACGCCGGCTGGTCGGTGTCGGTGATCAGCGGTCGGACGAAAGCCGTCCTGGCCACCCTCCGCACCGGCAACGTGACCTTCCCCGACCAGGTGGCGGTCAACCCGCGGACTGGCGCCGTCTACGTCACCGACAACTACAGCGAGGGGGGCTTCCGCGGGACTGTGTCGGTGATCACGTCCGGCCGGCGACGGATGAAGGCCACCGTGACGATGAGGGCAAGCGCAGTGGCGTAAGCACGGGCCGTTGGTCTCTGGTGCCGATTCCGGTGCGGCGGCAGGCTGGCAGTTCTGAGAGGCTGATCACATCACGGCACGGTCGCGGGCTAGCCGCGGCCGGCCTGCGCTGGCGGGGTGGACATGACGCATCGGGCGGACCGCACACTGGTGACGAAGGGCCTCGCCCGGGTCGAGGGCGAGGGGGCCATGTACGTCCGGGTGGGTGCCGGGCAGGTCGAGGAGGTGCGGCTGGACATTTACGAGCCGCCGCGGTTCTTCGAGGCGTTCCTGCGCGGCCGGTCGTTCACCGAGCCGCCGGACATCACGGCGCGGATCTGCGGGATCTGCCCGGTGGCCTACCAGACCAGCGCCTGCCAGGCCATCGAGGAGGTCTGCGGGGTGACCCTGCCCGGCCCGCTGGCCGACCTGCGGCGGCTGCTGTACTGCGGCGAGTGGATCTCCAGCCATGCGCTGCACATCTACCTGCTGCACGCCCCCGACTTCCTCGGCTACCCGGGCGCGGTGGAGCTCGCGCGTGACCACCGCGACATCGTGGAACGCGGGCTCGCGCTCAGGCGGACCGCGAACGCGATCATGGCGACGCTCGGCGGCAGGTCCATTCATCCGGTCAACGTGCGGGTCGGCGGCTTCTACCGGGTGCCGTCGGCACGAGAGCTGGCGCCGCTGGCGCTCCAGTTGCGGGAGACCCTCGAGCTCGCGCTTGAGACCGTGCGCTGGGTCGCCGGGTTCGACTTTCCGGACTTCAGCTGCGATCACGAGCTGCTCTCGCTGCGGGAGGCGGGCCGCTATCCGATCGAGCGCGGAACGCTGGTCACCAGCGGCGGCCTGGAGTTCGCCGCGGCGCAGTACGAGGAGCACGTGATCGAGGAGCAGGTCCCGCACTCCACCGCGCTGCATGCCAGGCTGGCCGGCCGCAGCGGAACGTTCATGACCGGGCCGCTGGCCAGGTACTCGCTGAACTCGCAATGGCTTACTCCGCTGGCCGCGCAGGCCGCTCGCGCCGCGGGGCTCGGATCGGTCTGCCGTAACCCGTTCCAGAGCATCATCGTCCGCGCGGTCGAGATCGTCTGCGCGGTCGAGGAGGCGCTCCGGCTGATCGACGGATACCGGCAGCCCGCGGAGTCGTTCGTGTCAGCCGCGCCTCGTGCCGGGATCGGTCATGGCGTGTCCGAGGCGCCGAGAGGCGTGCTCTACCACCGGTATGAGCTGGACGAAGCCGGGATCGTGCGCAGCGCGCGGATCGTGCCGCCGACGTCGCAGAATCAGGCCGCGATCCAGGAGGATCTGCGCGGGTTCGTTCAGGACCGGCTCGACTTCGACGACGAGTCGCTGACGCACTCCTGCGAGCAGGCCATCCGCAACTACGACCCGTGCATCTCGTGCTCGACGCACTTCCTGACGCTGCGGATGGACCGCAGGTGAACCAGGCGGCGACGGGAGCGGGTGCCGGCGGGCCCGCGGGAGAGCCGGGCGGGAACCGCGCCGTCGTGGTGATCGGCGTCGGGAACGAGTTCCGGCGCGACGACGGTGCCGGGCCTGAGGTGCTGGCGCGGCTGCGCGACCAGGTCGCGGACAACGTGCGGCTCGTGGTCAGCGACGGCGAGCCGGCCAGGCTGATCGAGGCGTGGGCCGGGGCGTCGCTCGCGCTGGTCGTCGACGCCGTCCGCGCTGATCCCGTGACTCCCGGCCGGATCCACCGGCTGGTCCTCGATCAGGCCGGCGCCGAGCATGTGCGCCCGGTCAGCTCGCACGGGCTCGGCCTGGGCGAGGCGATCGGACTGGCGCGGGCGCTCAACCTGATGCCCGACCGCCTCATCGTGCACGCGGTGGAGGCGGCCGAGTTCGGCTTCGGGGTGGGTCTGACTCCCGCCGTCGCCGCAGCGACCGACGCCCTCACGTCGGCCGTCCTGCACGACCTGGCGACCGCCTGACCGCCTGTCGGCGCGGGTCAAACGGTCACGCGGGCCGAATGGTCATGTGGCCCGAAAGGTCACGCGAGCCGAAAGGTCACGCGAGCCGACCGGTCCTGCGAGGCTGACGGTCAGCGCGAGCCGAGCGGTTACGCGGGCCGAGCGGTCCTGCGAGGCTGACGGTCAGCGAGGCTGACGGTCAGGGCACGGGCCGCGGTCGGTCGGTGTCTCCCCCGGCCGAACGGGCACGGGACTGCGGCGAGAAACCCGGCGCGGCGACGTTGAACGTCGAGAACACCTGCTCGATGCCGAGTTCGGTCATGCCGAGCCGGGCGAGCTGGGGAATGAGCGAGCCCGTATTCGGCGCGGCGACCGGGCCGAAGCAGCCGTAGCAGCCGCGGCCGAATGCCGGGCAGATGGCGCCGCACCCGGCCTGGGTCACCGGGCCGAGGCACGGGGTGCCGTGGGCCACCATGACGCAGGTGTTGCCGCGGCTCTTGCACTCGAAGCAGACGCTGTGCCCGGGGATCCGGGGCTTGCGCCCGACGAGCAGCGCGGTGAGCAGCTCGAGCAGCTGCCGCTTGTCGATCGGGCAGCCGCGCAGCTCGAAGTCGACCTTGACGTGGTCAGCGATGGCCGTGGAGGTGGCGAGGGTCTGGATGTAGTCGGGCCTGGCGTAGACGGCGGCGGTGAAGTCGGCGATGTCGGCGAAGTTGCGCAGCGCCTGAATCCCGCCGGTCGTGGCGCACGCCCCGATGGTCACCAGCAGGTTGGACTGGTCGCGGACCTGCTGGATGCGCTCGGCATCATCCGGGGTGGTCACCGATCCCTCGACCAGCGAGACATCGTAGGGGCCCGGCAGATCGGTCGATGTCGCCTCGGTGAAGTGCACGATGTCCACCTCGGCGGCGATCGCCAGCAGCTCATCCTGGCAGTCGAGCAGGGTGAGCTGACAGCCGTCGCAGGACGCGAACTTCCACACCGCGAGCTTCGGGCGGGCCATAGCTACAGCTCCTTTACCGCGAGCAGCGGGGCTGCCCGCTGATAGCTGACGACGGGGCCGTCCCGGCAGAGCAGCAGCGGACCGAGCTGGCAGTGCCCGCACTCGGCGATGCCGCACCGCATGTTCCGCTCCAGCGAGACCCGGATGTCCGTCGGCCCGATTCCGGCGCCGAGCAGGGCGCGGGCGGTCATGCGCATCATCACCTCGGGGCCGCAGACCAGCGCGGTCGTGGTCTCGGGGTCGATCTTCGCGCGATCGATCAGCTGGGTGACGACGCCGACGTGACCCATCCAGCCGGCGTTGGCCCGGTCGACGGTGACCTGCACGTTGGCGCCGTTGTCACGCCATGCCAGCATTTCCCCGGCGAACACCAGCTCGGCCGGCGACCTGGCCCCGATCAGCACCGTGATCCGCCGGTAGCGCTCGCGCGCGCCGAGCGCGGTCAGCAGCGCCGGGCGCAGTGGCGCCAGGCCGATGCCACCAGCGACGATCAGGAGGTCGCGCCCGGCCGCGTCGGCCACTCCCCAGTCGGTACCGAACGGCCCGCGCACGCCGAGCATCTGCCCTGGTGCCGCCGAGCAGAGCGCGCGGGTCACCGCGCCCACCGATCGGATGGTCTGGATCAGTGTGCCGCCGTCCGGCTCACCGCTGATCGAGATCGGCACCTCGCCGATGCCGAACGCGTACAGCATGGTGAACTGCCCGGGCCGGTGAACGACGATCGGCCGGTCAACTGGCTCCAAAGCCAGTGTCACCGTGTCGTGGGTCTCGGCCTGGCTCGATGTGACCCGGTACCGCACGGGCAGCGCGGGTGAGTTCACGACGCCCCCGCATGGATGCCGGGGGCCGAGTACAGATCCATCAGCCTGACCCGGCTCGCATGCAGCCGCCGGCTGGCGACGGCCAGGAGGCGCCGGGTGAGCTGATATCCGAATGCCGGATCGCTGTCGCAGAGCGCGATCACCGCGGCGGCCTCGAACTCGAACGCCGTCGTCGGCTGGACCGCCTCGGCGCCGTACTGCCACTCCTGCGGCGAGGCGACCCAGGAGATCCCGATCATGTCACCGTCGCCGAGCGTCTCCACGATCAGCCGAGGCCGTCCAGGCAGATGCATGTCAAGCGCGACGTGGCCGGTCCTGATCAGCCAGAAGCGATCGGCCCGGCCGTTCTCCTCGAAGAACCGGTGGCCTGCGGGCACGGAAACCTCGGCGGCGATCTCGGTGAGCCTGGCAGCATCGTCGGACGGCAACCCGCGCAGGAAGGAGTGGGCGGCGAGCGCCGACGGCAGCACTCCGCCCATCACCGCTCCCGCCCGAGTTCGGCCTGTTCTGCCCGGGCCCGCTGTGTCTCGGCTTGCTGTGCCTCCCGCTGCCGTGCCTCGGACTGCTGTGCCTCGGACTGCTGTGCCTCGAACTGCAAGGCGGCGACTTCCTCCGTCAGATCGATGCCCACCGGGCACCACACGATGCACCGGCCGCAGCCGACGCAGCCGGAACTGCCGAACTGATCATGCCAGGTGCCGAGCTTGTGGGTGAGCCACTGCCGGTAGCGGCTGCGGTCCGAGGACCGCACTGGCCCGCCCGGCAGGTAAGAGAAGTCCAGATCGAAGCAGGAGTCCCAGAGCTGCCATCGCTCGGCATGCTCGCCGCTAAGGTCCGTCACGTCCTGCACCGTGGTGCAGAAGCAGGTCGGGCAGGCCATCGTGCAGTTCCCGCAGGTGAGGCAGCGGGAAGCGACATCGTCCCAGCGCGCGGCGCCGGTACTGGACGCCATCAGGTCGCGCAGGCCCTCGGCCTGCATCGACCGGCCCATCATCCCGGCCGCGTCGGAGACCGCCGTCCGCGCGCGGCCTGCCGTGGCCTCATCCGCGGGATTGGCCGGCACGCTGGCGAGCAGGTCAGCGCCGGCCGGAGAACCGATATCGATCACGAAGCGATGCGCGCCGTCGCCGACGAGCTCGGTCAGCGCCAGGTCGTAACCGGGCCCGGCGCCCGGCCCGGCGCCCATCGACGTGCAGAAGCAGGTCTCGCCGGGTTCGGTGCAGTTCACGGCGACGATGAAGACGCCGGCCCGGCGGGCCGCGTAGCGCGAGCCGGAGTGCGCGCCCTGGCCGAGTACCCGGTCCTGGATGGCGATTGCGCGCAGATCACACGGGCGCACGCCGAGAAACGCCAGTCGCGGTTCCGGCTCGCTGGCAGGCTCGACCTCAAGGCTGCCGTCTGAGCGGCGCACCGACCACATCTTCTCCTTTGGCGGATGCAGGAACTGCTTCCACGACTGCGGACCGGCCGAATGGCCGAAAGCGGCGGTGTCATCACGCTGCCTGATCCGGTAGCCGCCGGGCTTCAGCTGAACCCCATAGCCAAACGGGAGGTCGTCGGCCGACTCGAGCTCGTCAAGGATGATCGCGCCCTGCCTGACCGTGGGCCCGACCACGCGATACCCGGCCTCACGCAGCGCAGCGTGCAGCTGGGGCAGGGCCGCAGCGTCCATCAGCAGAGCGCCGTCAGCCGAGTCTGCTTCCTCCACCGTGCCTGCTCCTTGCTGCCAGGCGCCAGGCGGAGCCCCGGCGCATGAACCATGATGGCCGTAGTGCCGCTGTGTCGGTAGGGACAAAGGACCTGTGCGCCGCCGGCCGGGCCCGCGTAACCCGCGTCACTCTACGTGTCGTCCGCCGACTGCACTTTCACGCTCCGTGATCTTCCAGGTTAAGGGAACGCACTTAGCACGGCTTTCAGCGATGTTAACGCCCGTTATATGAGAAATATGGCCACGGAATCCGTGCTATGTCGCTGGCTACGGCACCGCCGCTGTGGCTAGCCTGCCCATCGAGTTGAGGTGGCGCAGCGCCTGGCCGAAGGAGGCCACCAGGCCGGTCTGGCAGTAGGAGACCTCGCGCTGCTGGCAGAACGACCTGATCAGGGGCTGAGAGCGGCGCAGGTTGGGGCGGGGCATCGATGGGAACAGATGGTGCTCGATCTGATAGTTCAGGCCGCCGAGCGCGAGATCGGTCAGCCAGCCTCCGTTGACGTTGCGGGAGGTGAGCACCTGACGGCGGAGGAAGTCGGTGCGGTCGTCGGCGCTCAGAATCGGCATGCCCTTGTGGTTGGGAGCGAACGAGCAGCCCAGGTACAGGCCGAACAGGCCCTGCTGTACCGCGATGAACGCCAGCGCGCGGACCGGCCCCAGCACGAGCAGCACGAGGCTGAGGTATCCGGCGAAATGCGCTGTGAGCAGCGCTGTCTCGGTCGGCTTGCGCCGCGACGCCCGGCTGGTGAGCGCGCGAATGCTCGCGACGTGCAGGTTGACCGCCTCAAGCAGCAGAAGCGGAAAGAACAGGTACGCCTGGTACCGGTACAAGATCCTGGCAGCGCCCCTGCTGCCGGCCGCCTGAGCGGACGTGAATGCCAGTGCGCCGAGCATGATGTCGGGGTCCTGGTCCTCGGTGTTGGGGTGCGCGTGGTGCCTGTTGTGCTTGGATACCCACCAGCCATAGCTCAGCCCGATGCCGAGGTTGCCGAGCAGAATGCCGGCGACGTAGCTGGCCCGCCGGGAGCCGAAGATCTGCCGGTGCCCGGCGTCGTGGCCCAGGAAGCCCAGCTGAGTGAAGATGACGGCGAGGAACGCGGCCACGGCCAGCGTCCACCACGATCGGCCCACCAGGACAAACGCGGCCCATCCGGCGGCCAGGGCGACCGCAGTGATGCTGATCTTCCAGGTGTAGTAACCGGGCCGCCGCCTGAGCAGCCCGGCCTCCCTGATCTGCCTGGACAGCTCGGCGTAGGCGGTTCCGCCGGTCGGCGCTGACGAAGACTGCGGGGATCGGATCAGCCGCGCTGGCGCGGCAACTGCCGTTTCACTGGGTTGCACCGGACTCTCCTGGAAGGCACATCGCTAGCGGGCCGGTGATGTGCCGCCTGGGTCCAGGGCGGCTGCCGTCCGCGGCAGTCGGGTCGTGAGCTTTCAACCGCCGGGCCGGGCCGGTATGTGCTCACAGTACCTCCCAGCGGCCAGCAGCGGCCACGGTCAGCTCTCGCCCGGCCGGCATACATGACCCAGGGCCCGGGCACGCAAGCCGGGATCGCGCCCGGATGCGGCGGCGGATCGTGTCGTGAGTCCGGGTCTGCGGGGGGCGGGCTGTGGCGGCGGGGCGGGTCGGGGAGTTCGCGTCAGGGGCGCGGATCCGGCGGCGGGTCGTGTCGTGAGTCCGGGTCTGCGGGGCCGGGCTGTGGCGGCGGGCGGGTCGGGGAGTCCGT